>JAWUVT010000060.1:0-19233 GCA_034112225.1 Flavobacteriales bacterium | reverse complement strand
TATCAAGTTTTTTACTTCGTGAAAGCGTAATTTCTCCAATTTCACCATTAGAAACAATTTTAAGAAGCCTAAGTTGTTTGACTAATCCTATTAAATAGAAAATGAAACTTGTCAATAAAAATACCGATGTAATAAATACTTATGCTTGATTGTGATGAATTTGATAAACTACCCAAAAATCAAAATTTCTGGACTTATTTTTTCATCCTCAGGGCTATCTAAAACATGCTCACTTGAATTTAGAAGACAAGTTGAGCGATTTAAACAAATAATGAACTTACTCTTTAAAAAAAACCAATTCATTAATGTCTAAAATTCTCTTTTATAAGCAAACCCTAGTTCCACTAAATGTTTTAGGCATTCCTGATTTCTATTAGATCTATTATGGCGAAGTGGATTGAAATTGATGAGTAGAATTAAGTTCTGGTAAAATAATAACGGGTTATTTAACGGGAACCTTTATTATCTTTTTTACAATTATTTCATCTTTAGAAATAACTTTTAGGAGGTACGATCCATTACTGATGGTCGATAAGTCAAAACGCTGAATCGTTTTATTAAAAAGGTATTTAAATTTTTTCTTGAGAATCAATTGTCCAGATGAATTATAAAGTTCTATGGATACCTTGTGCTCCATTGCGTTTTTGATAGCTATATTTAGGTAATTTCTGCTGGGGTTAGGATAAATTGTGAGATTGGTTAGCGAAAATGATTCGAATAGAACATTACTAGAATTTGGAGTAGGATACAGTGCGTTCCAGTTAGAACTTCCATCAGGAAACCTCCCAAAAGTTATGTTTTCTTTTTGTATTGAAAAGTTGGTGGAATCTAATAGGATCTCGTCTCTTTCAATGAGCTGGGACAAACCAATTTGGTCACCATCTCTATCTAATTTAAAGTTCAAGTGTAATACCCCTTTGAAGGGGTGTTTATCTGCCAGTAAGACAAGGTGTCCATTAGGTGGGATCGTCGTAGAATCTGGACGACCCCTAGGGATTTGCCATAAGCTCTTTTTTTGAAAATCATCAGTTAAAAACAAGCCTCCTATGTCTATGGAATTACTATTCCCATTGTAAATTTCGATCCAGTCTTCATAGGTTTCATCATCCAAAGAGTATGTTTGTGTGTTGTTTGCCATAAATTCGTTAATGAATAAATTGCGAAGAGGATTGGGCTCGCTATTGTATTCTCCAGGTGTTCCTTGGGTGATGTTACTTTGATGCCAATTGAAAGGAACACTATAATCTATATGTGTAGCATCTAATTCTAATGTACAACCTTTTCCGTTTGCTTGATCGGACCATAGAGTTTTATTGCTGTAAGAAATGAAATAAATTAGCTCCATGTCGGCATTAAATAATTTTAATTGATCTGTAGATTCCAAATTAAAAGAGAAATTACCTACGCTTTGAAAAGTATTCGCATATTGGTCGTTGAAAAGGTTGGTGTCGTTGCACAGTATTAAAAAATGATGCGGTAATAAATAAAGATTTTCTTCAAAAGTATAAACATTAGTTGCGTTCTTATTCGTAAAATTCCAGCCTGAAAGATCTACTACATTGTTACCATAGTTGTATAGTTCTATCCAGTCTTCAGAATTAAGGGTTGAAAGAGATTTGTAGTTAATTTCATTAATGATGATCGTATTCATTGTATCTGGAATGTGTGTATAATAAGCCCCCATATCGGTAATCGTGTTATTTGAATCAAGAAGACTTAAGGGGTTTCCAGTATCGATGCAAGGTGAAGTGGTTTTAAGTTCGAAATTCCTTAACCCAGCATTTGCAAATTGAGGGGCATCAAACACTATTCCTGTTCCCAGATTTGTGAGATCTTCTGTGTTGGAAAGACTGTAGGCAATGTTTATAGTAGAGATCTCATCAACAAAATAGGATGAAAAATGAGAACCTGCTAAAATAGAATTTTGAATGACTACGTTTCCGCCTCCCTGAGCAAGATTTTTTTCAAAACTTGCAATTGCGTAATCATTTTGAAAAAAAGTATTGTGATCGATGTTTGCAAAAGAATTACTATCCTTAATTCCAAGACCTTGCGAACAATTGTAAATTACATTGTGTGCTACATTTGCTGTAGAGCCTTGACCTATTGAGATGCCTTTGTCAGCACAATTAAAAATTTTATTCTTAGCAATTAAAATGTTCATAGAATTTTCGCCTAAATCAATTCCATCGCTGTTATATCCAAAAAAATTGTAGATTTTATTATTGATAATTGCTCCGTTATTCACCCCGTCAAAATCGATAGCATCTGTATCTTCAGCATCATTTCCCTTAATCGTGCAATTTTTAACCAATACTGAATCGGCATATTTAACATGGATAACGTCTGTTGATAAATGAGTGTTGAGGATAGAGTTTTGAATGCTTACCGAACCATATTCCGAATAAAATGGTTGATAGGCATCTTTAATTTCGATACTATCTATCAATACGTTTGATTTGTAAGCAGAAATACCAGCTTTATGGATCAATCTATTTTTCCCGAAAGAAGTATTGCTGAGAATTAAATTAGAAAGCCTACTTGTATCCGTTGCCTCATGAATATTTAGCGCTCCCCATCGTGGTGTTGTATTGTAACATGGCCTTCTCGCTTTTTCATGAGGATTAGATCGAATAATTGCTTTATTAAGCTCGGTTCCATTCGTAATTAAACTTCCATACACGATAATATTGGTCTCATCAGCCATTCGTATTTCGGCACCTGGCGCTAAGGTTAATGTAACATTAGAATCTACGATTAAATCGGACATCGCTAAATAAGGACTTTCTAGTTGAGTTATTAATGTATTACTGGAAATATGTGTAGGAAGAATATTTTCAGTTGGATTCGCATTAAATACCGGTTTTAGGATTGTATCTTGAGTGAGGGTTAGTGAGAGTGTGTCGTTAGGTGTTATGTTTAACCATTCGGTGAATTGGTACCCAAATCCGGGAACCGCCCTTAGTGTTAATGGAATATTCGAAAAATAAGTTCCTGTAAAAAGGGTATCCATAATTTGCACATTATTAATGAATATTTTTCCAGTATCTTCTGCAGGAATTTGAATAGAAACTTGAAATGTATCGGCAATGGAAAATCGTTCCATAATGTGTTTTCTTACTTCGTTGGGGCGACATTGAGCATAAGATTTCAAAATAGTTATATTAGAATGCCAACTACCAATAGAAGGAATCGCGAAGGGGTCAGAGCTCCATTTACTGATATGTCTTGGCATTTCTGGTGCTAACTTGGTACTTAGGCTGTCAATGGTATTTAAAACAGTTTCGGTTTTAAACAAGGTATTGAGATAAGAGGCCGACCGTTGGATAAATTCATTTTTAAAAGAAGAATTATCCATTAATTTTGTAAGTAGAATAGTTGACCATTCAGGTAAAGTATCATTAAGTGTACTAATTTTTACCAATGTATTTTCATGACAATCATCACTGCCATTTTTACCAAAAGAATGTTCTAAATCAAACAATATCCAACGCCATTTTTCATGAGGTGATGAACCTTTCCAGTATTTATTGTTCAAATCAGCCAGCCAATATCCCATATACATCTTTGTGATTTTATAATTGATGTATTCATTAATATCTAGGTTGGCTTTTAGCACATTGTAATTAGCAGGTAAAGACAAATCATTATTTCTTACAAAATTTAATAAGCCATTGTATTCATCGTTATCTCCAACATTTATTTCAGCATTGTTTTCTAAGATCGTAAGGTGAGAAGGGTTAAGGGAGTTGTTGGTGGCTAGATAATCATCATTTAGTTTCTCCCGAATATTGTAGACTCCCCAATACTGGCCATTAATAAAAACGAGAGTAGGTTGGTAAGCTTGATAATCAATATCCATTTTATTAGCGACTAAACTGGTGATTAAGCCATCAGTAAAAAGTGTTTGACCATTATCGTTTCCGCCATTTCTAAGAGAAAAATTTTTGAAATTGAAAAGCTTTTTATTGTCAAATAATTGATAAGATAAAAAGTCCGTTCCATACTTTCCTTTTATTTGTATGGCCATTGGTTTTTGTTGCAATTGATATATGGTTGTTCCAAAAATTTTCATTCCTGCATCAAAGCCAAACTCTTTGTTTCCTGAAGGATTAAAATATTCAATAGAAATTGGTACCGCTCTATTTTTTAGACTTTTTTGAAAGATACCAAAATCGAAACTCCACAATTCAGCATGATTGGTTGATATTGCAAGGGTTGGAAGCGTAATGTTTTCATTAATTAAGTAGGTTTGAGTGCTTGTGTTAGAAGGTAATTGGTTGTTAATAAAAGCTTTGCAACGAATGGTTTGTGTGAAACTTATGTTAAGAGGAGAAGTGTACAAGTTTGAATTGTTCGAGCTGGGAATTGATCCATCTGTGGTATAATAAATCTGAACATTAGGAGAACTATGATTAATCGTTAAGAGTTGTGCATTTGGATACCTTCCACCATGAATAGAAAATGTAGGGTCTTTTGTAGCCACATAATTTGATGCTGCACTGTTAGCATTTTGTTGAAGAGGAGTTGGTTCTGCTAAAAATGCAAAATCGTACGGAGGGTTAACCTTTCTTCCGAAAGAAATATTAGCAGCCTGTTTTCCATAACTGACAGTATCTACACTGTTTAAATGAGGAGAATAAAGTCCAATGAATTCACCTTCACTGCTCAATTTAAAGCTGAGGTGATAATCAGCTATTGTAATATTAGTGGTGTTTGTATAAGTTATGGAGTCTTGGTCTCCTGGTATTTTGTCTTTCCCATCAGCCCAAAACAATAGATAACCATTTGCAGGAATTGAGACGCCTGAAGGAATGGCCCATTTTTCTACGTTATTTCTATTGTCGGTGATGTAATATCCACTTAAATCAACAGGCTGATTTCCTGCATTGTACAATTCTATCCAATCTGATGTAGTAAGATAATCTGAAGTATCTACAGTAGCAGAAATATTTGAAGCCAAAAACTCATTGATATAAACTTGAGAACAAACACTAGTTGTTAAAAATAAGGTGAATATGACGATTTTTATTTTTAGCATTAATAAATGATTATTTTATTTAAAGAAGAAGCACCATTACTGTTGGTTTTTTTAATGAAATAAACTCCTTTAGCTGCTGGATATAGATTGATAGTGGTGGTTTTTCTATTAATGTTTTCTTTTTTCATAATCACCTTTCCAATACCATCTAGTATTTCTAAGTAATGTATGTTTTCGTTACTAGAAATAGAAAATAATCCGGAAGAAGGGTTGGGATAAATTGTTGATTTATTTTTTTCTAATTCATTTATGCCTACAGATATATTATTCATTTGTGTAATAAATACGTTTGAATAACGCCAATATAAAGGATCGCCAAAATGTGACTCGTAAGCTCCTTCATCATTTGTATTTGTCAATAAATTATTATCGAACAGTAGGTTTGCACTTTCATAATATCCGATTAAGCATAAATTACGATTTGAGTAGGGAATAACTCGACTACTTTTATCGGTTATATAGCCTTCATAATTTTCCACCCAATTTTCAGTGCCTGAGGTGTCGTAACTCACTAAAAAAATATTGGCATACCCATCGTTAAATGAAGAGGCGCTAATGGTATCTGTTTCAAAATTGATAACGCCACTAGAACAATAACCCGTTGCATAAACCTTATCTTCATCCACAACAATATCAGTACATCTATTTGTTCCAGAATTGAATTCTTTCTTCCATTTTTGATCAAGATTAGAGGATAGTTTTATTAAAGAAGAGTAGTAGGAAGTAGTACCAATAAATATATATTGAGCTTTTAATAAACTTAAATAATAATTATTATGTGTGTCTACCGAAATTGAAAGTGCTTCTGTATTAAGGGAGTCACTTTTACTCATAATGAAATTTCCATTGCTTTGAAATTTGGCAATAAAAACTACACGTTCAGAAGAGTATGGCGAGTTATTGAAAATGGTATCATTGCCAAAATTGATGTAACTTCTAGGGGCATAATTAGCATCAAGACTTCCGATGATCACAATGTTATTTTGATTGTCAACAATTATATCATTGGTTCTAGAACTTTTATTGGCAATGTTAGAATTGGAGTTAATTGCCCATATATCATTGCCTAAATCATCATAACTAGCAATAAATATATCCGCTAAAGCAGCACTTTTACTCACCGTTTTTGTTCCGAAAGAAAGGGTGTTACTTGTAAAATTACCAGTAATGTAGATGTTGTTCTCATGCACGGCAACACCATTACTGATATCATCAAGATTACCACCAGCGCTTTTGGCCCAAAGAACACTGCCTGAATTATCTATTTTAACGATAAAGATATCTTTAGCACCATTCGTTTGTAGTGTAGTTGAACCAAATGTTAGGTTTTGACTACTAAAATGTCCCGTAATTAATAAGGATCCGTTTTGATCGATTTCCATAGCTGTAGGGGTGTCGTTTCCTATGTTTCCAAAACTTTTGGCCCAGATTACATTTCCATTGTAGTCATATTTAACTAAAAAAATATCGATTTGACCACTGTTGTTAAGAGTTGTACTGCCAAAAGTAATTTGTTGCCCTTCAAAAGTTCCTAATACATATACATTGTCTGAGTTGTCAACAACTCCATCTACGGTTTTACTAGGCCCATTGAAATAACCAGCACTGGTTGACCAATTATGAGTTATATTTTGTGTTTGAGCAATTGTAAAACAGAACAATAATACGCAGAGAAGAATGGCTTTTTTATTCATGAAAAAGAGTAATAGTTAGTTGTTAATTCATTTAAAGTATGATCATCAGTTAGGTTAAGGTCGTTGTGAAGGTCGATTGCTAATAAACATCGATTTTCAGCTTCTATTTTTAACGATTTTTAGTGTTATTTTTTTGTTTTTTGAGGATAATATCTTGATTCCCGACCTTAATTAGCTCTAATGCCATATATTTAAAATACAATATACTGCTGATTAATAGATATGTAGGTGACATTTTTTAGCTCATTATTGGAATGCTATCCTCGCAACGGTCTCACTTTGTTTAAAATTAAAAATCGTTAAATTATTTTTTGCATACAATATTGCCTTTGGTATCCATTTAAATAATTCTAAATTTGCATTTCTAAATTTTAAGAATATGTCAGAAGAAATAGAAAAAGTAAAGTGTTTAATTATAGGTTCAGGACCCGCAGGATATACTGCTGCAATATATGCAGCTAGAGCCAATATGGCTCCAGTATTGTATCAAGGAATGCAGCCAGGAGGTCAATTAACAACTACCAATGAAGTAGAAAACTTCCCTGGTTATGCCGATGGTGTTACAGGACCAGAAATGATGATACAATTAGAAGCTCAAGCCAAACGATTTGATGCAGATATCAGAAACGGTTGGGTAACTAAAGTTGATTTTAGTGGTGATGTTCATAAAGTATGGATTGAAGATAAAAAAGAAATTCATGCAGAAACAATCGTTATTTCTACAGGAGCTTCCGCAAGGTATTTAGGATTAGCTTCTGAGCAACATTATTTAAAAGCTGGAGGAGGAGTTTCTGCTTGTGCAGTTTGTGATGGTTTCTTTTATAGAGGACAAGAAACCGTTATTGTAGGTGCAGGAGATTCTGCATGTGAAGAAGCACATTACTTGTCTAACATTTGTGAAAAAGTAACGATGTTAGTGAGAAGGGATGAGTTTAGAGCCTCTAAAATAATGGCAGAAAGAGTAAAGAATACTAAAAATATTGAAATCCTTTTTAATACAGAAACAGAAGAAGTGTTAGGAGAAAATGATTTAGTAACAGGAACAAGAGTTAAAAATAACAAAACTGGCGAAATAAAAGACATTCCTTGTACAGGGTTCTTCGTAGCTATTGGTCACGATCCCAATACAGCAATATTTAAAGAGTACATCCATTTAGATGCTGCAGGATACATTGAGTATGCTGAACCAGGAACGGCTAAAACAAATGTGAATGGCGTATTTGTATCAGGAGATGCCGCTGATAAAACGTATAGACAAGCAATTACAGCAGCAGGAACAGGTTGTATGGCAGCTTTAGAAGCAGAAAGATATTTAGCCGCGAAACACGGATAAAAGGAATTACAAAAATGAGGCAAGAGAAAAAGACTCGATAACTTTTGACTTTACAAACTTTACAAAATCAATATATAGATGAAAAAAGTAGCAGTAATAGGTGCAGGAACAATGGGGAATGGTATTGCTCACACATTCGCTCAAAGTGGATTTGAAGTCAACTTAATTGATATTTCTCAAGAAGCTTTAGATAAAGCAATCGCAACAATCACTAAGAATTTAGATAGAATGGTTGCCAAAGAGAAAATATCAGCAACCGATAAAAAGAATACAATAGCCAACCTGAACACATTCACAGAGATGAATGCAGGTGTTGCTGATGTTCAATTAGTAGTAGAAGCAGCAACAGAAAACTTGGAGTTAAAATTGAAGATTTTTAAATCCATGGATCAAGCAACAGCTGATGATGTTATTTTAGCAACCAATACCTCTTCCATTTCGATTACACAGATAGCTGCAGTAACCAGCAGACCTGATCAGGTAATTGGAATGCATTTTATGAACCCTGTACCCATTATGAAATTGGTAGAGATTATTAGAGGATATTCAACTTCAGATGAGGTAACAAACACTATTATGGATTTATCTAAGCAATTAGGGAAAACTCCAACAGAGGTAAATGATTACCCAGGTTTTGTAGCCAATAGAATTTTAATGCCTATGATTAATGAGGCTATTATTACTTTGCATGAAGGTGTTGCTGGAGTTGCAGAAATTGATACCGTAATGAAATTAGGCATGGCTCATCCAATGGGACCCTTACAATTGGCTGATTTTATTGGATTAGATGTCTGTCTTTCTATTTTAAATGTTATGCATGATGGATTTGGAAACCCTAAATACGCTCCCTGCCCATTGTTGGTAAATATGGTTGCCGCAAATAAAATGGGCATTAAGTCTGGTGAAGGGTTTTATACTTGGGGACACGGAACAAAAGAGTTAATCGTCTCCAACCAATTTAAATAGATCCAATTTTTATTGAGGCATCTTTTATTTTTTCATTTTTTTTAGAAAAAGTAAAAAGTTAAAAATTTCACTTGCAAAAATCGCTACTTCATTTGAAGTAGCGATTTTTCGTAGAGAAGATACTACTTTTCCATGTTTAGCGTTAGCCATAACAAGATGGATTAACTATATTTGCCGCTATAAAAATCTGCGTGAAGAAACTAACCAAATTCATATTGCTGTCCTTTATTGGACCCTTCATTTTAACATTTTTTATATCTGTTTTTGTCTTGTTAATGCAATTCATCTGGTTATGGGTAGACGAGATGTTGGGTAAAGGTATTGATGGGGGAATTATTGTGGAATTTCTCTTTTATGCCTCCTCCAATATGGTGCCTTTAGCTTTGCCATTGGCAGTTCTTTTAGCCTCTATTATGACCTTTGGAAATTTGGGAGAGCATTTCGAGTTGGTCTCTTTCAAAGCTGCAGGCATCTCCTTACAGCGTGTAATGCGACCATTGGCCTTATTAATGGTAGGGATTAGTTTAGGGGCCTTTCTGTTTTCAAATTATATTATTCCAATAGCCAATGCCAAGTTTTATTCGCTCTTACATGATATTAGAAACAAAAAACCTGCAGTAAACATTAAGTCAGGCGTTTTTTATAATGAGATAGAAGGCTATACCATTAGAGTTATGGATAAGGTTAAACTCAAAAATGGCGATGAAATGTTAAAGGAGGTGATGATTTATAATCACACCAGTCTTGTTGGTAACAGAAGGCTAACAATAGCCGATTCTGCAATTATGAAAATGGCAGAAGATGAATCTTATTTTTCTATTCGCCTTTTTCATGGAACCGATTACCATGATAAAACAGAAAATAAGATCCATAAAGTTTATCCCTTATCTCGTTTTTCTTTTGACGAAAATTTAATTAGAATTGATTTAGATGGGTTTAGTTTTAGTAGAACAGATGAAGATGCTTTTAAGCATGATTACAGATTGTATAATTTAAAACAACTAAATAACAGTATTGACACACTAACCTTAAAGAATCAAATTCATGTAAAGGAATATACAGAATTGATTCGCACAAATTATTTGTTTAATGATTCTATTTATGATGGAAAGCTAGCTCTTAGCCAAACAATTTTGAGGAGAGATAAATATCTAAAAAATATGGACAAGGCAGAGTCTGATCAAATCTATGGCATTGCAATTAATAATATGCGAACCAATAAGGGGAGATCAAGTGCTGCAGCAACACAAATAGAAATAAAAAGACGCGATGTCATCAGAATGAAAATTGAATGGCATAGAAAATATGCCTTTTCTTTAGCGTGTTTTATCATGTTTTTAATTGGGGCACCATTAGGAGCAATCGTTAAAAAAGGAGGGTTGGGAATGCCTGTTGTCATTTCTGTGGTATTTTTTGTCATCTTTTGGATCACCTCTATTGTTGGAGAAAAAATGGTGAAAGAAGAAGTCTTACTTCCTTATGAAGGAATGTGGATGTCATCAGCATTATTATTACCTTTAGGATTGTTCTTTACCTATAAAGCAACGAAAGATTCAGAGCTATTTAACATCGCTTCTTACGTTTCCTTTTTTAGTCAACTCATCAAGAAGAAAGAAAGAAAATGAGAGTCCTACAAATCTGTTTAAAGCCGCCTTTTCCAGAGGTAGATGGAGGTTGTAAAGCGATGCATGCAATTACCCAAGGTTTTTTGGATCATAAAATAGAGGTTAAAGTCCTAACAATTAGTACCCCCAAACATCCGTTTCAAAAAGAAAAAATGCCACTTTCTTATTTGGAAAACACAGGAATAGAGCAAGTTTTTATAGATACTAAAGTAACTCCATGGGGCGTGTTGACCAATTTTTTTTCCTCAAAATCTTATAACTTAGAACGTTTTTATAATATAGATTTTGAAAACCTTATTGCAAAGGAACTCCAAGAAAAAAAATACGATATCGTACTTCTTGAAACTTTCTTTGTTACCGGTTATATTGAAGCGATAAGAGCGATCAGCAATGTAAAAATTGTTTATCAGGCTCAAAACGTAGAGCATGATATTTGGGAATTAAATGCTAAAAAGGAAAAAGGATTAAAAAGATGGTATCTTAATTTCTTAGCGAAACGATTAAAAAAAGCCGAAATAGAAAACATCCAAAAAGTAGATGGAATAGCTCCCATTACTGATCTAGATAAAAACCGACTGATGGAGCTGGGCGCTAAAGTACCAATGATAACCATTCCCTTTGGCATCAATTTATCGGATTATAACTATGAAACACCACATGCGGGTTCCAAAGTTTTTCACATTGGAAGTATGGATTGGGGACCCAATCAAATTGGAATAAAATGGTTGTTAGAAAATGTATGGAAAGCTGTAGCTCAAAAACATAGGGATGCGGAATTAAATTTAGCAGGAAGAGGAATGCCTAGCTGGTTAAAAGAGGTGAAGTCGCTTAATGTTAAAGTTTTAGGAGAGGTGGAAAGTGCCGTAGATTTTATCAATAGTAACCACATTATGGTAGTTCCATTGCTTACGGGTAGCGGAATGCGAATTAAAATAATTGAAGGAATGGTATTGGGAAAATTAGTAATTACCACTGCTATAGGAGCCAGTGGAATTAACTATACCGATAAAAAAAATATTGTGATTGCAAATACACCAACAGCGTTTTCTGATGAAATTAATTATTATCTTGAACACCAAGAAGAACAACTTAGAATAGGTGAAGCAGCCAGACAATTGATGAAAAATGAGTATGATAATTCTGCAATTATAAGTCAACTCATTGCTTTTTGTGAAAAACTAAATAACGAATGAAGATATTTGTTTTACTTTCTCGATTTCCTTACCCTCTTGAAAAAGGGGATAAATTGCGTGGCTTTAATCAAATAAAGGAATTGTCAAAAAAACATGAAGTTATCCTTTGTGCTCTTTCAGCTAAAAAAGTAGCACAATCATCTATTGATGAATTGTCTAAATATTGTACTGCAATTGAAGTCATAAGGCTTTCTAAGTTTAAAATTTATGTCAACCTCATTAAGTGTTTGTTTTTTTCAGAGCAATCCTTACAGGTCGCTTATTTTTATAACAAGAGTGCTCAACATAAAATTGACCAATTTCTTGTCAAGTATAAACCAGCTCATATTTATTGTCAGTTAATTAGAGTAGCAGAATACGTCCGTCATTCTAAAACCCCTAAAACATTAGATTATATGGATGCCTTAGCAAGAGGTATGGAAAGAAGGATAGAGAATGCCCCATTTTATATCCGATGGGCATTACAAATAGAAGCTTTACGATTAAAAAAGTACGAGCACTTTGTTTTTGATGACTTTGATCACCACACGATTATCTCCGCACAAGATAGAGCGTTAATTGTTCACCTTAAAAATGAGGAAATTAGCATTGTTAAAAATGGGGTAGATTATAAGCTCTTTAAACATGGCGAATTAACAAAAGAATATGATTTAATTTTCACAGGAAATATGGGCTATCCTCCCAATGTAGAAAGCGTTGTTTACCTGGTAAAGAATGTGATGCCTTTGGTGTGGAAAGCAAATCCTGAACTAAAATTATTGATTGTTGGTGCCGAACCAGCCGCGAAAGTTTTAAAACTAAAATCTGATCAAGTGACGGTTACAGGTTGGGTAAAAGACATTTCATTGTACTATAAAAAGTCTAAAATATTTATAGCTCCGATGCAGATAGGAACAGGGCTACAAAATAAATTGCTAGAAGCTATGGCCATGAAGTTGCCTTGCATTACCTCTCAATTGGCAAACAATGCGCTAGGGGCAACTCATCAAAAAAATATATTAATTGGCAGTAATGAAGAAGAATATAAAAACAATATCTTAATGCTGATCAATGATGTAAAGTATCAACAGCAATTAGGAGAAAAAGGATATCAGTTTGTAAAAGAAAATTACACATGGGAGGGGAGCACAGCTATTTTAGAAAAGCTGATTTCAGCTCACCATTAAAAGAAAATAAAATGGAAGTATTAAGACTAAAAATTGAAGAAGCTTGGAATAATCGGGAACTTTTAAAAACGAAAGAAACTCAACACGCAATTAGAGAAGTTATTGAATTGTTGGATAAAGGAAGCTTAAGAGTTGCGGAACCCGATGGCGAGAATTGGAAAGTGAACGAATGGGTAAAAAAAGCGGTGGTACTTTATTTCCCCATTCAAAAAATGGAAACAATTGAAGTTGGACCGTTTGAGTTTCATGATAAAATGAAATTAAAAACAAATTACGCAGCCTTAGGAGTTCGAGTTGTTCCGCATGCCGTAGCAAGATATGGAGCATACCTTGCCAAAGGAGTGATCATGATGCCTTCTTATGTAAATATTGGAGCTTATGTAGATGCAGGAACAATGGTAGATACTTGGGCAACAGTTGGTTCTTGTGCGCAAATTGGTAAAGCTGTTCATTTGAGTGGAGGAGTTGGAATAGGTGGGGTTTTAGAACCTTTACAAGCTGCACCAGTAGTGATAGAAGACGGTTGCTTTGTAGGGTCAAGGTGCATCGTTGTTGAAGGAATAAGAGTGAGAAAAGAAGCCGTTTTAGGGGCAAATGTTGTGTTAACCAAATCTACTAAGATTATTGACGTTACTGGAGATGCCCCTATCGAATATAAGGGCGAAGTACCTGAACGTTCTGTAGTAATTCCAGGTTCATACACCAAAGAATTTCCTGCAGGTAGTTTTAATGTTCCTTGTGCATTAATTATTGGAAAAAGAAAGGCCAGTACAGATTTAAAAACATCATTAAATGACGCCTTAAGAGAATATGATGTTGCCGTATAGCATTTATTCATTGCTAAAGTAATCTTAAGGAATGTAAAAAAAATATGCTTTGAACAAAATATTAATCATACAAACCGCTTTTATTGGCGATGTAATTTTAGCAACAGCCTTGTTAGAAAAGTTACATCAATTTTACCCTGCAACAAAAATTGACTTTTTAGTAAGAAAAGGCAATGAAGGGTTATTAGTTGATCATCCTTATCTCAATGAAGTTCTTATTTGGGATAAAAAAGAAAAGAAATATGCGCACCTCAAAGCCCTATCAATACGAGTAAAACAGCAACGATATGATGTTGTGGTGAACCTGCAACGTTTTGCTTCAAGCGGAATGATTACTGCTTTTTCTGGAGCTAAAGAAAAATTAGGCTTTAAGAAAAACCCACTCTCATTTTCATTTACTAAAAGCGTTGAACACACCATTGGAGATGGAACACATGAGGTGGAAAGAAATCAGCAATTGATTACTCATTTAACAGATGGAAAGGCATTAAAACCAAAACTTCACCCAACGGATAAAGATTATACAGCTGTAGAAGCCTATAAAAAGAACGACTACGTTTGTATGGCGCCAACTTCTGTTTGGGCAACTAAAGAGTTGCCGAAAGAACAGTGGGTGAAGCTCCTCAACAAAACAAAAGAGGACACTACTATTTATTTGTTGGGAGGGCCTGTAGATGCCGATCAATGTGAAGAAATTAAGCAGCTTTCAACACACAAAAAGGCAGTGAATTTATCCGGTAAACTTTCCTTTTTAGCTTCGGCAGCGTTAATGGAGCATGCACAAATGAATTATGTAAACGATTCCGCACCATTGCACATTGCTTCTGCCATGAATGCCCCTGTTACGGCTTATTTTTGTTCAACAGTTCCTTCATTTGGCTTTGGACCTTTATCGGAGAAGCAAACGATTGTGGAGGTACAAGAACAATTGGATTGTCGCCCTTGTGGCTTACATGGAAAGAAAGAGTGCCCAAAAGGACATTTCGATTGTGGTTTTAAAATAGAGGTGTAAACCACTTTCTTTAAGGCGCTAAACGCTCAATTTTCCAATCCTCAGTTGTTTTTGTAAACAAGATTCTATCGTGCAATCGGTTGGGTCTTCCTTGCCAAAATTCAATTTTATTAGGAAGCACAACATAACCTCCCCAATGCGGTGGTCTAGGAACAGTAACCCCCTTAAATTTTTCGGTATAAACGCTTACATTTTCAGAAAGGACCTCTCTATTATTGATGGCCTCACTTTGTGAAGAAGCCCAAGCACCAATTTGGCTTTCTCTAGGCCGTTGAGAAAAATAAGTGTCAGAAGCGGTTGAACTTAATTTTTCGGCTACCCCTTCAATTCTGATTTGACGTTCTAACTCAGGAAAAAAGAAGTTCAGCGCTATTTTGTTGTTGTTCGCGAGAGAAACACCTTTATTACTGTTGTAGTTGGTGTAAAATACAAAACCCTTCTCATTGATTCCTCTTAAGTAAACTATTCGAGTAGAAGGTTGCCCATTTTCATTTACTGTGGTAATGGACATGGCATTGGGATCAATTAACTGAGAATTTACCGCCTCTTCTAACCAAATTTGAAATTGCTCAATAGGATCTTCTTTTACAGAAGACGAACGTAATGGGTTTCCAGAAAAATTTCTTCTGATTTCATTGAGGTAATTGATGAGCTCTTTATTCATAAACAAAAAATTATTGAAACTCAAAATTACGATGAAATCTATTCATCTCTTCGGTATTCTCTAAGCAAATAAATGAAACTGATCAGTTATTCCTATTTATTGAATAAGCAACTAAATGGAGGAAGCTCTTTTGTAAACAGATTTTTTTTATTGAGAGGGTATGATTCCTTGCTTTTGCCTAAAGAAAGGCTAGACTTCATAATGGATCGACTGTAGTTTTAGTGTCCCTTTCAATGTTTTTTTTTCGGAGGCTTTACTGTACATTAGAGGGCCATAATGTTTTCGAGTTTACTCTTTACAAGAGTTAGGAAGCCCGTATCTTTTTAAATGATCAAAAAATAGAGCTAAACAAGGTATTCCGAATCTTTAGCAGGTATTCTTATGTTTTTAAAACCAATTGCTTCTAATTTTTCACGGTAAGACTGTTGCACGTCACATTTTCCGTGGACTAAAAATATTTCTTTCACCTTCAAAGGATCTTGACAGCTTAAATAGGCACTCATTTCTTGATAATCGCCATGAGCACTATACGCATGCATCGTTTTAACTTCCGCATTAACAACCAAATTTTTCCCAAATTTCATGAATAGGTAAGACCTGTAAATTGATAACCCTCATAAATAAATAGGATTTACATCCTATCTAGTAGGAGAATTCAATTGTTATTTTGTAAAATGATTATAGCCCCACTTACGCATTGTTACCCAACTAACGGATAAGTTTGAAAACGACTCCATTCACATTGAAGCAAAAAATTAATTAAATGCAGAAGAACGCCTATTTTAAAAATATGAAAACTTTCTTCGGAGTTCTACTCTTGTTAACTTTAGCGGCATGTGGAGAGGTTGGAACATCTTATGACGAAGTAACCAGATTGTACTCCGTTTCTCAACGAGTTTCTAGTCTGAATAAAACAATTGAAGCGCTTAAAGAAATAGAAGAAAATGAGGCTTTATCAATAGAAACCCATAATTATCTTGAATATGAATTTCCAATTAGAGCGGATGAATCCTATGTGATCAATTATCGTTTTCGGAATAACCGCTGTTTTAAAATAGGAGTAGATACGTATTTTAATAAACAAAAATATGCTCAAAATGTAGTTGACGGGATCATTAAAAGATTGGAATCAGATTCTCTTTTTGGTGCACCAAGAAAGGATGAAAATGGGTACCAGTGGAGAGGTAAAAAGGAAAATATAAACATAGAATTGAATATTCAACAGATAGAAAGAGGAACGATTAATTTAAGTATATCTGCTTCTGAGAACTTGAAGCACTGAAGATTCTTGAAGATTGAAGAAAGCGTAACTACCGACTACAAAACTCGGTACTGATACTTCGACTACGCTCTGTATAAACCAAGCAGGAATTGCCTACAAGGCAGATTTTATTGAGTAAGAAAGTACCTCTTTGGTTCGTTCTAAGCATACCAAAAGGTAAATTATGTGCACAGTAGGCATAGAGCTAAAGAGGACGTTCATACGCTGTATCAAGAACGAGGCAGGCTCTGGGGAGGTCTCTTAAGCTGAAATTGTCTTTTTTTTGTCTTGAATAAATTTTATTAGAAGTGAGATGAAAGTTACCTGAATTAAAATAGTTGAAGGATACATAAATCTGTAATTCCAACTTGTAGCAGCAATTAGGTATGAAAAGTAATAGGCAAATGGTATTAGTAATAAGAAGAAGAAAAACACTTTTGATTCTCCTAACAAATACTTCTTTCTCCAGAAGGTAAGCAATACTAAAAAATTTATTACGAACCAAAAAAGATGATCAGCAACAAGTATGTTCAGTGGCTCTCTTAGTTTTAAAGCAAGATTAATCCATTCTTTACGAAAACCACTAAAAGTCTGATTTTGAAGGAGTCCATACTGGTTTTTATCTAATTGTAGGTGAGACCAGTATTTGTACTGAGACGGGTGAAGCATATGAGAAAAGGATCGTATTTTAACCCATAGCATAGAAAAGGGATAAGTTTTCAATGAGTGGTAATAGTCCTGTTCCAATCCAGGATGGTCTCTATCAAAATCAGGAAATTTTACAGAATGCTTCCAGCCCCAAGGCATTACGGCAGAAACTTCACCAAACTGATAGGCATCCCTCCAGTTGGGAGTTAAATAGTCACCAACATATGTCATAGAACTGCATTTGGTAGAATCTAATTTTAATAGCCCAATGAGTTCTGCAGACATAACCTGTCTCTCTGGATACTGGCGTTCAACTTTTATTACGTGATAAGCATACTCGTTAAAAGATCCCCATAAAAGGATTGGTAAGAAACAATAAAGAAAAACAGAAGCTTTCTTCATCTTATTTAGTTTTCCTATACCATAGATAATGATCAAATAAATAGGGAATAAAACGAGGGCATTATGACGTGCTAAAATGGTTAAAACCATAAAAAAAATGATACTGATCAAAACAACATGTTTTTTTAAGCGGTTTTCAGAAACTGACTTTTTGCGATATAAATAGATAGATAAACCAATTACCCAGAGCAGAAAAATCATGCACCACGAGTCTTTTATGAAACCCATTGCGTAAAAAGGAAATGGTGAGAAAGGGAGCGTAAAACCTAGTATTGTCCAAAATGAGGTATAAGCTGACGCATTCACCTTAAGAATTCTGAGAAGCTGATAGATAGAAAGATATAAGCCAATATAACCCAATTGACACTGTATCAGCATCAGTTCTTTAAGACCTAGACCTAAATCAAAAAATAATTTTAAAGTAAATGCCATTATAGGTGGGTGCCAATCTTGGTAACTCGCATTTTTTGCTTGACTATAAATGACAACTGCATCAGCGTTCATAAATCCGGGTTGAAATACAGCCCAAACACTCAGCGCTAGTATTGAAACCAAACAGCCAAATAGCCAAACATTGTTTTTATTGAGTTTTTTGATAACCATTTTACTTATTTTATTCCTGTTCGTTTTTGAACCCAGTTAAACACAAAGATCAGAATATGGTTCGTGTAGGATTGAAATGAGATAGTTTTAAATTCCGCATCTCGCAAAATAATTGTTTTTTAATTTAGTTTCTCTTTAAAAAAGCTAAATCAAAGATTTAGCGGTATTTGTCAATTGCTCCAAATTTTCAGTGTACGACTCAACCTCACATTAACGATCTCCATTGCTGGAAAATCGTTATTTTATTGTCCAGATAATTCATTAATAATTGTTTGAATTTGAATATTATACTTCTCTATGTCCGTATCCCTAGATTTAAATAGGATTGAAAGTTAGTCGGTTTTTGTTTGCTTGCATTTTCCAGCAATTCTGCCGCTCTTTGATATTTACCACTCTTAGAATACAATGAGCCAAGCCACGACTGTCCTTCGAAATTTTCTGGATCCTTTTCAAGAATTTTTAAGTAAAGTTTTTCTGCATATTGAAAGTCACTAGACTGAAATGCTTTATTAGCACCATTCAACGTTTTTTTTTCACCTAAATTTTGTATGATTTTTTTCAATCTCATTTTCAAATGTACGTTAATATGCATGGTTAACAAAAGTTAAAAATTAGACCTTCCACACAATTGGTTGCTAATCTTATCGATTGTTGTTTATTTCTTAATTTATTTTGGTTAAAATAACCCTAAAAATACGTTTCTACAAGCTACTTTTCAAAACCCATTTTCTAGCTCATCAATTCCTAGCGATGGCCCTTTTTATGCCGCGGAAAAATAGCTCGTTTCTCTTTCTTTAT
>JAWUVT010000059.1:0-16152 GCA_034112225.1 Flavobacteriales bacterium | reverse complement strand
TAAAAACGGTGTGAGTTATTCTTCTAAACTAATTTATGTTAAAAATTAACGATCAAATTACTACTGTATAAAGATGAACTCATTTTACACTTCTGATCACTATTATTTTAAGCTCAAGCATTCGCTAGGGTTTCAATCAGGAAGGATCTATTCTAGGTAGGTGGAAATATTATTTTGATCCTTACCAGAAGTTGAAAATCGATCATACCTATTCATAATGGATTACCAATTCTAGTACTAGAAGAAATACTGTTCACATTTCATTTTTGATATAAAAAACTACATTTCGATAGTGGACTTATTTTAAAGGACTCTATTCAGTCTGGCGTCTGCAATCTAAAAAAAGAAACCCAACACTATAAATTTACAACAAATAGAAAGGAGCTAATGCAGGGGCAAACAATAAATTAGGGGGTAGCCAGAGATGTAAATAATTTAGTCCACCCAAACTCGCTAACGCCCCTAAATTGTGTTCTGAACGCTTTAATTTTAGCATTAAAGATGCTGCTGAAGCATTTACTTCTATTCTTAAAAGAGTTCAATATTGGCCATAATGCCTCTGTATAGACCTGAATATCGTATTCAAGGAGTTGAATTGAGCCTTTCAACTTTATGATACCAATGGGCTCTTTGTAATCTAGCAATAGCTTTATGCGTGTTCTGCTCAAAGATATCGTTTTACCCCTTGCACTAACTGATAAGCTTTTTCAATAGTAGAGTATAATTTAAATGTTATCTATTGGTCTTGCGGTCCATTTTGTGTTGGATTTGAATACTAAATATAGGCTTCTAGCCAACAGCTATTGGTTATTCTCTATTGTCCAGAAGCTCAGGATTGGATGTCTTCCCATTCTTCCTAGTCTCCTGCGTCGAAGTAGTCTTTTTCATTTTTCAGAACTCTTTTTCGTTTTATATGGAGGAATACAGACTTGGAGCCTTAGTGGAAAGTCCTTAATTGTTATTTCGAGGGAGTGCGTTGGAATGCGACAGTTCCTCTTCGCATTTTTTAGGATGTAGCTGCTTCTCTACTCAATAGAAATAAATCTTCTCTTTTATTGTGTGGTGCTTAGAAATGTAAAAATATGAGAAGCTCCTTTAAGGCAATAAATAACGCGCTAACTCTTTGTCCCAATTCTATTTTTTTAAGACCAAAAATAAGTGAATCCCTTCAATTTATTGTTTAATCCCAGATTTCTCAATAGGAGTTTTTTTATTAGTACAACATTCAATATGAGATTGATCTACTCCCTAAATGTTGAACTTGATCCATATAAACGAGAAATAGAGCGCAACACCATAAACTAAAAAAACCTATATCAAATTAATGATATAGGTTCTTTTTTCGTGCTAAAACAGTTTACCTATTTTAACGTGATTTATTCAATCGTGAAATTTACTTCTTTTCTTCTCCAGTAACTTCCTCTTTAACTTCTTCTTTAACTTCTTCAAAATCAACATCTTCCACTTCACCTTCTCCACCTTCAGCATTTGCTTCTGGCTGAGCTCCTGCTTGCTCTTGTTGAGCATACATTTCTTGAGAAGCTGCTTGGAAAACAGTGTTCAATTTTTCAGTGTTTGCTTTCATACCTACTAAATCTTTCGTTTCGTAAGATGCTTTCAATTCAGTTAACGCTTCTTCAATTGGCGCTTTTTTATCAACTGGCAATTTATCTCCATATTCAGTCAATTGCTTTTCTGTTTGGAAAATTAAGCTATCTGCTGCATTAATAGTATCAGCGTTATCTTTGGCTAATTTATCTGCTTCAGCATTTTCTTCAGAATCTTGCTTCATTTTAGTAATTTCATCCTCACTTAAGCCAGAAGAAGCTTCAATTTTAATGTTTTGCTCTTTTCCTGTAGCTTTATCTTTTGCTGAAATGTTCATAATTCCATTGGCATCAATATCAAAAGTTACTTCAATTTGAGGAGCTCCTCTTGGTGCTGGTGGAATATCTGCCAATTGAAATCTACCTAAAGATTTGTTATCATTAGCCATTGGTCTTTCACCTTGTAATACATGGATATCAACTGCTGGTTGGTTATCTGCAGCTGTAGAGAAAGTCTCCGATTTTTTTGTAGGAATTGTTGTGTTTCCTTCAATTAATTTAGTCATTACAGAACCCATTGTTTCAATACCTAAAGAAAGTGGTGTAACATCTAATAATAATACATCTTTTACTTCTCCAGTTAAAACTCCACCTTGAATAGCGGCTCCAATTGCAACAACTTCATCAGGATTAACTCCTTTAGAAGGCTCTTTAGAGAAGAATGCTTTTACTGCATCAGCTACAGCAGGAATTCTTGTAGAACCTCCAACTAAAATAACTTCATCAATATCAGACTTGCTGTATCCTGCACCTTTCAATGCCATTTCACAAGGCTTGATTGTTCTTTTAATTAAGCTATCCGCTAATTTTTCAAAAGCAGCTCTAGTCATTGTTCTAACTAAGTGCTTTGGTCCTGAAGAAGTAGCTGTAACGTACGGTAAGTTAATTTCTGTTGATGTTGTACTTGAAAGTTCAATCTTAGCTTTTTCAGCAGCTTCTTTCAAACGCTGTAATGCCATTGGATCTTCTCTTAAGTCAATTGACTCATCTTTTTTGAATTCTTCAGCTAACCAATCAATAATTACTTGATCAAAATCATCTCCACCTAAGTGCGTATCACCATCTGTTGCTTTTACTTCAAAAACTCCGTCACCTAATTCTAATACTGAAACATCATGCGTTCCACCACCACAATCAAAAACGATAATTTTTTGATCAACATCTTTCTTATCCAATCCATAAGCTAAAGCAGCAGCAGTTGGTTCGTTAATGATTCTTTTCACTGTTAACCCAGCAATCTCACCAGCTTCTTTCGTTGCTTGTCTTTGTGCATCGTTAAAGTATGCAGGAACTGTAATTACAGCTTCATTAACAGTCATTCCTAAATAATCTTCCGCAGTTTTCTTCATTTTTTGAAGAATCATTGCAAAAATTTCTTGTGGAGTATAAAGTCTATCGTCAATTTTTACTCTTGGTGTATTGTTATCTCCTTTTACTACATTATAAGAAGAACGTTTAATCTCTTTAGCTACTTGATCAAAAGAATTTCCCATAAATCTTTTAATTGAAGAAATTGTTTTTTCAGGATTAGTAATTGCCTGACGTTTTGCAGGATCACCAACAGCTCTTTCTCCACCTTCAATAAATGCTACAATAGAAGGTGTAGTTCTTTTTCCTTCTGCATTAGGAATTACAACTGGCTCATTTCCTTCCATTACGGAAACACAAGAGTTTGTTGTTCCTAAATCTATTCCTATAATCTTACTCATAATATATTGTTTTTAGTATTATCAATTATTTCTGAAACGACAATAGTCAAACAATATGCCATTACAGAATAAAGAAGGTTTAAAGAAAAATTGGCAGAAACACCTCTTGTGAGCTGTTATCTAACTGACAAAAAGTGACAATACGACAGAAAACTGTCAAATGAAACCTTTACAATTGTTGACAAGGAGCTTTCGGAAACCCTATTCCGATCGTTCCAAAACAGAACCCTAAATTCATTGCATCTAATTTAGCGATAGTAAGATCATTAATGTTTACTTGGTTTTGAGTCTCAGGATCAATGTCTGATTCCCAATACATACTTTCTCTAGAAGAGAAAATCCCCAAACCATTAGTAATGTTGGTATAACCTGGTTGATTTTGATTCACTGAAGTTGAGGGTGCATTTACTTCCATAAAAGTATTTAACTCTGTACCGGCAATTAAAAACTCAAGAGAGATGTTCTTTAACTCCCTGTGAGAGAAATCAGTTACTGAAGCGGGAGAAGAAACGGTAGAAGAAATGTTCTCGAAAAATGTTTCTCCTTCTAAAGTCCATGATAACTCTTCACCTCCTGTTGGTTTAGTTGTCTGAACATCTATAAGAGACATTTTTACTAAATGAGTAGTTGAAGCTTTTCCACTTGCGAGGGTATAATGCTGTGTGTAATTAAAAAACAAAGCTAATCCAACCCTCCCAATATCAGCACCTGTTGTTAAAACAAAGGTTTTGTTCATATAACTATCCGCATCACTTAAATCGCTATTCCAAAATTGAAATTTCGAGATTGTTGATGGATTTGATACCGAAGAAGAATTGACAATAGTTGTTTCAGTACTGATCTCTTTATCAAGTTTGTTATTTATAATTTTAAGTTTGTAAGTATAATTACGATTAATGGAAGCCTCCTCAAATTTGTATAAAACATTAAGATCACTATCAAAAATCCCTGGATCTTTAACGATTTCATCTACACTTTTAACCACCGTACCTTCAGCTGTAGAATACGTTTCTTTCACCGTTCCATTCTCATTAAAAGCTTGTACTATAATTTCCAATTCTCCATCCGGATAATTAGAATTTCCAGCATCACTAGCCAGGTCTAAAGCATTACCGCTTCCTAAAAAGGCTTTGTTTATTTTTAAGTAATGTGTTGTTTCTTCAGGATTAATAATCCCATAAACAATTGTAATATCTTTATATTCTGCGATAACATCAACATCCGTTTCACAAGAAAAAAAACTGATGGAGACCAATAAAATTAAAATAACATGTAGCTTGTTCATAATTGAATGTTTTAATACACAACAAAAATATCATTTTTAATGAGATACCAACAGATTTTGTAAATTAGCATCCTATAAAATGTACCAATGGTATCTATTGGAATTAAACGGTAATCTAAATTAAAGGAAAGGTAATGTCAATTCATTCAAAAAATGTAAAAAGAGTAACTACTCACGTTCTTCAAGAAATGAAATTGAGGAATGAAAAAATTTCAATGCTCACAGGCTATGATTTTTCAATGGCCAAAATTATAGATAGTGCTGGGATCGATATTATTTTAGTTGGTGATTCTGCCTCTAATGTAATGGCTGGTCATGAAACTACTCTCCCAATAACTTTAGATCAAATGATCTACCATGCCTCTTCAGTGATTAGAGCTGTAGAAAGAGCATTGGTGGTGGTTGACCTCCCTTTTGGAACTTACCAAGGAAATTCTATTGAAGCGCTATCTTCTGCCATTAAAATAATGAAAGAATCTGGTGCTCATGCGGTAAAGATGGAAGGAGGAAGTGAGATTTTAGAGTCTGTGAATAGAATTCTTTCTGCCGGAATTCCAGTTATGGGACATTTAGGACTTACTCCACAATCTATTTATAAATTTGGCACCTACGTAGTAAGAGCAAAAGAAGAGGAAGAGGCTGCAAAATTGATTGAAGACGCAAAGCTGCTAGAAGCAGCAGGTTGTTTTTCTTTAGTTCTAGAAAAGATCCCTTCTAAATTAGCTGCACAAGTTGCTCAAGAAGTTAAAATACCTGTTATTGGAATTGGCGCAGGAAATGGTGTTGATGGTCAAGTACTTGTAGTGCATGACATGTTAGGGATTACGCATGATTTTAGCCCTCGATTTTTAAGAAGGTATCATAATCTTTACGAAGAAATGAAAGGTGCTTTTGAAGCTTACATTAGAGATGTTAAGTCGCAAGATTTTCCAAACGAGAAAGAACAGTACTAAAAATTTAGCGCTTAATTTGATAATAAGTTATACCTTTAGATTAATTTCAAACATGCGCATCAACATCTTATTTTTTATACTTACGCTATTTTTAGTCAGTAATTCCGCTTTTAGTCAAAAACTGAATTACGAAATTTCTGACAACCCCTCTCGAATGTTTGATTTAAAAAACTATCAGCGAGCTAAAGAATTGTATAGAGAAAAATATAAGAAAGACCTTTACAATAAGAAAATTAAATATCATTTTGGAATTTGTCTTATTTATACTTTTGAAATAGAAGACGGAATAAAAGCCTTAGAATCTATTTCTACGAATTCAGAAACGCCTATTGAAGTTTGGTATCATTTGGCAAGAGCTTATCACCTCAGCAATCATTACGAAAAAGCAAGATCACTTTATAAAAAGTACAATCAAAAATCTGGTGCTAAAGCGGACTTAATTGTTGAAGGAGAAAGAAATATAGAAATGTGTGCCAATGGAATGCTATTGGCGAAAAAACCATTGAATCTCTATTTCGAAAATTTAGGAGCACGGGTAAACTCTAAAGGAAAAGAGTATTTACCAGTGATTACTCCCGATGAAGATCTGCTGTTTTATACTACCCGAAGGTTAGGAACTACGGGTAGTATATTTGATTTAGAAGGTTATTATACCTCAGATATTTTTCTTTCTAAATACAAATATGGGAAATGGAGTAAAGCAAGATCAATAGGATATCCAAACTCTTATGGCAATGAAAAAACTGCTGGAATAAGCGAAGATGGAGAAACTATACTTTATCACGTTAATAATCCTGAGAGTAAAAACAACCTTCAAATTGCGAGTAAAAGTAGATCTTCTTTTAAAAGATCTACTAAAATTAAATCTTCTGAAATAAACAAGAGTTCAAGCATTCAATCTTCTGCTACAGTTTCTAATGGAAACGATTATATGATTTTTTCTAGCGATAAAGAAGGTGGACGAGGCAAGAATGACCTCTACATTTGTAAAAAACTACCGAATAATGAATGGGCTACGCCACTAAACATGGGCCCCATTATCAATACGAAGTATGAAGAATCCAATCCCTACTTAACGGATGATGGAATGACCTTATACTTTTCTTCTACAGGACATACCTCAATTGGAGGCTATGATGTTTTCGTTTCAACTTTTGATCTCACAAAAAATGAATGGTCGAAACCCACCAATGTTGGCTATCCATTAAATACACCTTATGATAACATTGGAATCTCTTTTACTAAAAACAAAAAAATTGCATATGTTTCAACCCACAGAAAAGATTCTTATGGAGATTTTGATCTTTATAAAGTCGATTTTATTGATGTAACCCCAGATTATACAGTAATTAAAGGCTATTTGTTAGATACAGACTCTAATGCGATAAAAGAACCACTTCTGATTGAAGTTTTTAATACCAAAACCGATGAGCTTAGTGGCGTTTATGAACTTAATGCTCAAAAAGGAAGTTTTGTAATGGCACTTCCCCCAAATACGTATGAGGTTAATATTGATGTTCCTGGAAAAGGATATTTTAGACAGGCACTAATTGTAAAAGGAAGAAATAAATATAAAAAAGAAATCAAGCGAAACATTACGATTAGTTTTGATAACTCCGAAAAAAATGAGAAATAAAACATGTCAGAAAAACTACCGAACATAGAAATATTATTTGAAGACAATCACTTAATTATCATCAATAAAAGAGCTGGAGATCTTGTGCAAGGAGATAAAACTGGTGACAAGCCTTTAATTGACATGGTTAAAGACTACATTAAGATTAGAGAACATAAACCTGGAGATGTATTTTTAGGAAGCCCACATCGAATTGATAGACCCACAAGTGGCATTGTAGTTTTCACCAAAACAAGTAAGGCTTTAACTCGAATGAACAAAATGTTTCATGACAAGGAGATTCAGAAAACATATTGGGCCATCGTTAAAAACAAACCTGCTAAATCGGCCGACACACTTATACATTATTTGAAGAAAAATAAGGTGAAGAATAAATCTATGGCTTATAGTCATGAATACAAAGATGCGAAGCGTTCTGAATTAGAATTTAAAATAAAGCATCAGTTCAACAACTACTATCTACTTAATATTAAACCCTTAACAGGAAGACATCATCAAATTAGAGTTCAATTGTCTACGATGGGATGTCCTATTAAAGGCGATTTAAAATATGGCTTTAATCGATCTAATCCTGATGCATCGATTAGTTTGCATGCTCGGAAAATTGAATTTATACACCCTGTAAAAAAGGAACCTTTTTCTTTGGTTGCTAGACCAAACGCTGAAGATCCGCTTTGGAAAGAAGCTGGTGATCTTTTTGAAGATTAACTGCAGTTCACTATTCTTTTCTGCATTTTAAAATCAACCGAACACTTTAAACACCCAAACTTATCTCTTAAGCTAAAAAAGACCTACCGTAAGGTAAGTTTTTTTTAAAAAAAAGGGCAAATCTATCAACCAGATCCTGTCGTGTTCTATAATTTATCTAGTAATTGGGTTGCCCCCATTATCTAACCATCTACCCTCCAAGATTGGGCGAGAAATAAAAACCTTAAATTGATCTATCGTAAGGTCTCCAAAAAAAAAGTGAGCAACAAGCACATTAGTTGCCACGAAAGAGTTGACAACCACACAAAATAAATATCGCAGCTACATATATGTACGTACTGCAAATCACAACATCTAAGTGTTTACACTTAAGTGACACAACGTAATCACCTAACTATCAATAGTTTAATTTCATAATTATTGTAAAAAAACTTGCATATCTCATTATTTTTTCAGAACCTTTATGTCGACTAATAGATTTATTTGTTCGATTAAAATAGAATACATACTGTTCAATAAAAACAGTAAATTATTAATTCATTTAAAACTAAAAAAAAATAATTTATGGAGTTTCGCTCATTACCTTAATAGGAATAGCTATTGTCGGATGTCAAAAAGACAGTGTAAACCCAACAAACACTCCTGAAACGTTAGCAAAAATAAGAACACATAGATTATGACTAAAACGGTATTAATATTTTGGATAATAATAACTTCAATGAGTTTATTCGCTCAAAATGAAAAAGAGTTATTTTATTATTATCAAGGAGAAAAAGTTTATTTAAAGGAAAACAACGATAAGATTCTAGTAAAATTTTCTAGAGAAACTGATAGATCAAGTTTTCTAAAATCATTACAAACAGAACCTAATTACAGAATATCAAATTCTAAAAAAGACGTTGGATATTTTGTAATTCTTGAAGCACAAGAAAATATTTCGTACTATTCAAAAGAGCAGAGTTTAACCAATTATCAAAACCACAATAACACATCTTGCGCTAATTTCATGTTAGATTATAAAGGGAAATCACAAGGATTAACAGACCAATTTATTGTGAAATTAAAACCTGAAACCTCTTTTCATGAATTTCAAAACTTAGTGAAAGAAAATAGGTGTATCATTTTTAATGAAAATAAATTCGTTAAAAATCAATTTCTAGTATCTGTACCTAGACCCTCAAACATTAGTTCATTACAATTTGCAAATCTATTTTATGAATCAGGGTTATTTGAATTTTCTGAACCAAATTTTTATTATATAAATGTATTTAATTCAAATGATCCTTTATTTAACAATCAATGGACATTAAAAAATACAGGGCAAAATGGAGGTCTGACTGGTGCAGACATAAAAGTAGAAAAAGCTTGGGAAATAACTGAGGGTCGTCCTGAAATTAGAATAGCAGTAATAGATGAAGGAGTTGACTTAACCCATCCTGATTTAATTGAAAATCTTGTCCCTGGTTTCGATGCCACAGGCAACAATACAGCTGGAGGATCACTTATTGGAGAGTTTCATGGAACAGCTTGTGCAGGAATTATTGCAGCCGTGAAAGATAATGGTATCGGAGTAAGTGGTGTTGCGCCAAAATGTGCTTTAGTTCCTATTCATGCCAGTTTTGGAGATGGTCAAACAAGTCAATGGTTAGCTGATGGATTAGAATGGGCCTGGAATCCTAGTCTCGGAAATGCAGATGTAATAAGTAATTCCTGGGGAGGTGGCCCCCCAACGACAGTAGAAACTAATGCTGTTAACAATGCTGTCACACAAGGTAGAAGTGGATTAGGCTGTATTGTACTATTTTCATCTGGAAATGACAATTCTTCTTCTGTGAGTTACCCTGCTAATTTACCAAATGGTATTGCCGTTGGAGCTTCATCTAAAAATGATAGTAGAGCTAGCTATTCTAATTATGGTAGTGCCTTAGATGTAATTGCACCAGGTGGAGATCAAAACATTTATTCAACAGATATCGTAGGGGCATCAGGTTATTCAGGAAATGATTATACTTCCTCATTTGATGGTACTTCTGCGGCATGTCCTCATGCGGCAGGAGTTGTAGGGCTAATGTTATCAGTAAATAGATGTCTAACATGGCAAGATGCCAAAGCTATTCTTGAATTAAGTTGCGATAAAGTCAGTGGGTCCTGTTACAATACATCATCAAATCATCCAAACGGGACTTGGAATAATCAAATGGGGTATGGAAGAATTAATGCTTATAAGGCTGTAAAATTTGCTCACAGTCAAAATATAACATCATCTAATGTCGGGGGAAATTATATCTTTGCTAATGGGGGATTGCAAGGTATTCCTGTTTGGGTTATAATTAATAGTAGTTGCCCTACAGTGACAGGAGGTACATATAGAGCATTAAGGGTTAAAATGTTTAAGGATGTTACTTTCTCTTATAGCTCAGCTCCTTCACTTGTTGTCAGTGCAAATGGATTTTCGATGGGAAATCCTAATAATGGCACTTTCTGGGCAGAAGCTATTAACATTACCAACACAACAGCTCGTCTTAGAACCTATTTTTATCGAATTGAATCTATAGCTACGGGTCAATTGATTGGATGGGTACCAAGCGACCCTTTTAGTGGGTCAGGAGCAAAATTTAACTATTCTGTAATTGATAATGTAACCCCAAATATATTTTCACAAAATGAGGTAGTCTCTTCTGGCACACAAAATCATAAAGCCATCAATGAGATTCTTCTCGGAAGAAATGTAACTTCATCCAAACCACAAGGAGATTATATTGTTCAGGGAACAGCCAATGTAACATTAAAGCAGGTAATAAAATTACTTTTAAACCCGGAACAGTTATTTCTCCTTCACAAGGCGGTTCATTTCATGCTTCTATCGAACCATTTTTCACCTGCACTCAATACCCAATGGGAAGAATAGTTAGTTCAAATTCAACTAATAATGAAGAAAAAAATAATTATCAAGAACCATTTTTAAAAAATTATAATGTTTCATTTAAAGAATCAGAAAAAGTACTAGTAGATGAAAAAAATGAGCTAAAAATTTACCCCAACCCATCAATAAATAATTCAACTATTGAATATTATCTACCCCAACCAAGTGAAGTGCTAATATCTATTTATGACTTAAAAGGTAATGAAATAACCAAACTGAACAACAGAAATATTCATGAGTCTGGTAATTATAAAATAACTCTTGAATTAAACAATTATCCATCTGGTGTTTACATCATAAAAATGAGAACAAATCAAGGGATAATATCTAATCCGTTAATTAAACAATAGAGAATATGAAAAAAATAATCTTCTTCGTTTTACTTACCATGACAATTGTTTATTGTACGAAAGACGATGGATGTATTGATGAAAATAAAGTCACTAATTCTGCTTGTCCTCTTAATTATGACCCAGTATGTGGATGTAATGGAAAAACATATGGAAATGTTTGTGAAGCACAAAGAGAAGGAATTACTTCATGGACAGATGATAAGTGCAAATAATACGGTTGCTTGCAATGACTAAAAAAACATAGGGTGTTTGGCAATACCGAGCAAAAACCGAGGTGTCTTTTTACTTTACAGCTCTGTTTTTTTAATAGATTACTCTGTTCCGTTACACTCCAATCGGAATGAAAAACCCTTAATTGAATGACATTTCCTTCACGTGGAATTGTCGTTTTTACCAAAACAAGTAAGGCGTTAACGAGAATGAACAAAATGTTTCATGACAAGGAGATTCAGAAAACATATTGGGCCATCGTTAAAAACAAACCTGCTAAGTCAGCCGATACACTGGTCCATTATTTGAAGAAAAATAATGCAAAGAATAAATCTATGGCGTATAGTCATGAATATAAAGATGCGAAGCGTTCTGAATTAGAATTTAAAATAAAGCATCAATTCAACAACTACTACCTCCTTAATATTAAACTCTTAACAGGAAGACATCATCAAATTAGAGTTCAATTGTCTACGATGGGATGTCCTATTAAAGGCGATTTAAAATATGGCTTTAATCGATCTAATCCTGATGCATCAATTAGTTTACATGCTCGGAAAATTGAATTTATACACCCTGTAAAAAAGGAACCCTTTTCTTTAGTAGCCAGACCCAATTCTGAAGATCCTCTTTGGAAAGAAGCTGGTGATTTATTTACCGATTAACTTTTTTTAACACCTGTTAACATTCTTTAAAAAATAAAAATAGAAACCATACCGTTTTTTGAGTTGAATTTTAAAAACTTAAAATGTAGGTTATGAAAAAAGAAATTAAAACCCTCACCATCGGATTCACATTAGTTGTTTGCGGTGGGCTGTCTTCTGTTGCTCTTTATAAATATTTTGAAACTACCCAGCCTCTTTCCTCCGTTCAAAACCAGCTCACAGAGACCCCTCATTTTGTAACGAATAAGAAAGGAATTATCAGTACCCCAAATTTAGAAATGGCTGCTGAACTGTCGCTAAATACCGTAGTTCATGTAAAAACGGAAAGCAGAACTCGTCCAATAAATGATCCATTGTATCCTTTTTTTTATGGAAATCAACGACAACAACCTCAAATAGCTCACGCTGCTGGTTCAGGAGTTATTATAGCTGAAGACGGCTATATTGTAACCAACAATCATGTTATTGAGCATGCCCAAAACATCACAATAACTCTTAACAACAATAAAACTTATGAAGCAGAAATAATTGGAAGTGATCCCAATACAGACATCGCATTACTTAAAATTGATAAAGAAAACTTACCCTATATTCATTATGGAAATTCTAACACCCTCAATATTGGCGAATGGGTTTTAGCTGTCGGAAACCCATTTAACTTAACCTCAACGGTTACTGCTGGAATTGTAAGTGCTAAAGGAAGAGACATTAATATTCTTAAAAATGATCCTTATACCGGAATGTCATCTATAGAATCTTTTATACAAACTGATGCCGCAGTAAACCCTGGAAACAGCGGAGGGGCATTAGTCAATTCAACGGGAAAATTGGTCGGAATAAATACGGCCATTCAATCGAATACAGGATCATACACCGGTTATTCATTTGCTATACCGGTAAACATTGTAAAAAAGGTGGTGAGTGATTTAAAAGAATTTGGGGCAGTCCAAAGAGCATTTATTGGCGTAAAAATTCAAAATTTAGATGAGTACTTAGCTGCAGAAATGGGACTCGAAAGTCTAAATGGAGTCTATATCAATGGAACAACAGAAAATGGTTCCGCGGCAAAATCTGGACTAAAGTCGGGAGATGTGATCCGAAAAATTGGTGCTAAATCCATAAAAAATGTTACTGAGCTACAAGAGCAGATTAGTCAGTTTAGACCAGGTGATGAAATTACGGTGGTAGTTCATCGAAAGAATAAAGAGCTAAAAATCCCTGTAATTCTTAAGAATTTAAATGGGAATGAAAATATCGTTTCCAATGCCTCCAGTCTTATGTTAAAAAAAATAGGCGTTAAATTGACCGCTGTAACGCCTAAAGAATTAAAAGCGCTTCAACTAAAAGGAGGAGTTAAAATCGAAGAAATTTACAATGGTAAATTAAGAAGTGTTGGCATCAAAGAAGGTTTTATCATTACCAAAATAAACCATAAAAGCGTAAAGACTGCAGCCGAAGTAGTTGCTACTCTTGAGCAAATTAAAGGAGGAATTCTTATTGAGGGTATTTATGAAAATGGAAGACGAGAGTTTTATGGTTTTGGAATTTAAGCCCACTAAAAATTTAGAGTAATTGAATTGTATGTTCAAGATAATGCAAAAATTCACTATAACTAGTGAGTCTATTTAATAAAAATTCCAACTAAATTTGTTGCCACTATTCAGTCCCTACAAAAATAAAATGAACGTTAACGGCCATTTGACTATAGACAAGCCTTATTCGTAAAGTGAATGAAAAAAATAGTTGCCATCACACTTTGCTTCTTCTTTTTAGCTGCTTTGCTTGCTCAAAATACGAATAAAGAGTTTAAAGCGATCATTACTGGAAATTCAGCATGGAACGAATTAAAAGAAGGAAAATACACTAGTAGTATTAAGAAAAGTAGAAAAGCATTAGCACTTGATCCCAGTTTAACTTATGCACATTTCAACATGGCTTTAGCCTATTTATTAAAAGGGAAAAATAAACTTTCACTTCAGGAATATAAAAATGCTATTGAACGCGCTAAGAGCTTTGGAATACCTTATCAAAAATTTGAAAGCGCAATTGATGACATCGTTACCTACCAAGAGGTCATTCCCTCTAAATCGGATGCCAATTCCATTATTGAACTGATTCAAAATACGGCTAAAGATTATATAGAAATCACTACCCTATTCCAACATGTTCCTAATACAATTGATTCCTTAAACCTTAATACTGACCTTGACAATTGGGGGGAGATGAAATTAGATGGAGTAAAAATTACAACGCTAGACGATTCAGGTCATTTGATTTGGACTTCAGAAAAAATTACTGACTTTATAGAGGATTCATTAGGGTTATTGATAAAATTCGAAATTCCACAACTTGTTTTATTGAAAAGTAAAAAAGTGGATTGCCAATACTTTTATTCCACCACCGTTCATAAAAAAGGGGGCGCACAATCCATTGAAACAAACTACTCGTCAGAAAACCAACAGAGCAATTTCCCGAACATAAAACTGAACTTACATTCATCGCCCATTGGTGCAGAAATATTTCTTGTGCCCAATAGATTTTGGATAAAAAACTTTGAAGGTAAAAATTGGCAGACCTTTAACGACCGTTACTTTGATCGATTCCGTATTAACGGAACCACCACTAACGCCTTCACTCAGATTGATGAAACCGTTTACGTGATTATTTTTAAGCTGAATGGCATTTTTAAAACCAGAACGTTTTATACCCAACCTGCTCAAGTGCAGCCTGAGCAAACGGTAATGATCACATTTTAACCCCATGAAAGGAATCACCACATTTTTCACCTCAGCTTCAGCAGCATTTGCAGTCGTTCCAGGTGTAGCGGTACTTTTAAGTAATATAGGCGTACCTCCTACTTCCTCAACGGCATTGTTTTCATCAACACTTGAAGCGATAGGCGCGCTCACCTTAATGATTTTATGGATCAATAAAAACAAAATACGAGAAAGAACAGAAAAGAAGATAACCCAACTGGCTATTGGAAGCGCTATTATTTTTATCGCAAGTCTTTGCACTTACTTTTTATTATTTGGTCATTTAACTGAAAGTGTACCCCACTCGGAATCTTTATTTTTCCCTTTATGGCCTCAAGGAGAATTGAAAATGGACTTGCAAAAATTTGAAAGCCGATCAGAAATGATTACACAGTTTGGTCGTGACGATGTTGCTCAATTGATTGAAACCACTTCAAAAACAACCCTACATATCACTACTATTCTATTGCTTCTTCTTTATCAACTGATATTTGTTCCTCTTACCTTTGCCTTTGGTTTATTGGCAATTAAGAGTACTGAAAACTAAAAGAAAAACAATCGAGAACAATAGTTGAAAATCAAAGTTACCCATTTAGTCGTTATCGATTCTTAGCCTTAACGAAAACTTTTAAAAATGAAAACCTATCAACCAGCTCCTCTCGTGTTTTATCATTTATCGAGTAATGGGGTTGCCCCCATTCTCTAACAATCTACCCTCCAAGATTGGGCGAAGAACAAAAATATAAAATTGATTTATCTTAAGGTCTATTGCCTAAATTGTAAGCAACAATCACATTAGTTGTCACGAAAGAGTTGGCAACCACACAAAATAAATATCGTAGCAAGGTATATGTACGTACTACAAATCACAAAACCCAAGTATTTACACGTAACTACCTGTATACAAATAACTTAATTCACAAATTATTTTAAAAAACTTGTATATATCATTATTTTTTTAGAAACTTTACATCGACTAATAAGATTATTTATCCGACTAACAACATATAAAATCCGTTAATCGTAATAATAATTATTAATTCATTTAAAAAATGAAACCACAAAAAGATGCTTAAAAAAACCTTATCAGCAATAATACACAATGAAAAAAAAGGTTCAAGAATATTCCTCTTAATGGAATAAACAAAGAAGAAACTAAAAGTAGTTTAAAGTTAATGGATCAAACAATAAATTAGGGGGATTGGCTGATCTTTGGCCTTAAAAAAATAGAATGGAAACAAAGAATTAGCCCGTTAGTTATTGCCTTAAAGGAGCTTCCTCTATTTTGACATTTCAAAGCACCACTTCACAAAAGAGAAGACTCCTTTCTATTGAGTAGAGAAGCAG
>JAWUVT010000058.1:0-21984 GCA_034112225.1 Flavobacteriales bacterium | reverse complement strand
TGTTACGTTTTTAGTTCTTCCATCATCATTTTGCTTCTTTTCTTCCTCATTTCAATAGTAAAAATAGTTTTAAGTGTCATTTCCATGTCGGTTTTCATTTGTTTATCGTTTTTTGAGCATAGTTCGTGGGCTTCTAATTTCACTTATCCTTTATTAAACAATCCATCATACCATCTAAAAGCAATTAAAAAAGCTTTTAGCCTTTGCGCATTATGGCTCATTACTTTGCTACTGTATTGCCCGCGCACTTAACAGTTACAAACTGGCGGCGTTCTCTTAACGTTGAAGTTTCCGCTAGCGCTCAAACGCCAACGAGCGAAGGGTACCGCGGGACGGTGAGTATGACACATGAAAAGTATAGCATAAATAAAAGTGTACAACAATTTGTATATTGCATTTTGGTTGCGAGCAGTTTTAGCTTTTCGACAAGTTGGTAAGTTAATACCATAATTTTGTTACCAGTTTTTAAAAGCTATTTAGCAAGCTGCATTCTTGCTTTGGGCTTGGTAAGGGTTTGCTTTCTTGACAATGTTTAACTTGGGAAGCCTCACAAAAATTATTACTTTTAAGCTATTAATAAACTAAGCAAACGCAACATACAGTAGTCATTATGGTTCATTACCTCCGCATTACAAATGCTACCAAAATACAAAAGCGAAGATGAAATATTCGCTTAGTTATTCGTTTTCATTCTACGACTAGTGGGGGTATAAATCTCCATCTACACCACTTGACAGGAGGCAGGAGTAGTAAGGAGTAAGTAGTGAGTTGATGGTTAATAGTCTATTGCCTAGTGCCTAATTACTGCCTCTTGCCTACTTCTTTATTTGCGAAGTAATTTCACCCTTAAAGTCAAAAAAAGAGGAACCTTTTCAAGTTCCTCTTGCATTGTTTTTTACTTTAGTTAGGCCTTTGTTCTGAAATACTCTCGCAAACTGATCAACCAATTTTCCTCTAGCCAGATTCGATTAATTTTAGTACTCAATATGGAATACATGTTGGCACAGAGCTTGGTTAAGGTGGAGTTTTTGAGCAGCAACTCTTTGATGATTTTCGTTTGTTCTTTGTTGAGTTTACTGAGGCGGTTGCAGGTTTCTACTAATACTAGATTGCTTTTTAGCAATTGTGTTTGGATATTCTTGTCCATTTCTTAAATTTCTTAAAGGAGTTAGATAATTATTCTGCACCTCAAAAAAATGAGGTGCGTAAACTGTTACTAATTCTTTCTGTTAAAATTTGCGATTTTATTTGTTTAAGAATAATGCTTCAAGCTCGTACTATTTTTATATTTACAAAGCTATGTTTTTTTGTTGCTATGGGCTTTTGTTTTTCATTGGTTTCGTTTATTATTTAATTTTCTTCCTTTGGTGTTCTTTCTACTTCGCTCAAGACCAGTTGCAGCACTTCCCTCTTCTCTCTTCTCTCTTCTCTCTTTTCTCTTTTCTCTTTTCTCTTTTCTCTTTTCTCTTTTCTCTTTTCTCTTTTCTCTTTTCTCTTTTGGCTAGTGGCTAGTGGCTAATGGCTAGCAACTAGTAACTAGTAACTAATAACTAATGCCTCTTCCCCTCATAAAATTAACCAGAAACAGTTGACTTACAGCCTCTTAATTAATTATATTTTTCCTCATTATTGGAAAGCTATCTTTGGGATAGTGAGGATTTAGGAGTCAGGAGTTAGTGGGATGTGGTAAGTAGTGAATTGATGGTTAATAGTCTATTGCCTATTTGCCTAATCTAAATGTTTGGGACAGCACAGGAGTATTTTTTGTAATTAGGCACCAAGACCACATTCCATTTAACGTTGTAAAAGAAAGTGAACTGCCTGGAAACAGTCCTCAGCATTTGCTAAAAGATGAAATCCTAGAATGAACAGGAACAGCCTCTAAAAAGAAACCCCCTAAAAACAACACCATAGCCTTTACCTTGCTTATTGACTCCTTATTACTCGTTACTAACTCCTGCCCTTTGTTCCTTTTCAACTTGATCAACTTTTTACCCGCTACTATTGACTATTTATAGGATGATATATAGTTCGTTAAGTGCTGCTGATCAAACTATTAAAAATAGAGTGTTCATATCCTACAACAAACCTGTGCTATTGGAAACTGATTCTTCTTATTTTTGCAGCTATGAAAAAAATCATCCTATTGACCGTGCTCTCTCTATTTACTTTGCATGGATATGCAGCTGGATTTTCTGAAAAGGATACGGTTCTCGACAAACATATAAAGGTATTATCCCTACCCTCCAACCTGCCAACAGGACCATTAATGGTTACCAGTTTAGATGCTTTTGTAGATTCTGTAAATTGTACCATTCCAGATAGTATGCCTTTTTTTGATTGGATAACGGATGACATCCATCAGAAGAAATTTAATTTTGGAAACATTCAGGATACGATGATGATTGTGTTAAATGACAGTACAGATCATTACACGCCTCCTGTTAAAGGACGAATTACATCAGAGTTTGGCAAAAGAAGTTGGAGGTATCATTACGGAACAGATATCGCTTTAAGAACAGGCGATAAAGTACGTTCTGCATTTAACGGGAGAGTTAGAATTTCTAGGTACAGTCGTACTTATGGACATGTGGTAGTTGTTCGTCATGACAATGGATTAGAAACACTTTATGCCCATTTATCTAAAAGAAAAGTAAAAGTAGATTCAGTAATCACCACAGGAACCGTAATTGGTTTAGGAGGAAATACTGGACGCTCTTTCGGAAGTCATTTGCATTTTGAGGTAAGGTATTATGATGAGGCTATAGATCCTAGAGATTTAATCTCCTTTGAAGGAAATTGTACCCACGCAGATACGCTTGCCATTTCTCAATGTAATTTTAGGTATCGAGAAGAGCTTAAATTAATGAGTGCTAGAAAATATCACAAAGTACGAAGTGGAAACACACTCGGCCATATTGCTCAACGATACGGAGCTTCAATTAACTCCATTTGTCGATTAAATGGAATTTCTAGAAACGCAATTATCCGAATTGGTCAACGATTAAGGGTCAGATAACTTCACTTTTTTTAGGTTTTCTAATCATAAACCATAACGGTTGCTCCTCACTATAGTTTTCCCAAGTATGGTAAATTTCAAATCCATACCGCTGATAAACTACTTTGTTCCGCCGAATAGAGGTTTCCAAAATTATTGGCAATTCTTCCTCTTCGGAAAGTTGATATAAATAATCTTTCAACTCAAACCCTGCTTGGTCTCCGCCTTTTTCTACTCCAAAAAACCAAAAGTAAAAGTTTTCTCCTTGATACCGGTGTTTCTTTAAATAAGCTTGCCGTTTTAGCGTTTCAATCACCTTTGCAAATGGAATAGATAACGCTAGTCGGATTTCGTAATACATCTCTTTTAAACTAAAAGGAGTCACACTTGACTTAAGGAAAAAAGCCACGCCCATTTTGTTTTTAGAAATAAAAGCGCCTTTTCGGCTTAGTGATTTGATAAACGCGTATTCCGCCAACTGCTCAATTTTCTTTTTTCGATCCCCTTTTTTACCTACAATATTGTTGACACTCATGTTGTCATCAAAAGTTGCTGCAATAATTCTTATGGAAACGATTTTATCTTTTAGAGTTGCTAAATACATTTGACGAAGGTAGTGGTTTAAAAACGTTATACACCATATGTTTCAACTCAATAGTTATTTATAGGCTCTAATTTATAATCCCCTTTAATTCTACAATTTAACCCAAAACGATTGCGAATATTTTTTTGTACCCTTAATTTTACGATGGAACAATAAAAGGGAATAAGGAATAGGATTACAGAGGAGTCTGCTGCTTTTTTTTATTCCTAAACTTTCATTTCATTCAAAGCTAATTTCAATAAGCTTTACAGAAGCCCTTCTCCTAAAACTTGTCTATTCCTCCTTATTTTCTTAGGATAAGGGAGAAATTGATCCTGATACAGCTAAAGTAATGACAGGATTGGGAGAAAAAGCGAAAGGAAATTTTACTTGCCAATTCATTTTGGATGAAAAAAGAGAATGATAACGTTGAATAAATGAGCTTAGATTCTTGTACAGCTATTGAACAATAAATTAGTACTTGGAAAAGTCCTAACCCCCAACTGAATTAAAAGAATGAGCAAAAGTTGCGGTTTTAAGCTTTTCCTCCAATGTGCTATTCAATATGTAGAACTGCTCCAGGTTTAGGGAGGATAAATTGCTCCACTCCATTACTGTCTAACCATGGGTAGGTATGATTAAGTACTTGTAAGTATTTTTTTAAATTGGTAGCACGCACTGATTTTTTAATTTCTTTTGAATAAGGCCTAAAAAAATCTTCCCAGTGGCAAATCATTAAACGTTGAGGGTTTAAGTTCTCATGGATAAGTCTACAAGGGAAATTGTTGGCATTATCGAAATTTGCGGAAGCTATAATCGCCAAATTGACCGGGTGATCCTCTTTTAATCCATTCGGCATAAAACCTATTGGGGCATTCGTAGCAGAACTTTGTAAAAATATTCTAAATTCTACGGCCTCATTTTCATCCAAAAAATCAAACACATAAGAAAATGTTAGCCCTTCTTTCCAAAACTCTGCTCTAGTCCTCTTCAACGGAGAGTTATATTTTTTATTAGGCTTAGCTGTCCCTTTATAAAACTTACAACTGCCTAAATGGGGGGCGTGTTCGGCTAAAATAGGGCTAATTTTTATCCGTTTATTTTCCAAGTAGAAAGGCTGACCAACATGAGCTCCAAAACTAATGTTGTTACTGTCCAACACCACCACATTATTTACTTCGGTTACATGTTTTAAATTGTTAGCTCCTGATTGGGACGTGTATATTTTTGCCTGCTTATTTGCGTATTTACTGTACACATAGGGCACATCCATTAAATGGTCATAGTGAGCATGACTCACCCATATTGAATTCGTTTTACCTTTAAAATTGGCAAGCGCTTTATCAGCAGTTTGCCAATCCGTTTTTAGCGTTTTTAGAAACAAAAGCTTTGAAAACGCAAGTTTAAAAATATTTTGATGCGAAAAATAGGGATCAACCATTAAAGAGAACGAGTCTCTTTCAAAAATAAAACCTCCAGAGCCTAAATAAGTAATCTTAAGCGCACTCCCCCCTAACGAATCATACTTAAACGTGTGCTGTTCTTCCTTGTAAACCGCACGGGTAACCTTCGGGTTCGTATTCTTTACAGCCCCCTCTTTAAACACTTGATCAAGATTACCTGCACATCCCGAAAATAGGCCCGCAGCAACGAACATCAATAATTGATAGCGTTTCCGTTTTATGGAGAGTGTTTTATTCAAACTCTACAACTAAATCATCTTGAGCCACCATGACTCCACTTTGCAAGTGAATTGCTTTTACCTTTCCATCAAATGGAGCCGTAACTGTACTTTCCATTTTCATCGCCTCAATCACAAACAAGGGGTCATTCTTTTTAATGGCATCTCCAACTTTAACCACTACAGCACTTAAGCTGCCTTGTAAAGGTGCTCCAATTTCGTTAGCAGTTGCTGCTTTTTTATGCGCTACTTTATCCGTGATTGCACTGTTGTCTTTCACCTCAATAACACGTGTAGTTCCATTAAACTTAAAGAATACCGAACGGATACCATCTTCATTCGCATCAGTTACATACAAAAGCTTGACCAATATCGATTGTCCATGCCCCAAATTAATGTTAATCTCTTCATTGTTTTGTAATCCAAAAAAGAAAGCCTTGGTTGGCAAAGGAAACAAATCGCCATATTTTTTATGGTCATTGTAATAATCCTTAAACACTTTAGGATACAACTTATAACTTAAAAAGTCTAGCTCATCACAATGCTTATCAAATTCTTGTTTAAAAAGGGCAAACTCCTTTTCAAAATCAATTGGGGCTAGGTGCTCATTTGGTTTATTGGTATAAGGTTTTTCATCCTTTAAAACCAGCTTGCTAATGTCTTCAGGAAACCCTCCGTATGCCTGTCCTAAATCACCTCTAAACAATGCTTTTACAGAATCTGGAAACGACAATTCACTGCCTCTCTCTCTTACGTCTTTTACGGTTAAATCATTAGAAGTTAAAAACATAGCCATGTCACCTACCACTTTACTTGAAGGGGTAACTTTTACCAAGTCACCAAATAAATCATTGACTTCTCTGTAATTATTCTTAATGGTTTCAAACTTATGCTCTAATCCTAAACCACGAGCTTGTGGTCGTAAATTAGAATACTGACCACCTGGAATTTCATGCTCAAACACTTGAGCGGTACTCGCTTTTAAACCCGACTCAAAAGGATAGTAAACTTCTCTTACCGCTTCCCAATAGTTGGAGAATTCGTTTAAGGATTTAATGTTCATTGGCCTTTCATGTTCAGTTCCTTCTAACATTTTAACCACAGAGTTAAAATTAGGCTGAGCCGTTAATCCACTCATAGAAGCTAAAGAAACATCCAGAATATCTACTCCTGCTTCCACCGCTTTCAGATAGGTAGCAACTTGCAGTCCTGAAGTATCGTGTGTATGCAAGTGGATAGGAATGTCTAGCTCTTCTTTTAGTGTAGAAATTAAAACTTCCGCAGAATAGGGTTTTAACAACCCGGCCATATCTTTAATGGCCAAGATGTGAATTCCTTCGTCTCTTAAACGTTTCGCTAAATCTACATAGTAAGCTAAGGTATACTTGGTTTGGTTGGGGTCTAAAATATCACCTGTATAACAGATACAACCTTCAGCAATAGAATTGGTTCTTTGTTGAACGGCTTTAATACTGGTTTTCATTCCTTCCAACCAATTTAAAGAGTCAAATATTCTGAAAACATCCACCCCATTTTCAGCAGATTTTTCAATAAATCGTTCAATCAAATTATCTGGGTAGGCTGTATAGCCCACAGCGTTAGACCCTCTAATGAGCATTTGCAATAAGGTGTTGGGCATGTGCTCTCTAAACAGTTGAAGTCGCTGCCAAGGAGACTCTTTTAAGAAACGGTAAGCCACATCAAAGGTAGCTCCACCCCATACTTCCATAGAGAAAACTTGTGGGTTTTCTTTGACAAAACGATCGGCAACATTCAGCATGTCCAACGTTCTCATTCTTGTGGCCAATAAGGATTGATGGGCATCTCTAAAGGTAGTGTCTGTATAGTGTATTTGTTTATCGGCTCTTATGAGTTGAGCAAAAGCCTCTGGTCCATGTTTGTCTAATAATTGTTTGGTTCCATCAGGAAATGGAGCAAAACGATCAAACTCTGGCAACACGGGGTCTATAAATATTTTTGTTTTATCTACAAATTTCACATCAGGATTTCCATTTACAATGGTTTCTCCTAAATAGTTCAACAACTTAGTTCCTCTATCTCTATTTCTTTTAAATTCAAATAACTCGGGATGATTTTCAATAAACTGAACCGTAGCTCCACCATTTACAAAAGTCTCGTTGGTAATTACATTCTGTAAGAACGAAATGTTGGTCTTTACCCCTCTAATTCTAAATTCTGACAATGCTCTATTTAAACGCTGCGAGGCACCTTTTAAGGTTCTCCCCGAAGCACTAACTTTACACAACATCGAATCAAAGAAGGGGCTAATTTTCGTTCCTGGAGACGAACTACCTTCATCTAATCGAATTCCAAAACCTGCAGCATTTCTGTACGCGATAATTGTTCCGTAATCAGGCGTAAAATCTGCGGCAGGATCTTCGGTAGTAATTCTACATTGAATCGCAAAACCTTCGCATTTTACATCTTCTTGACTGTTGATAAATATTTGATTGTGAGTTAACGGCCTACCAGAAGCAATTACAATTTGAGACCTTACAAGATCAATACTTGTAATTTCTTCGGTAATGGTATGCTCTACTTGTATTCTTGGGTTGACTTCAATAAAGTAAATATTTTCTTCTTTATCTACTAAAAACTCAACGGTGCCCACATTGCTATAGTCTACATGCTTACAAATGGCCAAGGCATATTTATACAATGCGTCTTTTGTTTTTTGTTGAATAGAAGAACATGGAGCAACTTCTACTACTTTTTGAAACCTTCGTTGTACGGAACAATCTCTTTCATATAAATGAACCATGTTGCCATGCTCATCGGCCATAATTTGAACCTCAATATGTTTAGGGTTTTCTACAAATTTTTCAATAAACATGGTGTCGTCACCAAAAGCCCTTAAGGCTTCGTTGGCACCATCTGTAAAAGCTTTACGAATCTCTGCTACACTTCTCACCACACGCATTCCTCTACCACCACCACCAGAGGCAGCTTTTAGCATGACCGGAAATCCAATTTTTGCAGCTTCTTCTTCAGCAATTTTAACCGATGTAACGTCTCTTTCGTTGTCTTGAATTACAGGTACATTGGTTGCTAACGCAATCTTTTTTGCAGCAACTTTATCTCCCAACATTGCCATCGCTTCTGGTGTAGGACCCACAAACTTAATTCCTGCGGCTCTACATTTTGTTGCAAACGCAACATTCTCAGAAAGAAAACCATACCCAGGATGGATCGCATCAACTCCTTTTAACTTTGCTAAGTTAACAATGGCATCCATGTCTAAATAAGGTTTTAAAGCCTCTTCATTTTTCCCAATTTGATACGATTCATCGGCCTTAAACTTGTGAAGAGAATAACGATCTTCGTGTGTAAAAACAGCAACGGTTCTTATTCCTAATTCTGCTGCGGCTCGCAATACTCTAATTGCGATTTCACCCCTATTGGCGACTAGTATTTTTTTGATTTCAAGATATTCAGCTTGCTTTTTCATCAATTCAGTTCTAGGAATAATTTTTTCAAATTTAAACGATTAAATCTGATAATTGAAAGCGATTAAAACTATTTTGAACGGAGTTATTCACATTTTTATAACAAAATTAGTAGTGGAAACAAAATAAAAGCACTCCAACATCGATTAACTTTTGCTTAACTTTGGTCCTTGATGCAAAAAAGAACTTCACTTACCGATTTACTGGGAATTAAATACCCGATAATAATGGCTCCAATGTTTTTGGTGAGCAATGTTAACATGACAGTTGCTGCTAGTAATGCTGGCATTACGGGTTGTATCCCTGCTTTAAATTATAGAACTATTCCGGAGTTAAAGTCTGCGATTCAAGAGATTAAAGAAAAATCTGCTGGCCCTTTTGGCATCAATTTAATTGTAAATAAATCTAACTTTTTATACAAAGAACAGCTTAAAACCTGTTGCGATTTAAAAGTAGATTATATCATTACCTCTTTAGGGTCTCCTGAGGAAACCATTAAAATGGCGCATAAAGCGGGAGTAAAAGTTTTTTGTGATGTGGTGAATTTGGAGTATGCTAAAAAAGTTGAACGTTTAGGGGCTGATGCGCTTATTGCTGTAAATAAAGAAGCTGGAGGCCATTTTGGTCCAATGAGTTATCGTGAATTAATTCCCTTGCTTACCCAAAACTGTACGATTCCTGTAATTTCTGCAGGAGGAGTGGGTTCCAAAGAAGAGTTAGATCAAATGTTAACGATTGGTGCCGCAGGAGTATCCGTAGGCAGTTTGTTTATCGCTACTTTAGAAAGTGAGGTTTCAGCGTCTTACAAAGAAGCTTGTGTAAGCTATGGGGCAAAAGATATCGTTGCCAGTAATAAACTTTCAGGCTCACAATGTACGGTAATAAACACTCCATATGTTCAAAAAATAGGCACACAACAAAATGCTTTTCAGCAATTTTTAAGCAAGAATAAAAGCTTCAAAAAATGGTTTAAAGCGTTTACTTTTTATCAGGGAATGAAAAAATTTGAAAAGGCTGCCTTAACGGCAACGTATAAAACAGTATGGTGTGCCGGGCCTTCAATAGAACATGTAAACGCCATACGCTCTGTCGCAGAAATTGTAGCCGATTTAACCGATGAATAACCGCTCCATAATACAGAAAATGAGGTGGCAAATTTTCCTTTTAGGAAAGTTTAAAATACCTCTGATTGGTTTTGTAAAACCCCAATTATTATCCTTAGATGACGAAACTGTTCAAGTAAAGGTAAACTTAAGGAGACGAACAAAAAACCACCTCAACTCAATGTACTTTGGTGCTTTAGCAGTTGGTGCTGATGTTGCCGGAGGAGTTCATGCTTTTTACTTTGCAGAAAAACACAAACTAAAAGTCTCTTTTGCTTTTAAGGGAATGAATGCCGAATTCTTAATGAGAGCTGAGTCCGACTGTATATTTAGTTGTAAAGAGGGTCGGAAAGTAGAGGCCGCAATTCTTCAATCAAAAAAAACAGGCGAAAGAATAAATGAATCTACTTTAGTTGAAGTCTTTAACCAAGACCATGAGAAAGTAGCACAATTTGAAATGATTGTTTCTGTGAAGTGTAAATAAGAGGTTAACATTTTAGGTTTCCTTCGTTTATTATTAATTTTTATTAACTTCGCATCACAATTTTATGATGACAACAACAAGAAACTTATGAAAAATTTATTCCTGATTTTAACTGTAGCCTCTTTAGTAATCACCTCCTGTTCAAAAGACAAAGAAGGTTGTAATGATAGGCGTGCGACTAATTATGATGAAAAAGTAATTGTAGACAATGGGACTTGTATTTATACTTCGATAACTTTTTATGCAGATTCTTCAGAATACAATGGAAAAACCATTAGCAACATACAAGTGACTGTTGATGGGGATATAGTGGGGAGTTTTAATGGTCATTTTACAAATGGCAATCAAGTGTGTGGGGCAACTAATACTGCGGTTTACAATACAACTGGAGAGACTTCAGTAGTGTGGTCTGCAGTGATTTATCAAAATGGAGGTACCTCCGTTACTACCTCTGGAGAATATCTTGGAATTTCCAATCAAACCTGTGTGATTCAACAAGTAATCCCTCAATAACTAGAACAAAAAAAAACGAGAAAGGCTTTTTTTTGTTGGATACAGAATGAAACTAGAGGAAAAAAAACAGACCATAACACATCATCTTCAGTCTTACTTTGATGAAATCAACTCCTTTTCAAAAAAAAGCAACTTCGTTAAGTCTGATTTTTATACGGTACACCAACAAAAAATAAACGAAGTCATTCATGGGTTAGAATGGGACAATAGTATTCTTGAGGATCACCCTTCTAAAGAAACCTTAAGAATAGTATCTTGGAACATTGAACGCGGAAAAGCCTTCGTTGATTTGGTCCAATTTTTTAAAGAAGATGCGGAACTCTCCAAAGCAGATGTAATCCTTGCAATTGAGTGCGATAGTGGCATGGGAAGAACTGCCAATAGAAATGTAGCCAAAGAGCTCGCAGAGGCTTTAAAGATGAATTATTGTTTTGCTCCCTCCTATTTAGTGTTAGGTAAAGGTGCTGTTGGAGAAACGGACCACCACCATAAAAATACAACGGCATTACACGGCACATCCATTTTATCAAAATATAAGATTACTGCGGCTAAAAGTGTTGAAGTACCTCCTGTAAAAGAAGTTTTTCATAGTTCCGAAAAAAGATTAGGAACTAAAAAAGGATTAATTATCGAAATTGAAGTGGGAACAAAAACGCTTTCTTTTGGTGCAATTCATATCGACTTAAGTTCTACGGCAAAAGATCGAGCAAATCAATTGGAAGCAATCGTGAAAAACATGCCTCCAACTGCTATTCAAATCGTTGGTGGAGATTGGAATTGTGGCACTTTTAATTTGAGAAGAAAATGGGAAATCATTACCCAATCAATGTCCAAATTAATGACCATAGGTTTTACCAAAGCTATTGAACATTATATGACTCCTGAGTTAAAATTTGAGCAACCATTGTTTACGATGTTAAGCACGAATGGTTTTGATTTCAACACTTATAACGATAGGTTAAAAGGAACCCTGTACTTTGATGTAAATCAAGTGCTTACCAATGATAAAATAAAGCAATTTGTTCCAGCATTTTTCACCAAAGAATTGCATCGAAGACTGCAACCTTGGAAGGGTTGTGTACCTTTAAAAATTGATTGGTTGGCAGGTAAAGGGGGAACCGTATTGAACGCACAAACCATTGAGAAGCCACAAGTAAAAGGAAGGTTTTTATCAGACCATAACCCTATTTATATCGATTTAAAATTAGCTTAAAAACGCGCTTATGAAAAAAGACATCAGTATCTTAGGTTGTGGTTGGCTAGGTTTGGCTCTCGGTAAAAAATTAGTTAAAGCAGGATGCAATGTGAAAGGTTCTACAACTTCTCCTGAAAAAATAAAGCGTTTAAATGAGGTTGAAATTGAGCCTTTTAAAGTTGACATTTCTCAAGAAATAGAAAAGAACAACGCTTTTTTTTCTTCAGAAATAATGATCATTGCAGTGACTTCTAAAAGTAGTACTGATTTTAAACGTTTGATCGCCCAAATAGAAGCGTCCACAATTAAGCGTGTAATTTTTGTAAGCTCTACCTCTGTTTATCCTAGCAACAACCAAGTGGTTACCGAAGAGTCGGAGACTGTTCATACCAAGCTTTTTCAAATTGAAGAGTTATTTAGGCACAATGTATCTTTTAAAACTACGGTTATTCGTTTTGGGGGATTGTTTGGTTTTGACAGAGTTCCTGGTAAATTTCATCCATCAGGAAAACGAATACCAAATCCTGAAGGTTTTGTAAATCTTATTCATAGAGATGATTGTATCGGAATCATCAAAGAAATAATCAATCAAGAAGTTTGGGGAGAGACCTTTAACGGGTGTTGTGATTCTCACCCAAAAAGAAGAGCTTTTTATGGTGAGCAAAGACTCCTTTTGGGAATTACAGCAACCTTGTTTCGTGAAGAGGATGCCAACACTTATAAAATTGTAAGTTGTAAGAAGGTCATTGAAAAATTGAAGTATACTTTTATCCATTCCGATTTATTACAATTAACAACTGAATAGCAGAAAGAGGTCAGTCATTCAAATTATAATCCTAATTTCATTTTTTCTAAGCACTAGAAAATTTTTTATTCACGTTAGCCTTTATTGTTTATGGAAAGTAAAAATATATTTGGACAACCTTTAATTGCTTGCAGTCATCAACCTCTAACCGGATATTTTAGAGACGGATGCTGTTCTACAGATGATACTGATTTAGGGGTTCATACCGTTTGCATTGTTGCAACAGAAGCGTTTTTAACTTTTTCTAAACTGGTAGGCAATGACTTAAGTACTCCTTTGCCCCAATATGCGTTTCCTGGAGTTAAAGTTGGAGACAAATGGTGTTTGTGCGCTTTACGATTTAAAGAAGCTTTTGAAAACAATGCTGCACCTAAAGTATTACTAGAAGCAACCAATGAAAAGACCCTAGAAATTATTGACATGAAAACTCTAGTTGCTCATGCCCATTATGCTGAAAAAGCATAGAGGCTCGCTAACATTAGGGCATTGCGGTTAAAGGGATTAAACCCATTGTTTAGCCAATCTATTTTGTTTCAACAATACCTTTTCAACTTTTAGAACCTCTGTTTTTAGCTCGTAAAATGGCTAGGTCCCAAACCTGGTTGAATGACTGCTTACTCTTTCAAAAATATTGGCAATGGGTTTAAATTTATGCTTAATCGTTGGCCATCTATTGGGGTGCTGTTCTAGCAATAAAAGGATCTTATTTTGATGCTTTTTTAGAATGTCAGAAATTGCTGCAGGAGATACTTTTGGCTGACAATTTTCACCTATATTCAACCCCGTAATCTTACTGTTCTTGGTTAATAACAGTTTTGCTGCAGTTTCATACTTGTCCAAAAACTGTTGGGTATTGTTTAAATTTTCTTGTTTTATTAATAGTGTTGGACTTTTTGTTTTAAAGTCTAGATTGAGATCTAGGGCAGAAATTTCGTAAAAACTACTCGGATTGTATTTGTTAATGATCACCTCTAGACTCTTGGTGAGGAGCTGTTCTATTTCTCCTAAACCTAAGTTTTGATCACTTAAACGTTGAATTGCAGCAGCAGACAATCCAAAATCTATAGCTTCAGTTAACGTAAGTTGAGTTAAGAGGTAGTTGTAATTAGAGCTAGCAATAGCCAATTTCTCTTTCTCTAAAAGGTCAACAGTAACTTGTAATGCACTTTCGTTTATTGTTCCAACAAGTTGTTGATGTATTTTAAGATCATTGTGATTGGTGTGAATTAAAAGAGAAATCTGATTAAACAATAAACGTTCAATAACGCCCTTTATATCAACAGCCATTACTTCATTAATGCTCGAAAGTTTAAAATTTCCAATGTTATTTTTAAAGTAGAAATAAAGTACATCGTACTTTTTATCTATAGCGTTTGGAAAGCGAAGCTCTAAAACAGAACTTTCTTCTTCATCACTAAAAGATAATTGTTCGATTACAGACTCCCCAATTTCAAAAGGAACTTGTTCTTTTTTTATCCAATTGGCTTGTTTTTTTGATTGCCTTAATTCATCAAGAAAAGTAGCATCGTCAAAATTTAAATGCATTAACTTTTTATCCGAAGAAACCACCTCTATGTTATCTATCCTTTCATTATAAAATACGCCAATACATTTTTCTAATCCACTAACCATCTGTTTGGAATTTTCCAACACATAGTAAAAAGGGGATCTTAAAAAGGAGTATCGTTTGATCATAATCAACTTAATTTTTTAAAGTTACAACTTAAATTTAAGTTGATGTAACTTAAATCAACTTAACTATTTATTCAAGTTGATTTATTGCTTAAACGTAACGCTCACTCTTTTTTATTTTCATTATTTTGAATAAAAACAAGCCTAAAATGAAATATTACAGACCTAACAAAAGCTATCCGACAACAAGTTCAAGCAATTCTGATCGTTACAGCAAGGACCGTAAAAACTTAAATTTAAGCAATACTAAGCATCCTATAAATACTGATGCAGATGTTAAAATTGATAAATGGCTAAGTTATTCCTATTCGTTTTTTGCTCCTTTTTTTGAGGATGAAGGGTTTAAAAATACGTACAGGAAAGCTCATCAAATGAATTCGAAAGAGGAAAGCTCTGCTCATTCACACCGCTCTTGGATTGCTTCTCTATTTCATTTAATATCCAACTTATGGGGCAAGCTACTGCATAAGAATCCAAAAGAATTGAATCCTAGACAAAAGAACTTGGTTAAAAATTTTTCATCTAAAAACAAATGCAATAAGCCTTCTAATTCTTTCAAAAAAAATTCGTCATCCCTTTAAACCAAATTCTTACCAAGGAATAATTTCAGCTTCTAATCTATTTTCTAAGTCATCATCCAATTGGCTAAAGAAATTGATCCCTGTTCTTTTTTCCACTTCATCTACTGAAACAACAAAGAGAGAAAGGTCTTCTTTAATTCTTTGATTGGGTAGAATAAAAGCAATCATTTTTTGTACGCCTGTAGGGTCATAAATTACTTTATAATAAAAGGCAGGTATGGTTATTTTATGTTGTCCAATAGTCCCTATTTTCTTCTTTAATAGTGGTCCTGTAACAACATGCAAGGTATCTTCTTGCGCTAACCATTTTCGAACTTGTCCTTCTAATTCTTTCCATTTCCCTCTGTTAAAATTTGGATTTTGTGGCGACATGTTCGACAGGTAAAAACTCTCGTCCATTGCCAATTGATTGATTCTCATGCTTCCTGCGGGACACAAGTGTCCTCTATCATAACCACTAGCTTTGTAATCTTTCAATTCTGCAGCATTAGGCTCAGTTAATGGATCGGCTTTAAAAATGTTTTTTCTTTTTGATTGTCCATTTATAAATTCGTTAGTAAGCCGATAATATACCCATGTGGCATGTTTATGTTTTTTACTATAGCCTAGACTATAATAGGAATGCTCAATTACTTTGTCATTTGATATTGGCATTAAAAACTCTTTTCTTTCCTGACAATCTGCTTTTAAATAAAGAGAAAGCAGAATTGATAACATTACTATTTTTTTCATTTAATAAAAATGAAGAATAAAATAGAATTTATTTAAATATAACATATTGTTTATTTAGAAAAATCATAATTACATTCTTAATAACTCCTGTGAAAACATTTTGTAATCCCTTTAAAGAAGAAACTTATCGTAATTTACAAATGGGTATTTTTACTTTTTTAACTGATATTTATGAGAATAACGACGACTACCCTTTTCATTTTAATCTCTATGGCCTTGTTTGGTCAACAACAAAAGAGTTCTTCTGAAATTAAATTGGCTTTAAAAAAATTAAATACATTAGGGAGCGTGCTTTATATTGCTGCACACCCAGATGATGAAAATACACGTTTAATTGCTTACATGGCCAACGAAAGGTTACTCCGTACAGCTTACCTTTCGCTCACTCGTGGTGATGGCGGTCAAAACTTAATTGGCACTGAAAAAGGACCTTTAATGGGGGTTGTTCGTACTCAAGAATTGTTAGCGGCAAGAAAAATAGATGGTGGTGAACAATTTTTTACGCGTGCTGTAGATTTTGGATATTCTAAAACTCCTGAAGAGACCTTTATAAAATGGGACAAACAAGAAGTTTTAGCAGATGTAGTATGGGCCATCAGGAAGTTTAAACCGGATGTGATGATTACTCGGTTCCCTCCTACTTCTCAAGCTGGTCATGGTCATCATACTGCCTCCGCAATTTTAGCTGAAGAAGCCTTTGACTTGGCTGGTGATTCAACTGCATTTCCAAAACAATTAGCATATACCTCCGTATGGCAGCCTAAAAGGCTCTTTATAAATGCAAGCACTTGGTGGGATAAAGAATTACCAGAAAAAGCAAAAGCCAACCCTTTAGCATACACAACAATTGACATTGGAACTTACAACACGTTATTAGGGAAATCTTATGGTGAAATTGCTGCTGAAAGCCGAACGATGCATAAAAGTCAAGGCTTTGGTTCTGCCAAACAACGCGGAAGCAAATTAGAATACTTAAAATTGATAAAAGGAGAGCCATTTCAAACTGATGCATTTGATGGTGTTCATATTTCTTGGAAATCGGTGACCAATGGTGAGGAGATTGAGAAACTAATTGCTAAAGCAATTACAAATTTTAATGTTGAAAAACCAGCATTAATAGTCCCTACCCTATTAGAGGCATCCCTCCTTATCAATAAATTACCAGACCACAACAAAATGAAATGGGCAAAGCTCACTGCTATCAGATCAGTGATTGCAAATTGTGCCGGTCTTTTTGTAGAGGTAACTGCAAAGGATTACAGTACGAGTATTGGCAATCAGATTGAATTGACGACAACCTTACTAAATCGGAGTGATTTAAACATACAAGTAGAACGTATTAAATACGATGAAATGGATACCCTCATTCATTCAACATTAATGAACAATGTACCGTTAAGTTTTAAAAGTGAAATTAAATGTCCCAAGCACTTGAACAACAAAAGCACTAACCCTTATTGGTTAAACAATCCTTTTGAAGGGCTTTATAGTGTAGCTTCTCAAGATAAAATTGGTAGGCCACAAAACAGCTCCGCATTTCCTGTATACATTACCTTAAAAATTAATGACACCTACTTCCCTGTTTTTAGTCAAATTAATTACAAATGGACAGATAGAGTAAAAGGTGAAATTTATAGACCATTTTTCTATGCCCCTCCTATTACCGCAACTATTGCAGATCCAGTTTATGTATTTTCTGATAGCGAACCTAAAGAGGTTCGAGTTACAGTGAAAGGGCACCAAGCAAATACAAAAGGAAATATCGTTCTAAAGTTACCAGATGGTTGGACTTCAGCGCCAACATCAATAGCCTACAACTTCAAGAATAAAAATGAAGAGCAAGTCGCAGTATTTAGTGTTACCCCCTCTCCAAACGAAAGCACAGGTACCCTAGAAATCGAAGGCAAAAAAAGTTTGATTTCAATTGAATACGACCACATCCCTATACAAACTTTATTACCTGATGCTTCTGCTAAAGTGGTTCGATTAAATGTTGCCATAAAAGGCAAAACCATTGGTTATATTAAAGGCGCAGGAGACGAAGTTCCTACCGCTTTAGCTCAACTAGGTTATAACGTTGTGTTTTTAGATGAAAAAAGTTTAAAAAATGATGACCTGTCAAAATACGATGCTATTGTTGCTGGAATAAGAGCCTACAACACCAACGAATATATGGCTACAGTTTACGATCGATTAATGGCCTATGTTAAAAACGGAGGCAATTATGTGGTGCAATACAATACCAATAGAGGGATTGACACCAAAACACTGGCTCCCTACCCTTTAAAATTATCGAGAGATAGAGTTACTCAAGAAGATGCCAAAGTAACAACACTCGTTCCTTTAACGCATCCAATCTTAAATTCTCCCAATAAAATAACGGATAAAGATTTTAACAATTGGGTACAAGAAAGAGGTTTATACTTCCCTAATGAATGGGACGAAAAATACACCCCTATTTTAGGTTGGAACGATACCAATGAAGAGCTAAAAAGTGGTGCATTGTTGGTAGCAAATCACGGAAAAGGAACCTTTATTTACACTGGAATTTCATTCTTTAGAGAGTTGCCCGCAGGTGTTCCTGGAGCTTTTAAATTGTTTGCCAATATTATTTCTTATCAACAATGAATGAAGGAATGAAGGAGATCAGGATACAGTGAGTTCATAAAAAAATGAAGCCATGACAGAAAAAGAACTGTTTATTGAAAAGATGAAAAAACGAATAAATATACTTCTAAAAAAAAGAGACGAGACTTCCCATTCGGGACGGGACTGTAAATTCAACGCTGTCTGAATAAAAAAAGTGTTCAATTTATTATTCACTCCTTCCTTCATTCATTCACGCTATCAATAACTTAAAAAAATGACTCAACTGCAAAAACCACCCTTCTTTAAAAACTGGAAAGGACTTTACATTTTTGTAATCGCCTTCTTAGCCGTTCTAATTGTATTATTTACACTGCTAACAAATACCTATAAATAATGAGTATAGTTGATTGGATAGTAATGCTCGGAACATTAGGTTTTATTGTTGCCTACGGGACTTGGAAAACACGTAAAAATTCGAACCTTCAAGATTACTTGCGTGGAGGGAATGAAATGAAATGGACAACTATTGGCCTTTCCGTAATGGCAACTCAAGCCAGTGCGATTACTTTTATTTCTACCCCTGGACAAGCCTATGAATCTGGAATGGGATTTGTTCAAAATTATTTTGGATTACCTATTGCCTTAATTATCGTATCTGCAGTTTTTATTCCCATTTACTATAAGCTAAAAGTGTTTACGGCTTACGAGTATTTAGAAACTCGCTTTGGCGTTTCTAGTAGACTATTAGCTGCATCCCTATTTTTGATACAGCGTGGATTAGCCGCAGGGATAACGATCTATGCTCCAGCCATTATCTTATCTACCGCTTTAAATTGGAATTTAAGTTTAACGATTTTATTGATTGGTATTCTCGTAATTATATACACGGTTTCTGGAGGTACAAAAGCAGTTAGCCTAACGCAAAAGTGGCAAATGGGTATTATTATGTCAGGAATGTTTGCTGCATTTTTTATCATTGTCAATAAATTACCTGATTTTGTTTCTTTTGGAGATGCCATTAATGTTGCTGGAATTATGGGGAAATTAGAGGTGATTGATTTCTCTTTTGATGTAGATAAACGTTATACATTTTGGACAGGGATAACTGGCGGTACTTTTTTAGCCCTCTCTTACTTTGGTACTGATCAATCTCAAGTACAACGCTATTTAAGTGGAAGTTCGGTTTACGAAAGTAGAATGGGATTGATGTTTAATGCCATTATGAAAGTGCCCATGCAGTTTTTCATCCTTTTTGTAGGGGTAATGGTTTTTGTATTCTTTCAATATCAAGAACACCCAGTTCTATTTAATGAGAATGCTACAGCAAAGGTGTATGAAACAGCGTATGCGGAAGACATGAAAGTGCTTGAAGCTGATTACGCTGAAGTGTACAGCCGGAAAAAGGATGCTTTAAAAATTGTTGTTGAAAATTATGAGAAAACGAATTACAGTAAAGAAACATTAGACTACACGATACAAACTGTAAAGTGGAATGAAAAGGAAGCTTTAGCAATAAGAAATCAGGCAAAAGCCCTAGTGAACAAAGCTGTACCCGATAATAAATCTAGAGATTCCGATTATGTCTTTCTTTCATTTATCATGAATTATTTACCAATGGGGCTCGTAGGCTTATTGCTCGCTGTGATCTTCTCTGCAGCTATGTCTTCTACTTCAGGTGAGTTAAATGCTTTGGCAACCACTACCACAATTGATTTTTACAAACGACTAAATACCAAAGAGCATTCAGAACAACATTATTTAATGGCTTCCAAAGTCTTAACGGCAATATGGGGAGTCTTAGCCATTCTATTTGCCTTTTTTGCAGCATTTTCCGAAAATCTTATTGAATTGGTGAATATCCTTGGCTCTATATTTTATGGCACTATACTAGGCATATTTTTAATTGCCTTCTTCTTGAAGCGAATTAAAGGTAAGGCCACATTTATTGGAGCGATAATCGCACAATCGCTTGTCATTATTCTCCATTTCTTTGGACAAAAAATAGGCTCTTTTATGCTAGGGCATGAAGTGCAAGAAGTGGCCTATTTATGGTATAATGTTATTGGTTGTAGTTTAGTTGTATTCTTTGCGGCTATCATTAACCCTTTCGATAAATCGAAAGTATAATTTTTTGAAAATATTACCTTCATAAAAAAAAACTCCATTAGAATTAACTAATGGAGTTTTTTTAAGTAAAACATAAAGATTACTTTTTATAGTCAGCTATAGCTTCCTCTAAACGTTTTTTGTAACCAAAAGTTTTTCCGCTTTCTTTTGCCTTAGCTTCACCTAAATCAATCGCTTTTTTAGCACTTACTATTGCTCCCGAATTATTTCCAGAAGCATGTTGTACATCTGCTTTTACCCAGTAACTATACCAAGATTCTTTCGTTTTAATCGATTCTTTTATCCATTTTAGTCCTTCCTCTAATCTCTTCTTAGAAGCTGCAGAATATTTTGCAGCATTTCTATAGACATCTGCCTTAGTTTCATCATCAACCTTTGCAATCGCCTCATCAATATTAGCCCAAGCTTTAGTTTCTACATCTACTTCAATAACCATTTCTAAAGATACTTTTGCCCAAGAAAAAACTAAACTTCCTTTAGTTTTAGATAGATTTTCAATACTAAAACGCAATGACTCTTGCATCTCACATTCTGTTGGCTTAACTTTTATACTTAATGCATTATTCGCTACCTCATATTTACCTGTTCCCCAACCATCAATTACAGTATTAAACATCACTTCCCAATCCCCTTCTGTTGGAGTAATAAATAACGAATACGATCCTGCTTCTAAAGGCTTACCATCAATTTTTACATTATCAGCAAATTTAATTAAAGTATTAAGGTTTGCTCCAGCTCTCCAAACTACATCATAAGCTTCTAATTCACCAAATATTACTCTGCCCTTAACACTTGGTCTTGAGTACTTAATCGTAACATCTGTTAAACCAATTCTTTGTTCAATTTTAGCCTTAGGACTTGGTTGTGGTAAGTCTTGAGCTACGGCATTGCTAGTCGTAATCACCACGAATAGCATTGCTGCTATTTTTATCATTTTTTTCATAAATCTGTTTTTTTTGAAAAGCAAACTTACAGTATAAATAGTTAGCCTAAACTACACTTGTAAACTTAATCTGATTCTAGTAATTAATTTTAAGATGGAAGAACCTTCATTTAAAAATGCGCTTTTCATCTTCCAAAAATAGAATCAATTGGTGAATGAGAGCTGAAGATTCTTAGGCACATTTATTTTTTGACTATCCGCTTTATTGTTGTTGTTGTTGTTGTTATTTCATCAACTTTATTCTTCATTTTAGAAATGGACAACAACGATTTTCTTAACTAGAACTTAATATCAATAAACATTTTCAACTACAAACCACCCTCCCCTCAAGAGGAGAGAGTGTCTCATTTTTAATTGCATGATACTTCCTACATAACAACTTAAAAATATAGTCTGCATACATTTTTAATAGGCATCGAATCTTTCACTTTTAGGGTGAAGGATGCAAAACTTAAAGTGAGTAGGTGTTAATTAAAGTTAAGAATATGAAA
>JAWUVT010000057.1:0-10233 GCA_034112225.1 Flavobacteriales bacterium | reverse complement strand
TTTCCGTAGAAAATCCGTTAGCTATCAAACGTTTTATTCAGATGAAATTATCAAAAATAAAGACTGATAAAAGCGACGCAAAAATGATTTGTTCTTACGCTCAAGCTTTTAGAAGTTAGACCTTTAACTGTTTTCGTAAGAAGAATAATAAGACCAAAATATGCTTTACCAGAAGAACAAGGCATTGCAATTGCAGAATTACCTCCAAAAGGAAATGCATTAACAAGTTTACTTTTATTTATTTTGGTCTCAAAATTTGTAAATCATTTACCTCTTTATCGGGTACTTCAAATCTTTAAACGCCAAGAATTAGTCATCAGCAAATCAACAATAGGGGGTTGGGTGGCTAAATCTTCCGAATTATTCAACCCTTATACGATACATTTAAATACTAGATAGATGCATTAAACTAGCGCATCATTTTAGATCGTTTATTTTTTTGAATTTTAGCCCAATCTTCTGAGTTTCTGTCATCGTTGTTCGGAATTTCATTCGGGTATCCAAACAGTTTGTAAGCCAATAAACGTGCTTTTCGCGCTGTTTCAGAATGTGCTCTCATATAGTTTAAAGAATTAAAATCATAAATAGATTTAGCTGGAATGATTCCCAATGATTTTGGCATATTGTTAAGAGAAAAACTCGTCTTGCTACTTTCAATCCAATCAAGTGTTTTATCAATTTCAATGACCGCTAAATCATTCCATGGATGTGCTTTTTTATCCCAGGGAATCATGTTGTTAAAAATACTTTGATCATCATCATCTTGGGCAATTCTGGTTTGAATTTGAAGCATGTATTTAGCTCCTTTTGTTTTGACGCGATTTTCATATTCTTCCTTTAAATAATTTCGTCCCCGTGTTTCATGAGGTGAAATTCGCTGATTTCCAGTATCTACAACACTAGGGTCTTTAATGATTCCTGTTTCAGGGATGTCATTGTAAGGTTTAATATGATATTTTACATATCTATCAATGTTGTCTTTTCCCTTAAATCTGAACGGTGTTTTAGCATAATATCGTAAATCATGAAACGATTCGTTATCTCTGCGCAAAGCAACCTCGGCTCCTTTTAATCCCTCAGGATATTTTTTATAATAATTTATGTATTCTACGCCGTATTTTTCTTGTCTAAGTTGTGCAAATTTCCAAAAGCTCCAAGCAGACCAAAACAAACTTATCTCACCTGTATTCATTTCGAGGTCAAAAGGGCTTTTAAAGTTGTCCTCAGAAAATTTGATAGACATGCTCCGAATACAACTCATGGCATCATCTAAAAACGTAGCGGAGGCATGTCTAATTCGTGCTGGAAAAACGCGCCCTGGTTCAAAAAATTCATGCGCTGGAAATTTTGGATCTTTTACAATGGTTACTTTTCCAGTGGCCCCTATGCCATTATCATGTGACATGCGTTTCTTTTTTTTTAGACTTAAGGTCAGGACAATGACCCAAGTAAAAAATTTGGAGAAAAGCCATAGGAAAATTTTTGATCCTAATTGTTTAATTTTTAAAAATAGCGAGTTTATAATTGATGGTTTCGAGTTCATTTTTTTAAATATTTGTACGTGATTCAATATTATCAACTTGCACACCTAATTTGGCAAATTCTTTTGTTTTACTTTTTAATAGTTCACAAAAATAAGGATCAACATCATGCTCTTCATTTCTAGTAATAAATCCATATTCGGTTCGGGATAATAAATTACTAAACCACAACATTTGAGTGCTATGCGTAACGTCCGGTGAAATAGAGTAATCATCTTCTGGTCTAAATATTCCTTCTTTTGATTCTCCAAAACGCAATCCTAAACTACAGTACAAGACCTCTCCAATATCCTCGTATTGATGTTCATTGACATACGTATGCATAAATGTGGCCATCATAATAGCATATTTACAAAGGGATTTTAAGTTTTCCATATCACCTTCTTCTGGGGCGTCTTTATTAGTGGTAACTGATGAAATACATTTTACAACACCGTTAATTGTAACTCTTGGTAAATTAATGTCAAGTCGATACCTTTGATGGAAATATTTCATTCTTTCATTATTCATGGCTTTTTCTGAAACATTAAGTGTTGATTCATCAACTGTACTTAAAAATAAAGGCACGCTATTGTTCACTAAATCATTGCTAAAACAATATATTTCATACCATTCTTTTTCAATTAAGGATTCATTTTTCTTGAAAAAATATTCAACGAAATCATCTACTATTTCCCAAAAAATATTTTCAGCTTTGGCGTAAGTATGTTGGTCACTAATTGGAATCATTGGTTTCCAATTTTTCCAGTCATTTGCGCCTAAGGTGTCTTTTGCCCGTTCGATAATTCCATCTTCTGTAACTGCAGAAGCTTTTGGAATATACCCTGGGCCAATTAAGATTGAATCTGCAGTATGATTTACAAGTGCAACCTCTTTTAAATGAGGCAATAACAACGTTGAAATTGGGTTTTTTCGAATATTCCTTCTAACGGCTATTGCATATTGTTCTGTGTTTAAATGTGTACCTACAAAATGATCGTCTGCCTCAGTAGATAATGCGCCTGTTACACGAGCAACGCGCTTGGCTTGTTCCCACTTTTCCCCATCATTAGGCGTAAATTCATGTACTTGATAAGGATCCTTATTATATGCATTAATAGGTCCAATTGTTTTTATTTTTAAGGGAAGAGGCAGCCCGTTTTCAGCAATTTTAAATTGTATTTTAACAGTTGGAAATGCATATTCATCATTTGTTGGATAGTTACAAGCACCAAAAAACTTCACCCAGTAAAGCCCTTTATTTTTTTCATCTTTTTGAAAAGTAGCGCAATTCATTGCGTTCATAATTCTACGTCCAAACCAATAATCACACCTTGTTGAATAGGGCAATATTTTTTCCATTGCAGTAGTCAAATTTATTGGGTAATCGGCTTGAATTTTAGGAATGGTTAATAAATTAGGATTTAAATCAATGATTGCCAAATGTTTTTCCTTTATGAGCTCAATTGGAATAAATTGCTCCTTAATAGCTTTGTTTCTGCCTTCAGAATAGTATTCGGGGGCATCTTGATCATGATCCTTAATTACAACTCTTGGCAATGGAGTATCTGTTCTATATTCCCAATAAAAGAGCTGAATAATACCAAGGTTATATCCCATTCCAGAAAATTCAGATTTCTTTATTGGAAATCTTTCAAAAATAGTATCTTTAGTTATTGGCTGGCCTGTTTTTTGATCAAAAAAGACATGTGTAGTTTGATAAACTTCGAAATAAAATTTTCTGTATTTAAATTTTCTGGATTCGAAAAAATCAAAATACAAGTTAAAAGTACCATCTCTAGTTGTACAGCCTTTAGCCAATTTCCTCCATCCGCCCAACTTTGTTCTGGCCCAAAGAGCAAGGTCAACATTATGTATAGGTGTGCTTTCATCACTTCTTTTTGCAAACGTTAATTTACCTGTTATATAAGCGTCTTTTTTAACACCATAAATGGTATTTTTTCTGGGGTATAACCAGGTAATAAATTTTTTAATCTGATCATGAAAAAAATAATAAGCCATTAAGACAAGGTCTATTAAGGCTAAAAGGAAATTTCTTTTTTTTCTTCGATGAACATTAAAATGATTTAAGTTATTGATGCTATTTTGAAACCAACTAAGTTTTTTCGGATAGATAATTTTACTTTCCTTATAAGCTTCTTGATACGCTTTTTCAATATCTTTTTCTGTTTTACCTTTTGGATAAGTTGGCATATTTTTAGATCTAATTAGTTGTTAGTTAAATTTATTTTTTATCTACTAAGTACATATCTATTTGTCCTTTGTTTTTGGCTTCTATTTTTCCTCTGAATGTACAGTTAAAATCGTTTTTAATTGAATTATAAGTAGTTTCTGAAACGTTTAATTTTCCGGGAACTCCACTTGATTCCATTCTGCTTGCCGTATTAACCGCATCTCCCCAAATGTCATATACGAATTTTTTAGAACCTACCACCCCAGCTATTACAGGGCCAGTATGTAAACCAATTCTTACTTCAAATATAGGTTTACCATGTAGTTTATTAAGTTCTTTATGTTTCTCCATAAACGCTAAGATTTCTAATGCTGCTTTTACTGTGTCTGTTGCATGTGTAGAGTTTGGAACGGGCAAACCTCCAACACACATATAAGAGTCTCCAATAGTTTTAATTTTCTCTAATTTATATTTGCCCATTATATCATCAAAGGCACTAAAGCAATTATCCAATTCAGTAACTAGTTCTTCAGGGGTCATCGTTTCAGATAGTTGTGTAAAACCTTTAAAATCAGTAAACATTACGGTTACTTTTTCAAATTTTCTTGGTAGAGTTGTTCCTTTTATTCGAAGCTCTTCGGCTATCTCAAATGGAAGAATGTTTAATAATAATTTATCTGACTTTTGTTTCTCTTCTTCCAATTCTACGGTTCTTTCAGTCACTTTTTTCTCTAAATTTTCATAAAGTAATGCGTTTTCAATTGAGACTGCAATTTGACTTGAAAGCAAGGACAATAGTTCTAACCTATCTTGCTTAAATGCTCCAGAGATTAAGTTATTTTCTAAATACAGTACACCTGTTAAATTACTTCTGTTAAGTATTGGTAAACTTAAAATAGATTGAACCCCTTTATTTTTTATATAGGGGTCTTTTGAATAAATAGAATCGTTTTGAGCATCTTTTACAACAATACTATTTTTAGATTGTGTAACATATGATATAATACTTTCTGACACTAAGTTAGAGCCAAGAAAGGGCTTGTTTTTTAATACTTCAATGGTTTTCCCTGAGTCATCAGATTGAGCTTGAATAAAATATTCATCATTCTCATTTAAAAGTAAAAACCCTCTTTCGGCCCCAGCATTTTCCATTACAATTTTTATAAGTGTAAAGAGGAGTTTTTCTAAAACTATTTCACTAGAAATGATGGAGGAAGACTTTAAAACAGTCTTCATATCTAACTGAAAGCCTCCCGTAATGGTAGATGAATGTGTTTGTGTGCTTTCTATTGTTTTAATTGCATTAGAACTTGAAATACCCGAAACATATTGCGGGTAGTCATGTTCTAATTTAAGAAGTTTTGCCTTTGAACCCCATTCGCGAAAGGCGTTATACGATCCTTTAAAATAAAACTCTGCGAGTTTTTCAGATCCTTGTGCTAAATGAAATTTTCCGGCCAACTCATATGAAATTCCTTCTTCATGAATAAAATAATTTTCACTTGCGCCTTTAATTGCTTTATCGTAAAGAGGACCCGCTAAACTTGTTTTTCCTATAACCCTCATTCTTTCAGCTTTTAACAAATAATATTTATGCTGAAAATTCTCTGGTGCATCTTTTGCCCATATTTTTAACTGACGCATATTTCTTTTAATGCGACTCATATACTTTACTCTAGTATCAAAACCTGCCTCCTTGTAAAAGGCTAGCATAGTTAAAGCTTCAAAAAAATGATGATTTGGAATTTCAAATTTAGATAATACCGCTTCTAATAATTTTCTTGCCTCTTGAGCGTGTTCCAAAGCATCTTTATATTCTCCAAAAAGATAACTTAGTATAAGCTTATTAAAATGAATGAAAAATTGACCTGTTTGATCGTTTCTTTCGTCATTTTGTTTTATCATTTTTACCTCATCAAAAGCATCACCTGTAAGAATAACTGGGTCGTTGGATTTTGCCATTAAATTCAACATTCCTTGTCTGTAAACTTCGTTATAATTGAAGTTTGTTTCTTGATTAAACCCCTTAAAACTTTGGCTATAAGATTTTGTTTCAAGCTCTAGCCTTTCCAAGGGTTTACCGCTTAGATAGGAATGAATACAGTATATATTTGTGTTAATACAAGCAAATTCAATAGCTCCGGTTTCCATTCCAATATGATAGGACTCCTGTAAAGGTTTAAGTGTTTTATCAATATGTTCATTCCAGTTTACAATGAGGCAATATACGGGTGTGTATACTTGAGTTTTCCATTCTTTAGCATTAAATTTATCTAATAAAGACAGTCCTAATTTTCCAAAACGATACCCAGATTTCATGTCTCCTAGAACTCCACACATAATAACGCCGTAGGTTGAGAAGGCAAAAGAAGATACGGCAGTATTTCCATATTTGAGTGAAAGGTTAACCATTTTAAAAATTAACAATGGAAACAGCGTGGGTGTTGCCCAATAACTAGAAGATGCGATATCTGCCATAATTCTCATCGCAGCAATCTTATCTTCATCCACCATTGTTGGAAGATCCTTAATTATTTCGTTGCTTTTTCCTCTAAGGGTAATTTTTAATTTTATTAGACCTGCCATTACATGAGGCAGTTTTGGGTTTTTTGGAAATTTTTCACCTAATTGCGCAAGTAATTCTAAGCCCGTTTTTATAGCATCAAGTAATTTATTTTCAGCTTTAAATGCTAGTATTCTAATTTCATAAGATTTTACTTTATGTAATAACTCATTCGCATTTTCAATAACCTGAGAAATATAAGTATCCATCTTCTTAAAATCTCCATTCAAATAGGCTGTTTCACCAGCTAATGAGTACAGTTCAAGTGTAGTTTGATAATTCTTTTTCCAAGAATTCGGTTTTAATAATTTTATCCCTTTTTCCAAATAGTCAAGAGCAACTTTAAAAGCAGAACTCTCTTTTGCCTTTTTTCCAGCCTGGAGATTCAGCTGGTTAAGCATTTCTATTTCTTCGGAATCAGTTATAAGTGAAACTCCTTTATTAAAGTGATTTACGATGTCAAATAAAAAATCGTTCTGTTTATCCTTCTTTAAATTTTTTATTAATAACCTACCAATATTTAAATGGGTAATATCTTTGTCTTTATCCTCTATTAAAGAATATACGGCTTGTTGAATTCGGTCATGGGCAAATTTAAATTGTTCTCCATTTCTCAATATTAATCTTTCTAACAGTGCTTCTTGAAAATCTTTTTGTGTAGCTTCTATTTCCTTTTCATTAATTATAGTAACTATTTCTAGATCAAATAAATTTCCAATACAGGCGGCTAGTTTTAATGATTTTTGGGTAGCTTTTGACAGCTTTTTTATATTTGAAGCAATTAACTCTACAACATTGTCTGTGATATTTTGTTCTTCTATTTTACCAAGTGAATACTCCCAAGATTTTTTAGTAAAATTAAAGTAAAGGAGTTTTTCTTCATAAAGTGATTTAAAAAACTGGGTGATAAAAAAAGCATTTCCTTGTGTTTTTTTATAGACTAAACTGGTTAAATCGAAACATTGTTCAACAGGTTTTATCAAGGAATCCGCAATTAAAAGATTAACATCTTCTATTGGTAAATTTCCAATTTTAATATCGTAAATATTCGCTTGGTTATTACGCATATCTTCAATGGTAATCATTAACGGGTGTGATGGACTTACCTCATTGTCTCTATATGCTCCAATACAAAAAAGGTATCCGTTATTTTGGTCAGTAATTAAGGAGTTTAACAAACTTAGCGAAGATGAATCTGCCCATTGCAAATCATCAATAAATAGTACAATAGGATGCTCTTTGGATGATAAAGAAGAAACAAACTTTCTAAATACATAATTAAATCTATTCTGAGCTTCACTACCACCAATTTCAGGCACATCAGGTTGAGCCCCAATAACAAGTTCGAGTGAGGGTAAAACATCTGTTAAAACCTTTCCTTCTTCACCTACACTTTCTAAAATAACGTTTTTTATTTGTTGGAATTTTTTAGAATGCTCGGTAAGTACTAAATTTATAAATTCATTAAATGCCTGAATCAAAGCAAAATAAGGTACGGATCTCTGAAATTGATCAAACTTCCCCTCTATAAAATATCCTTTCTTTTCAGAAATAGGTTTGTGTATTTCATGAACAAGTGCAGATTTTCCGGTTCCTGAATATCCCGAAATTAACACCATTTCTAATCCACCTTTAGCGGCAATTTCAAATTTTTTAAAAATTATTTTTAATTCTTCATCTCTACCGTAAAGGTTTTGTGGTAATGCAAATTTTCCTGAAAAATCATTTGTTCGCAAAGGAAATGAATCAATTTTTTTATGTAATTGAAAATCTTGCAAGCACTTTTCTAAATCATGTTTTAATCCAACGGCTGATTGATATCTGTTCTCTGCTTTTTTTGCCAGTAATAAATCAATAACATCCGATAAAACTTTTGGAACTTTTGAATTCGCTAGGTAAAGTTGTTTTGGGTAATTTGCTAAATGACAATGAACAATTTCTAAGGGATCGTCCATATCAAATGGTGCGTTTCCATTAAGCATTTCGTAAAAAGTAATTCCTAATGAATATAAATCAGACCGGTAATCAACCACTCTGTTCATTCTTCCAGTTTGCTCCGGTGACATGTAAGCTAAAGTCCCTTCTAACTGATCGGGATTTCCTAAATGCTGCTCTTTTGAGCTTATTTTCGATGCAATTCCAAAGCTAATAATATTTACATCTCTTGCTTGCAGATCTACTAAAATGTTATTTGGATTTATATCTTTATGAACAATATTTAGTTCATGTAATTTTCCTACAACATCAGCAAGAGTAATGGCAATATGTAAAAAATCTTCAATATCTTCATGTTTGCCTTTGAAAGCCTTTTTTAATGTTTGCCCTTCAATCCAATCGAGATACATACAATGTCTTCCATTAAATTTGGAACGTTTTAATGGTTTTCTTATAAAATCTACATCATAATTCTCAATAATATCAAATTCATTGTAAAATTGAGTGATTTCAAATGGGGTAGGAAATTCATGATTTAAAATTTTAAGTAAAACTGGTTTTCCCCATTCGCTAGAATCTAACCTGTAAAGTTTAGACTTTTTACTCTCATAAAAAATTTTTTTTTCCATTGAAATAAGAATAAAAACTATCATGATAATCTAATTATCTTATGAAGTTTTTCGATTATTTTAGCTAGTAGTGAATTTAAAAATATAATGACTTAGTTTAATTTAGTTAGTGTTTGGTCATAATGAAGCACAACGTTCGGTGTATTATTTCGTGCGTGTTTCAAGTAGCTAATATACTAAATAAATCGTAAACGGGTAAAATCCGAAGGATTTTTGTAAGTAGGCTAAAACCAGCAATTAATTTTACACGGCTTAAGTTTACATTTTGTAAATTTAAGCAATTAATCAGAAAGCACAAAAGAGCGGAATAAGGTTCCAGGGAATTCGCATTTAAACTTTCATAATCATTTCCCTGTAATGATCATCTAACGAGGCTTTAAACCTTTTCATTGGTTTGGATTTTTTGGTTGATTTTTCATTGTCTAATAAGGCTAAAGCTACTTTTGTCATCATATTAAAGTTTTCTACCGAGTTTCCTTTTCGTTTTAGTTGTCCGTCTTCTTTAAAAATAACATCTAAATTCCAATGCAAATTATTTTCTATTGCCCAATGACTTCTTACTGATTTGTTTATTAGTTTAGCATCCATGGGTAATGAACTAATATAATACCTAAAATTGTTTGAAAACTCCCCTGTTTTTTTGTCTTCTCTGTAGGACTTAATTCTGACAATTGTTTTCAAATCTTTCCATTGTTCTTTTCCATCCAAAAAAGTTAAATCATCAATCGCTTGACACGTTCTTTTTTCAATTCTCCCATGGTCACCATCATGGGTAATATCAATTTCTCTATCTGTATTGCGATTAAAAACTTTGATGATTTGTTCTTTTAACTCAGCTTGATTACCCTTTACTTGTAACAGATAATGAGCTTCTCTTTCTCTAATTTTTTTGGCGATTTCTTTCTGACAGCCCATAGCATCAATGGTAACGATGCATCCTTTTATGGTAATTAGTTCTAAAAGTCTTGGGATAGCAACAATTTCATTTTCTTTTTCATTTACGGTTTCTTGTGCCAGAGACAAACGATTTCTTGTACAATATGCAGAAACGATATGAATGGGGTACTTTCTGCTCTTTGACCCAACTCCTCGGACTGTCTTTCCGTCTAAAGCCACAACATCTCCATTAGTATGAGTAGAAATCGATGCTGCATAATTGATAAAACACTCTCCAAATTTCTTGGTATCTAAAGCACTAAAAAAAGCTCCTAAAGTATCATGAGAGGGAATCCCATTTTTATAGAGGTAAAATTTTCGCAACCAGTCTATCTTTAACTTTCCGAATTCTTCAATCAAACACCATGTATTACAGCCACTTATTACTGCTGATAGAGTAAGAAATAGTATTTGATTTATTGGATGTTTCAGATTTCCTTTAGAAGTTCTTCGTGG
>JAWUVT010000056.1:0-15662 GCA_034112225.1 Flavobacteriales bacterium | reverse complement strand
TTAATAAATGTACACTTAAACTAAAAGGATTATTTTGAATAACAAAAACCTTATCATCGGTATTGCGGCAAACTATAATAGATTTGATATCATTGTATTTATAGAATCAGTTCGAAAAACTGGATGTTTAGCTGAAATCGTTTTGTTTGAAACCAACTTTACGCCTGATTGTTATCAGTATTGTACTGAAAATAATGTAACCACTGTAAATATTAATTCAGCTCATCCCTGGTTTAAAGAAGAGCACCATCTACAACAGCTTCGAAAGTTACATTCGTTCGTAAACTTTCCGGCTCATTTTATCCGGTTTTTTTTAATTGATTCATACCTTAAATGTCATAATTGTTATTCCAACATTATTATTTCAGATGTAAGAGATGTGTTTTTTCAAGAAGACCCTTTTAAGGGTCCATTTAATCCCAATGAAATTTATTGTTATCTTGAATCTGAAGCACTTACAATAGCTCAGGAACCTATAAATGAGGCGTGGGTTAGAAATGGATATTACGAGGTTGGTTTAATGGAAATAAAGGATGATTTCATTTCATGTTGTGGAGTTGTAGTAGGAGATTCAGACGCAATTAGGCGTTATGTTAAAGTCATGTGTGATGAGTTTGAGCGCCTTGCGGATGCAAAGGTTGAAATTGGTTTTGATGGAGTTATGGAACAAGCTTGTCACAATTATTTATTGAGAAAAGGGAAGTTTAATCCTGTCAATATTGTCTCAGATGATGCAGGTTTAGTTTCTACATTATCTTATTTTAAACCAATTAGTGATATTTTTATAAATGCAGACAAACAGATTACAAACTTATCTGGTAAGATTATTCCGATAATACATCAATACGATAGGTTTCCAAAATTCGATAGGATGTTGCAGCATAAACTTAGTTTTAAATCTAACCTTTATTATTTTGTATCAAAAAAAGCGAAATGGATGTTGCCTTTAATAAAATGGATCTTTTAGTGTTTTGTAATAATCGTTCAATATCATGAATAATTTTTTTTTTTCGGTTATAATACCAACCTATAATCGGTCGTCTATTTTGCGTAAAACGATAAATAGTGTATTAATTCAAACATTTAAAAATTTCGAAGTTATAATTATCGATGATGGATCAACTGACAATACGAAAGAGCTTGTTGAAAGTATAGAAGACCCAAGGGTGAAATATATTTATCAAACCAATAAAGAAAGAAGTGCTGCAAGAAATAATGGGATAAGAAATTCAAATGGCCAGTATATTTGTTTTTTGGATAGTGATGATCTTTATGAACCGAATCATCTTGAGGTCTTATTTAATTTTATTGCTAAAAAAAATAAACCCGTTGAACTTTTTTTTACGAATTGTTATCATCTTATTGGAAGTGATAAAAGACAAGATGAATTACCAGTATTAGAAGTTAATCCATTAAATTATTTTTTAGTCAATTCAGTTATACCAGCGAGAGTCTGTGTACATAAAAACATCCTTAATAAGCTTCAGTTTCGAGAATCTATCGTAATTGTAGAGGATGCTGTTTTGTGGATTGAAATTGCAAATGCTTATGCTGTAAATCATATTAAAGAATATACTGTTCAATATCGGCTACACGATGATAACTCGATAAATATTAAAAACAATTGCTTTTCACCCAGACTCGATGGTTTAAATATTTTATTTAGAAATAAAGAAATTTCTAGAGAAATTGGAATAAAAGAGAAGAAAGAAGCCATAAGCAATTGTTACTTAGGCATGGCAAAACATTATGAGTTTAAAAGGATGTTTTTTAAAATGATTACTAATTTAGTAAAGTCATTTTTAATTAACCCTATATCAAATCTAAATAAATTTAAAATCTATATGATTTACCGTTATTTACTGAATAAAGCAGATGTTTAGACAAGTTTTACTTAAAATATATACTTTACCATTATTGCCTAGGGAAAAGGCGAATGTTTACCAACTAAAAGCCCGTGATGAAGAATGGAAGGCTATAAAGTCTTTTATTAAAAAGAAAGGTAAATTTTTAGATGTAGGATGTGGCGCTGGTTATTCAATGAAAAGAGCTGCTGATGATTGTAGTAATTTTGTGTTCGGTATTGATCCAGAACCTATGGAGCATGGGGTCGGGAGGTCTGGATCTAATTTTAATGTTGGAATAGAAAAGATTCAAAAAGCAACAGCTGAAAGCATCCCTTTTGAATCGGAAACTTTTGACACTGTATATTCATCACATGTGTTAGAACATGTAAATTCTGAAATTGATTCATTAAAAGAAATGAAGAGAGTTTTAAAGGATAATGGAACGTTAATAATTGGAGTCCCTACAGCTTCAATGGCTTATATTAATTGGATGACACAATTATTATTTACCACCCATATAAAAATATCTTCAATTTTATTTTCTAAGCTATTTAATATGGGAAAATATAAGTGGTGGGAAGTTTTTGTCCCTGTTTCTCACAGTTTTGCAGATAGGTCATTATTGTATGATGTGAGGCATTATAGGGTTGGAAATTGGATTTCAGTTATTTCTAAAGAGTTTGAAATCCAACAAACAATACTTCCAGCTTTATATCCATATCCAGAATATAGGCAATTATTTAAGTTGAGAAAATCAAAGAATTTTTCAAGTAGTGTTTTTTTTATTTGTAAAAAAACATCTTAACCAAAATGAAGAGGTGTAATTAACCATCCTTTAATGCATAAATAATCCTACACAAATAGTTACTATTATCTCTATCAGTTAAAATATGAATTCAAACAGTTACAAAACGAGAGAGTTTAATGAGTTAGATTTACCCCAGCTAAGTATACTTTTTAATGAAGTTAGAAATAAGCGAACAAATCAATCGTATTTTACCAAAAAATATTCTCGGACATGGAATAATGAACCTTTACTGGGACGTTTGCTATATTGTAATAATGAATTAATTGGTTTTTGTGGAGCCACAATTTATACGTTTAAAGATAACAATGAGATATTTTACAATTTCGCTCAATTAGGCGATTTGATAATAAAAAAAGAATACCAAAAAAAAGGTTTATTTAAAAATATGCTAAGTGAACTTGAACAAGATGCAAAAAAAAGAAAAATCGACTGTATTATTGTTTTTCCCAACTCTGCTTCTGAAAAAATATTTAAAAAAAATATTAAATGGGAAGTTATTGGTTGTTTCTTTAAGTATGATTTTAAAATAAAAACATACCCTTTATTAAAAGTTTTAAACGTACTTAACTTACAAAATGTTTTTTATTATATTTCATCAATAATAGGGGCATTCAAGACGATAAATAGAGATATGATAAACAATTCTATGAGAAATCAATTCATAGGAATTTTACTCTCTGAAAAATATCTGCACTACAAAAAATATCAACCCTATAGATATCTTAAGTTTAAATCCAAACTGATCCCATGGTCTCTTTCAGATGGCATATTAATCGGAGCTTCAGAAACAACAACAGATAAAGAATTAACTGAGGAATTAAAATACTTAACTAATTATTGCACCTATTTGGGAGTACATATTTTTTCATATTTTTGCTATTCAAACTCATTAACAAATCAATTGTTAAGTAACAAAAAAAAAGGATCAAAAACTGTCTCAATGTATTATTATGAAATAAACAAATCTATCAATCCTGACTTAATAGTAATGAATAGTATTGATAGAAATTCTTTTTAATAATGAAGATTCTTTTTATAACACAGAGTTTAGAAAAAGGTGGGGCAGAAAGATTAACAATTGAAATCGCTAGAGCTATTCAACTCCATTTTCCAACAGTACAAACAAAAATTGTCTCCCTTTCCCCAAACAATGACTTCAAACACCTTAGTGAAGATATAGATATTTCCTACATCAATTCAAATGTAAAGCTATCCATTAAAGGTTCATCTTTAATTAATATTGAAGAATATGAAACTATTGTTTCCGAATTCAAACCTGATGTTATTCACTCCCATACATACAAGGCTGAATTAGTTACTCGGGAAAAACCACGCCCTAATATCAAATATATAACTCATGTACATGACCATTTTACTGAATTTAATTCAATAAAATGGAATAGATTCTTTTCTAAAAAACAGATTACAAATTACTATGAGCGAATAAGGATTTTCAAGAAATATAAAGATTGTAATAATAGTTTTATTACAATCAGTCACAAAATTCACCGTAACTTGTTATCGCAACTTAACTCTAGCTGGATATCGAAAATATTTCTACTCCCAAATGCGATAGACTTTAAAACTTTTAATAGTTCAAGCAGAATAGTACAGCAAAAAAATGTTAATTTAATATCCGTAGGTCGTTTATACCTTGTAAAAAACCATTCATATTTAATCAAGGTAGTTAATGAATTGTATTTAAAAGAGCCGGATATAAATTGGAACTTAAGTATTCTTGGTGAAGGAATAAAAAGAAAGGATATTGAAGATGAAATAACCAAGTATGATTTAGAGCATGTAATCAAGCTCCCAGGATTAATTAGTCATGTTGAAGAACATTTAAAACGAAGTGATTTATATGTTCATAGCGCAACCTCGGAACCTTTCGGGCTAGTTCTTATTGAAGCTATGGCAGCATCTTTACCAGTTATTAGTTTGAATGGAGGAGGTAATAGTGATTTCATAATAAACAACAAAAACGGAATTATTTTAAGCCTAGATACTCCTCCCTCAAAATTTGCTGATTATATAATTAAGCTAACTAAAGATAAAGAACTCTATTCTGAAATTGCTAAGGCAGCAAATGCCACTGCAAGAGAATATGATATTAAAGAATATGTCACTAAATTGTTAGCTATTTATAATGACAATACCTCCGCTGTAAATTGAGCGTAATTTTTCTTAGCATTGTATTCTGTCTCCCATGTTTCATAGGCAATTTTTCTAAGCTTATTTTTTTCATCAATTGATAGGTTATAAAATAGTTCAATTGTTTCAGCCACTTTTTCAGGGGTTGGATCAACCTCCAATAAATATCCATTTTGATGGGTTACAATTTCCGAATTTCCACCAACATTTGTAGCTATTACCGGAGTTCCAAAAGACATTGCTTCCATTATTGATACAGGGACTCCCTCTGATGAGCTTACATTGATAAATAAATTTGGGCGTTCAATATTGTAAAAGGAATAAATTGCATGATTAGAAACACTGCCTTTTAATATTACTTCAATTGATTTTGGGATTTTTTTAATCACGGACTCTATCCTCTCCCTTTCAGGGCCATTGCCAAAGTGGGTCCATTTTAAGTTGATATCTTTAAGATTCGTTAACGCTTCAGCTATTAAATGGACACGTTTGATAGCAATGATATTTGAGCAACTTGTAATATGAAATGTTTTTTTAGATTTATCAAGTTTAATTTTAAATTTGTTCGAAATTCCTAACCTTGAAACCTGAATTTTATTCGGATTAATCTGCCACTCTCTAATTGCAGAATACATTCCATCTTTAGAGATAGCGTAAATCATATTACAGTTATTGGCTATAAATTGACGGAATGGTAAATAGTTGATTTGACTTTCTTCAAAGTATACATCCCATCGGTGGATACGAGTAATTCCTATAGTTTTTTTATTCTTTGATTTTTCGAAAGCAATAGCTAGTGCCGAATCATCACACCAATAACTATACAATACTAAGTTGTTGTCTTTATGAATGTAACCTGATAACTTCTTATTGATACTGTTTGCGCGAGCAAGTGAGATTAACATTGTCTTTAATATTGACAAGGAAACGCTTTTATTATATGAGATTTTAATGATTAAGAGTTCTTTCCAAAAAAGCTTATTCACTAAAAATCGGAGTGCTAAAATCTTAGTTAGAATAGAATTAGGTACGTTGAAATTTTCGGAAGAAACATTTTTAGGTAGATCTCTTTTATGCGAAGTTGTACAGTCCAGTGCAATGATATGAATAGTTGTGAATTTTCTTGCCAAAAAAACAATTTCAGTTTCCAAAAAAGTTTCTCCTTTTCCATAAGGGAATCCACCTGTCAATAATATTAGTTTACTCAAAACCTTATTTTTTTAATAAAAAACATAATAGTTTACACTTCATATTGAATGAATAGATACAAACGTAAACTTAATTTTTGTTTTCAACTTTGTATTAGCATTTAATTTCGAATTGTTTAACTCATGTGTTGCCTGTAAATTACTTAATGGCAGTGTTTTTTTTGTTTAAAAGAGATAGCTGTTGAATCAATAGACTGCTATCCTATCTTATTCGTAAATGAATTAAGTTATAAAAATTTATTTTTTTTCATAAATTAATTTGATATTGCAATAACTTGTATTTTTTATTTAAGTAAAAATGAAAATCCTTATTATTTCTCAGCATATATTTCCAATTCAAACACCTCGATCACTCCGAACTACTGAGTTAGTTAAAGAGTTTTCTAGGCAGGGTCACGATGTGGTAGTCTATGCTGTTCTAGGTAAGTATAATTACGATTTGATTAAGGAGAAATACAATATTAAAATAAAGCACCTTCACACTAAGGCAGAAATAAGACCTTATACTAGTGATGGTGGTAATTCAAGGCATTTTCTTGATAAGGTTTGTGGAAAGTTGTTTGGTAAAATAGCTGAGTTTCCTTACATAGAATATTTATTTTCAATACCTAAAATAATCAATCAAGAAGAAAAATTTGACGTATTAATTTCAATAGCAAATCCACATCAAATTCATTGGGGAGTTGCTCAGGCAAAATTAAAATATCCTAAAAAGTTTCCTAAAAAATGGATAGCTGATTGTGGGGATCCTTTTATGGGGAATGGAACAATAAAAAACCACTTTCAATATTTTGCTCGATATGAAAAAAAATTTTGCAAGCTTTGTGATTTTATTTCGGTGCCTCATGAAAAAGCAAAAGAGGGGTATTACGAGGAATTCAGAAGTAAGATTCGTGTCATCCCGCAAGGTTTTAAATTTAAGTTGATTTCACAAGAAAATAAAGTGCATAACAAAGTCATAACATTTGCTTACTCTGGTGTTTTTTTAAAAGATATCAGAAACCCTTCTTTATTTTTAGATTACCTGTCAAAAGTTGAATCTGATTTCAAATTTATAGTTTATACACCCTTCAAAGAGCTGATTGCCCCATATCAAAAAATTCTTGGGGATAAATTAGAGATTAGAGATTTGGTTAGCAGAAAAGAGTTGTTGAAAATTTTGGCATCTATGGATTTTCTATTGAATTTTGAAAATGTAAATACTCCAACAGCAATTCCAAGCAAATTAATTGATTATGCAATCGTATCTAGACCTATCTTATCAATTCATCCAAATAAAATTGATAGGGTTAAAATAAATGATTTTTTTAAAAGAGACTATACGAAGAGAATTAGTATTAGTAATGTTGAACAGTATAACATTTCAAATGTTGTTCAAAAATTTATTAACTTATCTCAGAATTAAATAAACAATTTTGATAAGTTTTTTTTAAAATAGATAGACTAACAATATGTGCGGAATTACCGGATTCATTTCTTCTGAATTAACAAAAAGTCATTTAATTAAAATGACGGAAGCCATACGGCACCGCGGACCTGATGCGGATGGGTATTTTTATGACCAAGATTTATACGTTGGTTTGGGCCATCGAAGGTTAAGTATTCTTGATTTATCTGTTGAAGCCAACCAGCCGATGACTTCTCATGGTAAGCGATATGTCATGGTTTACAATGGTGAGGTGTACAACTACAAAGAAATCGCCAGTCAATTAGGGTTGAGCCTAAACACTTCTTCAGATTCTGAAGTGCTTTTGGAAGCGTATGCCAAGTGGGGAGATGAATTTGTGCAGCAACTCAATGGAATGTTTACCATTGCCATATATGACTTGCAAGAAAAACAACTAAAGCTATTTAGAGATCGATTAGGGATAAGACCGCTTTATTATTTCTTTCAGGACATTTGTTTTGCCTTTGCCTCTGAAATAAAATCGCTCCATCAGTTAGGAATTAAATTCCAACTCAACCAGAAAGCAGTAGCTAACTATTTTTATTTAGGATATTCCCCACAAAACAGTACGGTATTTGCAGCCATTCAACAACTCCCCGCAGGAAGTATCGGGACCTTAGAAAATGGAGGGTTTCAAGTAAGTACTTATTGGGATTTAGCAGATAAAGTGGAGGTATCTACCCCTAATAATTATACAGAAAGCAAGCAGCATTTAACAGAGACCTTACATAGTGCTGTAGCGTATCGCATGATTAGCGATGTACCTTTAGGAACTTTTTTAAGTGGCGGAACCGATTCAAGTTTGGTGACAGCCCTTGCCTCAAAAATCTCTCCTGTTAAAATAAATACCTTTTCGATAGGTTTTGCTGAAGCGAAATTTAATGAAAGTCAACATGCGAAGGCAATCGCTTCACATTTAAAAACAAATCATCATGAATTACAGGTCTCTTACACGGATGCACTGGATGTTTTGGATGAGGTGATGGATAACTTTGATCAACCTTTTGTGGATTCTTCAGCTTTACCAACCTATTTAGTTTCTAAAATGGCCAAACAGAACGTAAGTGTGGCTTTGTCTGGTGATGGAGGAGATGAATTGTTTATGGGCTATGGATCCTATAATTGGGGGAAGCGATTGTCTAATCCTTTCATCTGGAATACGCGAAAATTGATTGCCAAAGGGTTAAGTCTGTCGAATAGTAATCGAAATAAACGAGCGGCAATGGTGTTTAATTGTCCCTCTAAGGAAAGGATAAAGAGTCATATTTTTTCGCAAGAACAATATTTGTTTAATGAAAATGAGCTTCCTCAATTGTTAATCAATCCCTCAGGCCTTGTGCTAGATGAAAAAATAAAGAGTAAACGGATCTTAAGCTTTCAAGAGGAACAAGCCCTTTTTGACATTCAAAACTATTTAAAAGATGATTTATTAATAAAAGTGGATCGTTGTTCGATGTTGACCAGTTTAGAGGTGCGTGTTCCGTTGTTGGATCACCGAGTAGTGGAGTCAGCGATCAACCTCAATTCTTCATTTAAAATCTCTCCTCAGGGCACTCAAAAATACATGTTGAAGGAAGTGCTCTATGGGATGGTTCCTAAAAATCTATTGGATCATCCCAAACAAGGATTCTCCATTCCTTTGAGCAGTTGGTTAGACAATGAATTACAGTATTTAATTGAAGAGTATTTAGACGATACGCTGATTGCGGATAGCAAAGTATTTAACTTAGCTTATGTAAAGGAATTAAAAAGACGTTTCTTTAATGGCGAAAAGTACTTGTACAATAGAATTTGGCAATTGATTGTCTTTAATAAATTCTTGAAAAAGAACCAAGATTATATTGTTCAATAACATCTGCTAGAAACTTGATTTCGATTGATGAAAAAAATAGTGTCATGCCGAAAAATAAAGGCTTAAATAAATAAAAATATTTTATTTTCTGGTATCTGAATCGAAGTAGTCAAAGAGAAATCAGCAATTTTATCTTTTTTAAGAATTTCGGAATGTTGGTGTATTTTAATTTAACTACTTTTCTTATCCGAGCCATCAAGTTAGTATTTTTCCCGCTCTTTTCGTATTTCATTTAAAATGATTAAAGACGAAAAATAAAAGGGAATTAAGGGGATTTTGTAGCGGACCAAAGCTCCAAAATTTGCGGTTGCCAAACCTACACCAAAAGCCAGAATAACAGTAAATACAAGAGAGTATAAAACCAAGGGATTTTCTTTAATGAGCCGATAAAGTAAACTTAGTTTTGTACGAAGCAATAAGAGTAGGGTTAAGAAAAGTAGGATGGTATTTTCAATGGCAGACAACACCATTGTTGGACTACCAATCTCAATTAAAGAGGGTCGATAAATTGCGGTAAAGATGGCCGTCGGTGCTTTACTCATTAAACCTGAAAAAGAACCGTCAATTTCACCTAAGTCATAACTGTTACTTCCATAGGCATTTTCTCTCAATAAATCTTCTTGAGTAATTTGAGCCGTTTTAACAATGTCATCTACACTGCCATATTTCCCTAATAAACTTCCTACATTAGTAACTAAAAAGAAACCAATGAGGGATAAGGTTCCAATCAGTACAGGGATGAGTAACCATCGAATGAGTGTGCTGTTTATGTTATTTAAATAGGCACTGTACAGCCATAAAAGCATTCCTGGTAATAGGCAGATAATGAGGTAGGGTTTAAGGTTTGCGATAAGAAAAAAATTGAAGCCCAACAACAGAATGTTGATGACGAACTTTTTACGTTGAATGAATACCGCATAAAAGTTAGCCGTAATCCAACATGCTGCACCAACAACAAAAGTATCTTTCATGATACCCGATCCCCAAAAAACAAAACTTGGAATAAACAAAATTGCAATGGATAAGGGCTTTATCGTTTTGGGGTAAAGGTGAACAAACAATTGAAACAACTTCCAAATTCCGATATAAGAAAAACATGCGGTAAAAAAACTAGTGGTAAAGATGCTTTTCCCTCCTAAAAAAAGAAAGAAGATAGAGTAACGAACAACTGTGAATGTTGCGGCGTCTTTCCACATGTAGTGTGAGGGGTAACCCGTTATGTAATTAAATTTACTATGATTTTTGGGGGATAAATCACCTGTTAGAATGGAAAACGCAGCATCAAAATCTTCAAAAAACAAATTGGATAAGGCGACTGTACTTTTGAAATAATTAATGGTATCACCACCTCCGTAATAAAAGAGGTAAATGAGCACAAACGCCGTTGCTCCAAATAACTTAAAAGAAAGTCCTTTTACAAAGTATTTATATTCAGGATGCTTGATTATTTGCTTAGCTTTGATTTGAAAAGCAACCACATAAATAAGGAGGAGATATACTGGAATTAGGATTATATCCCCTATAGATAATATGTCTCCCACAGATAATAAAAGTTAATGGCTTCCAAAAATACGAAAACGAAAGTACTTTATTTAAGCTACGATGGTTTAACTGACCCTTTAGGACAATCTCAGATATTACCTTATCTAATAGGACTAAGTGAGAAAGGGTTTGATTTTACAATAGTTAGTTTTGAGAAACCAGTAAATTTTCAAAAAGAAGCGTTCATCATTCGTGACATTGTCAAGAAAAAGAAGATCAATTGGGAGCCCTTAAAATATACGAAACGCCCCCCTATTTTGTCAACAATTTACGATCTCATTCAATTCAAAAATGCGGTAAAAAAAGAAGTCAAAGAAAGTACCGTTTCATTGATTCATTGCAGAAGTTATATCTCTGTTTTAGTGGGGCTGTGGGCAAAGAAAAAATATGGAATTCCTTTTATTTTTGACATGCGCGGTTTTTGGGCAGATGAACGAATCGATGGAGGAATATGGAGCCTTGAAAACCTTATTCACCAAAAGGTGTATCATTTTTTTAAGAAAAAAGAAAAAGAAGCTTTACAAGCAGCAGCCTTCACCATATCTCTAACGCATGCGGGGAAAGATGAAATCAAGTCTTGGAAGTTGCAAGGGCAATCTGCTCTTGAAGTGATTCCCTGTTGCACCGATGAAAGTCATTTTAACATTTCAAAGAAAGAAAATAAAAGAAAGGAGTTAGGAATTGCTTCAACTGATTTTGTTATTTCCTATTTAGGTTCTATAGGGACTTGGTACATGTTAGAGGAAATGCTCGATTTTTTTAAGGTTTTCAATATGCAGCATTCCAATGCTAAATTATTGTTTGTGACCAGAGATGATGAGCATTCTATTTTTAAGAAGTGTCTGGAAAAAGAGATTGCCAAAGAAAAGGTAATTGTTCAGGCATCATTAAGAAATGATGTGCCCGCATATATCAATTCTAGTGATGTTTCTCTCTTTTTTATTAAGCCTGTGTATTCTAAAAAAGCATCTTCACCCACCAAAATGGGAGAAATTATGAACATGGGAATTCCTATCATTTGTAATGCTGGAGTGGGGGATGTAGATGTTGTAATGAATAAAGTAATGCCAGAATTGGTAGTCCATAACTTTGATGAGAATTCTTATAAACAAGTGGCGGAAGAGGTGATAGATGCCATTAAAACCAAAGATGTGGATCGCATTGTACAGACCTCCATCGATTACTTTTCATTAGCAAAAGGCGTTGAAAGTTACTACAAGGTTTATCAAGCTGTTTTGAATTTATAATAAACGAGGCCCTTTATTATTTGGTTAACAATCAATTATAGTTATTTTAGCTTTCCTAAAATTCACGATTTAAATGCCGAAAATCCTTTTTATAGCCATTCATAGACCAGGCAGGTCTCCAAGTCAGCGGTTTCGATTTGAGCAATATTTAACTTTTTTACAACAAAAGGGGTGGCAGTATGATTTTTCAAATCTCATTTCTGCCCGTAATGACAAGATTTTTTATCAAAAAGGGCATGTTATCAAAAAGGCATTTATTTTTTTTAAATCAATCATTATTAGATGTAATGACCTTTTAAGAGCTTCAAAATATGATGTTATTTTTATTCAGCGAGAAGCTTTCTTTACAGGAACAACTTTTTTTGAGCGGAGATTAGCAAAATCTTCTGCAAAAGTGATTTTTGATTTCGACGATGCGATTTGGTTGCCCAATGTTTCTAGTGCCAATAAAAAATTAGAATGGCTGAAGGATGGGGAGAAGGCCAGGAAAATAATTGCAGTTTCAGATTTGGTAATAGGAGGGAATCAATTTCTCGTAGATTATGCCTTAGCATTTAATAGGAATTCAATAGTTATTCCTACAACAATTGACTTTAAGCACCATCAAATTAAAAACGTTAAACCATCCGGTAAAATTAGTATTGGCTGGACAGGAACGGCTACAACCTTGCCTTATTTAGAGGCGATTTTGCCACTGTTAGTACAACTTAAGTTAAAATATAAAGAGGCGATAGATTTTAAAATTATTGTGGATGTTGATAAAACATATGCCTCCTTAAATGCCTCAACAACCCCTTGGAATAGAGCCAATGAAATAGAAGAATTAAATAAGATAGATATTGGAATTATGCCACTTCCAGATAATCAGTGGACTCAGGGGAAGTGCGGTTTTAAAGGGCTTCAGTATATGTCCTTAGGGATTCCTACCATTATGTCGCCGGTTGGCGTAAATACAGAAATAATAGAAGAGGGTGTGAATGGGTTTTTAGCAAACTCAGCTGAAGAATGGATAACAAAAATCTCTCAATTAATTGATTCGAAAGAATTAAGAACTACAATAGGAGAAGAAGGCCGAAAAACGGTAAAAGACAAGTATTCAGTAGAAGCGAATAAACAAAAATATTTAGATGCTTTTAATGGTGTTTAGATTTTTTAAGGAGGCAATGGCAATGGCAATGGCAAGTAGTCATTGGTAAGGTGTGGTATTTCACTACCTTCCAAAGGATTTGTATCTAGCAGTTAAAATGGGGGAGGCATGCAATTGAAGGGGCACCTTTTTAAATGCAGCTGTAGCACTTTATTTACTCGTATATATTCTTATTTTTGGAGTTAAAATTGATTTCATGAAAATATTGGTTACTGGAGCTGCTGGATATATCGGTTCACATACGATAATAGAGATACTTACAAAAACCGATTGGGAAGTTATCGGTATTGATAATTACTCCAACTCTACTCCACAAACTTTTGATCGGATCAAAGAAGTAACAGGGAAAACGATAAAAAATTATCCAATTGATTTAAAAGATATCTCCGCAACAGAGGCTGTATTCGCTGAGAACCCTAACATTGCAGGGGTTATTCATTTTGCAGCTTACAAAGCAGTTGGAGAGTCTGTTGAGGATCCCTTAAAGTATTACGACAATAATTTAAACACCTTGGCAAATGTTTTAAAATGTCAAGAAAAATATAACGTTTCTAGCCTTATCTTTTCTTCATCATGCGCTGTTTATGGAAATGTAGACGTGTTGCCTGTTACAGAAGAGTCCCCTCAAGAAAAAGCCGAATCGCCCTATGCTTATACCAAACAAATTGGAGAAGTGATGGTGGAGGATTTTATAAAGATTAGTAAAACTTTAAAAGCGATCTCTTTACGCTACTTTAATCCAGTAGGAGCACATGTTTCAGGACTTAATGGGGAGTTGTCAAATACAAAACCCAATAATTTAGTTCCTTTTATTACGCAAACGGCCATTGGAAAACAAGAATCCTTAACCGTGTTTGGTAGCGATTACGATACGGTAGATGGAACCTGTGTTCGTGATTACATTCATGTGACTGACATTGCCAATGCCCATGTACTGGCATTGCAATATTTAATTGAAGATGAAAAATCAAAGCAGTATGAAGTCATTAACTTGGGCACAGGTATCGGAGTTTCTGTTTTAGAAGTAATCACTGCGTTTGAAAAAGTAAGTGGCAAAAAGTTAAATTATACGATTGGAGGGCGGAGATCAGGAGATGTGATTTCTATTTATGCCAATAATAACAAAGCCAAAGAGCTGATACAATGGGCGCCAGAATTGGGGTTAGAGGAGATGATGTTGTCCGCTTGGAAGTGGGAAAATAAACTTTTTGAAAAATAAATTCAAAAAAACTTGTGGAGAAGATAATTCATTGTATATTTGCAGCCGATTAAGGGCAATTAGCTCAGTTGGTTCAGAGCACCTCGTTTACACCGAGGGGGTCGGGGGTTCGAATCCCTCATTGCCCACGAAAAAAACCAGGTACTATGTATCTGGTTTTTTTTATGCCTTTATTTTTAATTTCCTTCTTCTTGCAGATCAAGACAAAAAAAGGACCAATTCCAAAAGTTATGGATTTAGGTTTTAAGAAAAAATAGGTGTACCTCTTACTCTGAGAAATGCGTTATCCTCTAATGTCTCTAGAATAAATAACGGACCCTAAAACATTTACCGCATTCATTAAATTAGTGAAGGACTAAGTATTGATCAGTATAAATTAAGCAAGAACAATAGTATAAGGTGGTGCTCTATTCTCCATGAAGATCGGGATCCATACGCTGTAAGCTTCTAATGACCAATAGTAAATTTCTACTGTTACAAAAGAGTACATTTCTGCATCTGGATTAGCTTCGCTAAACTTCGTTTCATGCCCTATTTTATGCTGAGAGTATCCAAAACCCAAGAAAGAGTAGATAGAATGAGTTGCTGTTTCCACTTCATTGTATTTGAATCAGGTGATTGATCGTTTTTTTTTCAGGACTACCATATTATTCATCACTATATTATTCTACTCCATAAAATTTTGACTTGACTCTAAATAAACCTTAATACATATAGTACATGCATTCAATTAGTGAAGGACAAAGTATGGATCAGTAAAATTAAGCAAGAACAATAATATAAGGTGGGGATCTCTTCTCTATGAAGATCGTGGTCCATATGCTTTAAGCTTCTAATAACCAATAGTAAATTTCTACTCCACAACAATTGGCCTTGACCCGCAATTCAACTCTCTCTACTTATATTCTAGTGGACAGCTGCTTCTAGCTAAGCGCTGTTTTAAGGCATCTTTAGTACTGAATCACTCTTAGCGGCATTTCAAACCTTTATTTCTGTTAAACTCTAGGGGGTTATTTTTACTATTTAAAGCATCCGCACTCAGTTTAGCTCTAATTTTCTCAAGTGGACTTAGGGCCAGTTTAGAAATCCATTTGGGCATCAAGATCAGCCTATGTTTTTCTTTAAAATTATTCTAACTGTGAATCAGTAACTTAGTGGTCTATTTATTTTTAATTAGCTTCTAAGCTTGTGTTT
>JAWUVT010000055.1:0-19217 GCA_034112225.1 Flavobacteriales bacterium | reverse complement strand
CCTATAAATAAAAACCACGACTCATCGGTCAATGTGCATTTACCAATGATTATGAATTTGAGGGAGGTAAACTCACCGTTTTTGGAATTACCATCTCCCCTGACTCTCCTTTAAAGGATAAATCAGTAGTAAATACGACTCATTTAAATCCAAACCGATCCTTTAAGCCTATAGCTTTACTGAGAAACGATAAAACGATTTTGGTAGAAGGCGACACTGTTTTACGTCAAAATGATATCGTGTATTTTATTTCTACTCCAGAGAGTATCGATCAAATTACTGAAATTTGCGGGCAAAAATGTTATGAAATAAAAAACATAATGATTTTAGGAGGAAGCCGAATGGGCGTTTTAACAGCCGAACTTCTTGAAAAAGATTACAACGTAATTCTCATAGAAAAAAACCGCAGAAAAGCAGAACAAATCGCAGAAAAACTAAAGAAAACCTTAGTAATTAATACCGATGGCACAGATGTTCAGGCCCTAGAAGAGGAAAATATTGAAGACATGGATGCTTTCATCTCTGTAACTGGAGATTCTGAAACCAATATCATTACGTCCTTGGTGGCAAAATCTCACGGCGTTAAAAAAACAATTGCCGGGGTAGAAAACATTGACTACATCAACCTCTCTCACAACATCGGTATAGATACCTTGATTAATAAAAAGATGATTGCGGCAAGTAATATCTTTAAATTTATTAGAAAAGGTGAAGTAGAAGAAATTGCAAGTTTACATGGTGTAGATGGAGAGATCATTGAGTTTAACGTAAAAGCGGGAACAAAAATCACTTCAAAACCACTACGTCATCTTAAAATGCCAAAATCAACTAAAATTGCAGGAGTAATCAGAGATAACAAAGGTTTTGTTCCTTTTGGAGGGTTTCAACTGCAAGAAGGCGATAAAGTAATTATATTTACCCTTAAACAATCCATTCAAGAAATAGAAAAATTTTTCCACAAGTAAGATGCCTAAAAATTTAATTAACATTAAAGTAGTGACCAACATTGTTGGTGGTTTAATCATCATTACTGGAGTGTTAATGTCATTGGCAATTCCGTTCTCTCTTTATTACAACAGTGAAGATTTACAAGCAATATCTTTCGCCTCAGCCATTACTTTATTAGCGGGTTCAGGATTAAAAATCTTGACGAGAAAGAACAAAAATGATGAAGTAAAAAAACGCGAGGGTTATTTAATTGTTGGATTAGGCTGGTTAGCCATGACCCTTTTTGGAACTTTACCTTATGTTCTTTCAGGTGCAATACCTGACTATACCAACGCTTTTTTCGAAACCATATCTGGATTAACAACAACTGGGGCCTCTATCTTAAATGACATTGAAAGCCTACCTAAGGGCATTCTATTTTGGCGAAGTATGACGCAATGGATTGGAGGCATGGGCATTATTGTGCTAACCATTGCCATCCTCCCCCTTTTAGGTGTTGGGGGTATGGAACTTTTTGCTTCAGAATCTCCAGGCCCAACAAAAGATAAAATTCATCCAAGAATTAAAGAAACTGCCAAGCGGTTATGGCTCATCTATTTTTCCTTAACGGTTTTACAATGTATCCTGCTAATGTTTGCTGGTATGGACTTTTACGATGCCATCAACCACTCGTTAACCACGATGTCCACAGGAGGTTTCTCTACTAAACAAGACAGTATAGCCGCATTTAATTCGCCCATCATCGAATATATTATTATTGCCTTTATGTTTATTGCTGGCACCAATTTTACTTTACTCTATTTTGGATTTAAGTTTAAATTTAAAAAGTTTTGGGAAAACGATGAGTTTAAATGGTATGCTGCTGCAGTTGTCATTTTATGTTTCGCAATTGTTCCTGTAATTTACCAAGGAGAATTCGAAAAAGCATTTAGAGATGCCTTATTTCAAATTGTAAGTATCTTAACCACAACAGGTTTTTCGACCACCGACTTTACTTCTTGGGGATCTTTTGTCACCTTTATTTTCTTCTTACTTCTTTTTACTGGAGCAAGTGCAGGATCTACTAGTGGAGGTATGAAAATTGTAAGAATTGTTTTACTCATGAAAAATGGTTTCTTAGAATTTAAAAGAAGACTTCACCCGCACGCCATTGTTACGGTAACATTAAACCGTCAAGCGGTTTCTTCCAAAATAATTTACAACCTATTGGCCTTTGTATTTTTCTATTTATTTCTTTTTGTTACCGGCTCAATTGCCCTTACCTTTTTTGGCTTAGAGTTTAAAGAGGCCTTAAGTGCAGCAGCTACAGCTATTGGTAATGTAGGCCCAGGGATTGGAGAATTAGGGCCTGCCGGAAACTTTTACCACCTACCCGATCCCGCAAAATGGATTTTAACGATTTTAATGTTGATGGGAAGGTTAGAACTTTTTACAATAGCGATTCTTTTTACGCCTTATTTCTGGAAGAGAAATTAGGGGAGTTTCTTAAATGTGTTCAGCCACTCTTCTACTACGGCTCCTTCTTAAGTCTTTTTAAAGAAATCAACGCTTGATAAAATACCAGAAAGAGTTCGCTAATTAAGAATTCTTTCTCTTGCATTTTTTCCGTACAGCACCAACCTTTATTCACTTCCTTCTTTAGTTCAATAGCAACCTTTACCGTTTCAGTTAACACTGAATGTGTAATGCCTAAACGAATCAGGAGTTGCGAATTTAACTATTCAATTGAAGGTACCTCAGCTTTCTCCTTTTTAGCCCCAATCACCCATGTGGTCATAAAAGAAATGTCAACACTTTTTGTTACACTCGGGAATATTAGATAGCTTAATCCAGCGTTTGTTCCGGCTCCAATTCTTAACGGACCTACTTTAGCGGATAAAAACATCCCTAAACCAAAGCCACCGTAACCACCATAATTCACTGTGGGTCCAACATTCAATATTTTTTTCAAACTGTAAGAGTAACCTGTCGCAAAGTAAGGCCTTGTTGTTGTTCCAGCAATATTATTAAATCCCTGGATGTAAGTTAAATAAATGCCATGCTTCACCTCATCCCCATTGAGTATATTCTTTTCTAAATGCACTACCAAACGAGAAGGCATGCCCATAGAAAAGGTTTTTCCAGAATCATTTTCGGAATGAAAACCTTCTAAAATCGCAGAATCAATTTGAAAAGTATTGTCTTCAAAAATATTATCGATAACTACCCCTTCAATGTTAACATCTCCAGCTCCTGTATAAGAATAGGTATTCTTATCAAAAGTTAAAGCTCCAATATCTAGAACAGCAACAGAAGCATTCATCTCCTTTCCAAAATGAAGCGTAGTACTTAAGTCCATTGCAAATCCATTTCCTGTAAATGTATTTGCATCATCTAGTAGGGCAACATTTGCTTGGTAATTCAAATTTTGAAAGGAAATATACCTGCCATCCGTAGCCGTTTCCATCAACACCTCACTCTGCGGAACATAGCCTCCAGCAAATGCTAAAAGATATTTTAAGTTGGCCCCAACTCTCATTTTTAGAGCCCCAACTTTTAGAGGCATTGCCCATCCTAAACCAATCTCTGTAGCAGCTATTGAGCTCGCTCCAAACTTGTTTAACTTAATGGTTTCCCCTTCAAACTGTTTGTTTCCATTCCATGCTAATTTCAAGAGCTGATCGTCCAACAACACATTTCCTAGCGCTCTTGTTTTATTGGTTAAAGCAAAAGTCATCAACTCTTTAGTTTTCCCAAGCTTATAGCTTATTGCCACGCCAGGAATTTCTACTCCTGCCCCAAACAGGGTGTGTCCATCAGCATTGTCAACCGCTTTATCAATTCCACTAGTTGTAGGATACATCACTGTTTGAATTGACAGTAAAGAGTTGGCTCCATAGACATAACCATTCGGAATAATTCTAAATTCTACTTTAGACTGGTTAACCCCTAATTTTGAGGGAATAAATTCAGCTTTATTAAAAGTGAAATGAGGGTTGTATAAACCCAAAGAGTTGTATTGCGCATTTACAGTTGAAGCTCCAACTAACAAAAGCATTAGGATCATTATTTTTTTCATTCGATTTTTTTTGGCTTAAATAAAGAGGTGGTGATCGTGTTTTTTTTAAAAAGTTACAAGGTAATTTTCGATTCAATTTCTGCGGTAACTTCTAGTTTTACATGGTTTTCCCCAACAACACTTACATTTTCCGGCTGACTCGTAAATTCAAGTAGGTAATAAATATGTTGGGTCCTGTTTTTCAAATAACTAAACTGCGAGGCGTTTAATTCTTCTACAATTTTTTGTTCAACTACGGAAGACATCACCGCAAATCCATTTGGGTCAATAAGAGCTGAAGGAATTACCGCATTATTAAATACGGAATCTAATACTGCATAATTAGCGTCTAAAAAATACCCTCGAATCGCGAAAGTTAACGGGGTCCCATTTTTCACAAATACATTCATTTTAATATTCCGAATGTTTTCTTCTTTGATTTCACCCACATTATCAGTACTACCAAAATCAAAATCAGTGGTATCTGTTACGATATAATTAATGTTTCCATGTAATTCTATTTCATTTAAGATCAATACCTCAATACCTAATTGAATCTCAATGTTATTATAAATACTGTAATCTTCAACATTAGGAGACCCATCAGAACCGAAGTTTGTTAGGTAGAGTTTTAATCGATTGTCTACCCACTCAGAAGTTCCTACTTTATTAACAATAACAGAATCCATTCCTCCTTTAGCGGCGATATCATTTTGAATTACCCCCTCAAAAACAACATCCGTGTTATTTACAGAATTTCTAATTTCTACAACCGTTCCTGCTTTGATATTGATAGGAAAGTTATTCGTAATGTAAATCTTTATGATCGCGTTATCTGATTTAAATTGTACATAGAGACTGTCAGTTCCTTCTAAATCTAATGGACCAATAGACTGTGCTGATATAGGGGGCGTAGGAAGTCCTGTAGTTAGAAAAGGAGCATCTAAGGTAACAACTCCAACATCATACCTAAGGTCATTAATCTTTGTAAATTGCTCGGCTGAAATTTCTGTTTTAGCTACAGGAAAAATCCATTCTGCAGTATGTTCTAAATCTGAATAGTTAAAAGCATCTTCTTTTGTACAGCTTACAACGGTTAAAGCTGCAAACAATAAAAAAGCAATTTTTGTCCCTTTATTTTTCATCATAATAAGTAATGTTTAAAACAAACCTAAAGTATGATTTTTTAAAACACAACTCTTAATTTGCGAATAAAAAACATGCTTAGCGGTTCATTTTTACGTTTAAATAAAATTAATCCTAAAAATTTGATTTCAAAAAATAAATCAACTTAATAATTTACAAATTAAAAGGTCAGTAAAGTTGTTATTAAAGAAGTTTCTACTAAATGAGTAACTATCAATTATTTACACATGCTATTCAATTTTACCATCTGAATTGATTAATGTTTTGGTAATTCATCTTTACAATTAACCTTTGAGCTATATTGACTAGTTATTGTCTTTTTTTGAGCGATAAACTGATGCTTTTACAGCTAATTTTGAATACCTTAAATAAAATTAGAAATCATAAAAAACCTCTTCGCCCTATTATTACTTATAATCGCAATGGATTCTCGAGCTCAATTTACTGACCCGGTTATTATTCTTGTTCCGTTTGAGATAGATTCTTTTGACTTTTATCAATTGATCCCTCTTAGTCAGTCTACTGGGATAGATTTTTCCGCTAAGATTACACCTCTTAGCTCGACTAATCCAGACCCAAAAATAGTGACTGAAAACCTTACTAATCCGAGTGTATCGGGCAACTATTTTGATACTTTATATAATGCTTCAGGTATGATTAGCTTTGAAAACCTTAAGAATATAGCTAGTGCGGGCATAAATCCACCTTATTTTTTTGCGAATGTTAATGGAGGACCATTTGTTAATCTTGAGTCACTTATTCCAGGAGGATACATTGCAAATGTTGCAGCTTATGTAAATGTTTGTGCAGTGGATACTTCCACCTCTTTATCTGGAAATGTGATTACTTCAAATGCTACTACTTCCGCATATCAATGGATAGATTGTAACAATGGGAATAGTTTTATTTCCAATGAAACGAACGCTAGCTTCACGGCCATTGCTAATGGTAGTTATGCCGTAATTGTTACAGATGGAGCTTGTTCTGATACTTCTGCTTGTGTTGATGTCTTCATCACATCCATTTCCGAGTTCAATGAATTCAATCATTTTACCCTTCACCCTAACCCAACATCAGACAAAGTAACTATTTCTTTCAGGGAGATACTTACTAAAGCAATAGTTACTCTTAAGAATAGTGTTGGCCAAGTGGTATACACACAAAAGGTGAATGCGAAAGCTACCGTTGATTTACAATTGAATCTTGCTTCTGGAATGTACTTTGTAGAAGTTTCGTCAGATTCTGGAGACACTATTGCAACGCAGAAACTGATAGTAAAGTAATTTTTCAAGCTATTAGAGAAAATTAAGCCCTAGCATTTTGTGAAATAGCTAGGGCTAAACTCCTGAATCAATGCAGACTGTAAATGGAAATGCTGCTTGCCGAATGAGACCCAAGTCTAGCTAAATAGACGGACAGCTAATATAGCTTGCCGCTTGAGTTCTCGGAATAAATCCAGGGACTACTGATAAAAAAAGCCTTCAACTGACGTTGAAGGCTTTTTACATTCTATTAAACGAATTGACTCGTCAATCACTTCAATGCTGTTCATTTTGTTGTTAGGCGCTATCATATCGATCACAAAACACCTAATTCTTCGAAATAAAGAATCTATTATGTCTCTAAATTAAAAGGTCAGTTTATTTATAGGAATAAACACCCCTATTCCTTAATTTCGCTAGGCCAAGAAATAGAAAGATTATGGAACCAATAGAAAAATATACCCCTCAAAATAAAGTAAGAATTGTAACGGCTGCCAGTCTATTTGATGGACATGATGCTGCGATCAATATCATGCGAAGAATTATACAAGCTACAGGAGTTGAAGTAATTCATTTAGGACACGATAGAAGCGTTGAAGAAGTGGTGAATTGCGCCATTGAAGAAGATGCCAATGCCATTGCAATGACATCATACCAAGGTGGACACGTGGAGTACTTTAAGTACATGTATGATTTATTGAAAGAGAAAGGATCTGAGCACATCAAAATATTTGGTGGTGGTGGTGGAACTATCTTACCCTCAGAAATAGAAGAACTACAAGCATACGGAATTACAAGAATTTATCATCCAGATGATGGAAGAGCAATGGGATTGCAGGGGATGATTAATGATATGATTTCTAAGTCCGATTATCCAACAGGTGCGGATCTTAACGGGGAAGTAAATCATATCGGAAATAAAGATGTAAAATCAATTGCAAAACTGATCTCTGCCGCAGAAAACTTTCCAGAAGAAAGTAAAGCTGACATGGAGAAAGTTCATGCCATGGCCAAAGCAACGGATACGCCAGTTTTAGGAATTACAGGTACTGGTGGAGCTGGTAAATCATCTTTAGTAGATGAATTGGTGCGCCGATTTTTAATCGATTTCCCTGAAAAAGAAATTGCTATTGTATCTGTAGATCCATCCAAAAGAAAAACGGGTGGAGCATTATTAGGAGATAGAATTAGAATGAACTCCATCAAAAGTGAAAGAGTTTACATGCGTTCGCTGGCAACTCGTCAAAGTAACTTAGCATTAAGTAAACACGTTTCAGAAGCCTTAGAAATTTTAAAAGCGGCTAACTACGATTTAATCATTTTAGAGACTTCTGGTATCGGACAATCGGATACGGAAATTATGGATCATTCTGATGTTTCTTTATATGTGATGACTCCAGAGTTTGGAGCGGCAACACAGTTAGAGAAAATTGACATGTTGGATTTTGCGGATGTGATTGCGCTCAACAAGTTTGACAAGAGAGGGGCTTTAGATGCCATTAGAGATGTAAAAAAACAATACATGCGCAACAATGAGCTATGGGATATCCCTATGGATCAGATGCCCGTTTACGGATCCATTGCTTCTCAATTTAACGATCCTGGAATGAACTCACTTTACAAAGTGATTATGGATCAATTGGTAGAGAAATGTGGTGCAGATTTACCTTCTACTTTCGAGATAACAGCAGAGATGTCTGAAAAGATTTTTGTTATCCCGCCAAAGCGTAACCGTTACTTATCAGAAATTTCTGAAAGCAATAGAGGGTATGATGAGTGGGTAAATGCACAAGTCGCTTTAGCCGATAAAATTTGTGCGATTGACAGAACAATTGCTACATTGACTGATGAGCCAGAAGTGGTTAAAGTACTACAAGCACAGTTCGATAAATTGAAATTGGATTTCGATCCGAAAAACATGCTCATTATCGAAAACTGGAATGATAAGGTTCAGAAATACAAAGAACCCGTTTACAAGTTTAAAGTAAGAGACAGAGAATTAGCGATAGAAACACATTCCGAAAGTTTATCACATCTCCAAATTCCTAAAGTGGCTTTGCCAAAGTACACGGGTTGGGGAGATGTATTAAGATGGAGCTTACAAGAAAATGTTCCGGGAGAATTTCCTTACACCGCAGGTTTATTCCCTTTTAAAAGAGAAGGGGAAGATCCAACACGAATGTTTGCTGGTGAAGGTGGACCAGAACGTACGAACAGACGTTTTCATTACGTTTCTAAAGGAATGCCCGCAAAGCGCTTATCTACTGCTTTTGATTCGGTTACGCTTTACGGCAACGACCCAGGATTAAGACCTGATATTTACGGGAAAATTGGCAATGCAGGGGTTTCTATTGCGTGTTTAGATGATTTAAAGAAATTGTATTCTGGTTTTGACTTAACGCACAACATGACTTCGGTTAGTATGACCATAAATGGACCTGCACCAATGTTGTTGGGTTTCTTTATGAATGGGGCCATCGATCAAAACTGCGAGAAATACATTAAAGAAAATGGTTTAGAAAACGAAGTGGATGCAAAAATTGCCGCCATCTATAAAGCCAAAGGAACGAAACGACCTGCTTATCAAGGAGAGTTACCGGAAGGTAACGATGGTTTAGGTTTATATTTATTAGGAATTACTGGTGATCAGGTTTTACCTGCCGCTATTTACGAAAAAATTAAAGCGCACACTTTAGCAACCGTTAGAGGTACCGTACAAGCAGATATTTTAAAAGAAGATCAGGCTCAAAATACCTGTATTTTCTCTACAGAATTTGCGTTGCGTTTAATGGGTGATGTGCAAGAGTATTTTATTGAGAAAGAGGTGCGTAACTTCTACTCGGTTTCTATTTCTGGTTACCACATTGCTGAAGCTGGTGCCAACCCAATTACACAATTGGCTTTAACTTTAAGTAACGGATTTACTTATGTAGAGTATTATTTAAGTAGAGGAATGGACATTAACAAGTTTGGGCCTAACTTATCGTTCTTCTTTAGTAATGGTATTGACCCTGAATATTCTGTTATTGGCCGAGTTGCGCGTAGAATTTGGGCCAAAGCAATGGATAAAAAATACGGTGCTGCTGCAGGGGCGCAAAAACTGAAGTACCACATCCAAACTTCTGGACGAAGCTTACATGCTCAAGAGATTGATTTTAACGACATTAGAACAACTTTGCAAGCATTGTATGCGATTAACGACAACTGTAACTCGTTACATACCAATGCTTACGATGAGGCCATTACCACACCTACAGAGGAGTCGGTAAGAAGAGCAATGGCCATTCAATTAATCATTAACAGGGAGTTAGGATTATCTAAAAACGAAAACCCCATACAAGGTGCTTTTATTATTGAAGAATTAACCGATTTGGTAGAGGAAGCTGTTTTAACAGAGTTTGATCGTATTACAGAACGTGGTGGCGTTTTAGGGGCCATGGAAACCATGTACCAACGGAGTAAAATACAAGAAGAAAGCTTGTACTACGAAACACTTAAACACAATGGTGAGTTCCCTATTATTGGGGTAAATACCTTCTTAAATTCTAAAGGTTCTCCAACAGTTATTCCTGCTGAAGTAATTAGAGCTACCGAAACCGAAAAGCAATATCAAATAGAAATGCTAAAAGAACTGCACCAAGGAAGTGCAACCATTGTTGCGGATCAATTGAATAAAATACAAAAGGCTGCGGTACAAAACGAAAACATTTTTGAACACTTAATGGAGGCTTCTAAATACTGTTCTTTAGGACAAATTACTGATGCTCTATTTGAAGTGGGTGGACAGTATAGAAGAAATATGTAGCGGGGAGCCCCCGCAGGCTATTATTGATGTTGTTAACAGCATGTCATTCCGATTAGAGCGTTAGCGCAACAGAGGAATCTTTTGACCTTAGTACTACAAATTCAAAAGATACCTCGCTAGAGTTTCTGCTGAGGTATTCAAAAGTTATATTCATCATCAATTTCACTTCTCTAATTCTAAAATGAATGTTTATTCTTGAACTTTTTAAGCATTGATATCGCATCTCCCTATCCTTGTGTAACCGGTGAACCCAATTGATTTTAAGTTGAATGAACTCCAATTTTAAGTCGTTAGAGAATCTATAATTTTCCATAAAGTTAATCCATACAGAATAGCCTCAGGTTTTTAGAATTCAGAAATTCATAACCGTTGTATCTTAAAAATAAAAAAATGATTCTTTAACCGAGGATTAGAAATATTATATTTGCTGGGTGACTGAAAAGCAACTAAAAATATGGCAAGCCCTCAACGATTATCAATTTGATGATCCTGAGGCTGAATTTAGTTTTACCGATAGATTGGCTCGCGAAAACGGTTGGGATTTTGATTATGCTTTGAGAGCAACTGATGAATATAAAAAGTTTATTTTCTTAATTGCTTATTCTGGACACCCATGTACCCCCTCAGATGAAGTAGACCAAGTTTGGCATTTACACTTACTCTACACACAATCTTATTGGAAAGAAATGTGTGATGGAATTTTAGGAATGGAAATTCATCATGGCCCAACTAAAGGCATTTCTCAAAGAAGTGACTTTGAAGATTATTACGCCCAAACAAAATCCTCTTACCACCAATTTTTCGAAGAAGATACGCCAAAAGACATTTGGCCAGATGCCAGTGTCCGATTCAAATACACCAATTTTAGACGAGTAAACATACACCTCAATAACATCTCAAAAAAATGGAAATTTTAAAAGAAATCAGACCTGCTGAGGCTTACTTTTTAATGAATTGGTTAGCAGCTGATGAAAAGCTTTTAAACTATACTTTAGGCAACCTATTAATGGAGAAGTATTTAGAGGTTAAATTCTTTAAAAAATTAGCTCACGCTAAAGCCAAACGAATGTCTACCTACAAGATGATAGTTAAGGCGGATAATTTTAATAAAGAAGATACACGAACCTACGAAAAAGAGATTCTATCTGTCATAGGTGATCATCAAAAAAAAGAAGTGCAATTAAGATTGTTTGCAAAAGCTGTAGGAGCTAAAGTATGGAAAGATGACAAAACTTTTAGAGATGATTATTTGGGTCGTTGTTCACAAATGAGTGCTTATTTTCAAGAGCATTTCTTCTTAAAATATTTGGATAGAAGAACGCTTAAAGGAAAGAAATTAGGAGAACAGTTAAACCATTTTTTTGATAAAAAAGATAAAGAATTAAAGTCCTACCAAGCGGCCAATAACAATGAAAAAATACTCTTACTTATAGCTGCATTAGGCACTCATGTTATCTTATTAAAAAACTTTAATAGTGACATCATGAATGAACTTAGAAAACAATGCAAAGATCGAAAGACTGATTATTATGATGATTTTATCTACTTAGATGGAGGATTCACGACTTTTTCTGATGCATTCGATTCTTTTGATGGCTTTGGTGGTGGAGATTTTGGTGGTGGAGAAACTGGTGACTCATGGGGAGATGGTGGAGGTACAGGTGACAGTGGATGCTCAGGTTGTGGAGGCTGTGGAGGCTGTTCTTAATGCGTCCTGCAAACAAATTGGTGGAGCTTCTAATAAAATGATTCGCACAATACGTTAAGGTAACCGTCATTGCGAATGCCGCATAACGAAATGAAAGCCTCTTATTGTAAAAGGAGATGGCTTCGTTTCCCGCAAACGAACACTTTATGAAATCTTCTCCACTCTAATGCTTCACTCCAGCGCAAAAAAAAGTAGCCACATTACTTCACTACTTTATTTTCAGTATGTACATAAAGAGATTTTAACTCTTGACCTCTGGGTTATGAATGTGGATTATTAGATAATAACCTCAACCACAAACCTCTACAAATTCAGCAGCAACAGCCGTTACAAACGTTTTTATTGCTTTTTATATTTGGTGAAATTAAGCTATTTTATGCTACACTCCCCACTCTATTCCCCACTCCTTTTTTATTCTTCTCAGACTATCATAATGTTAATTTCCGAAATCATTTTCTAGTGTTAGCAATTTCTTTGATTATATATTTCCTTTAAATTTGTAGCTCCTTTTAAATTGATTTAAAGCTCCTTTTACTGCATTTTTGAACTTTATCCAGATTTGTTTTGAGCTCCGAACTGTTGTAGCTCATTTTTGTAGGAATTCCACTTTTTTTTTGAATTGATGCGACAGAATCCTAGATGGAGTCTTTATTTAGTTACTTCTGGCTCTAAATTGAAGTACTTGTTTACAGCGTATTCGTACTGACTAATGAATATCTTTTTAAATTCAGTAAGATTATTTTGTTCGTAAAAGAGTAGCATCGCTTTTTTGTAATCAGAAGCTTTTACACTTCTGTATGACAATGGACAATAGCCATACTCCAGAAGGATGGCATTGCTTATAATACGAGCAGTACGCTTATTACCATCATTAAATGCCTGAATGTATGATATTAAAACTAACAACAACAGTGCTTTTTCAAATACGTTATCTCTAGTATTCACTAAGTCACACATTTGCTGCATAACATCTACTATTTGCTGATATACGCTTAAGGGTTTATAATCTGTACCACCAACTCCAACACCACGCTTTCGGATATTTCTTTCAACACCTAATTCTTTGATTAGAAGAGAATGTATGTCTTCAATTCGACTAATTGTCAATGGTTTCAAATAATCTGGTTCAGCAATAATGAAATCCAAAGCATCCTTATGGTTAAGAAGCATTGTAGCATCATCCCGCTTCTTGCCTTCAGCAAGTTCATGATACTTAATCAATACTTCTGTTTCAAGTAGCGTATAGGTATTACCTTCTATTTCACCTGATTTCCATGACAAATCAATTGCCAAAATTTCTAATTCCTTTTTATATTCGCTGTTGGATAGAGGGGCTATATTTTTAGTGTATTTATCATGTAATGCATTTAAGTGTTCCATTTCTTCTTTAGTGAAAAATTCAGCTTTACTCAATACTTTGGAAATCAAATCAAGGTTAAAAGACCTCTTTGCATTACGTTCTTCTGGAAGCAAATTGTAGTATGCTTCAAGGTCAACTGGGACAAACAATTCATAAGCATCAGAAATAGAATATGTTCTTGCTTTCCCTTCACCATTGGTTTTTATTAATTCGGGGGTCATTCCTAACAAGAGTCTTCTAATGGTGCTATCGCCCATTTTTACGTCTACACCATTGTAAATAGCCAGCCTATTTACTGGCTGATTTACTCTCACAAAATCAATAATTGCACGTTGTTTCTTGTTTAACATGTTTTTAATTTACTTATTTGAATACAAATATAGCAAAATACTGCTCACGAATCACTAAAATACTGCTCACACACTACTGTTTCGAGCAGTATATAACTATTTATTGAGCAGATTGAACAATTTCCAACTTAAAATACTGCTTACTTTTTATTAAAATACTGCTCACTATTAATTATTTTGAGCAGTATTTTGATTTTTTTTAAGCAGAAAAGAATCAACTTAAATCATCAATAAATATGGGGTATATAGATTCTGGCTCATTAATCTAAATTCAGTCTATTAACAACCTATTTCTACCTCTTAATAAATCTCCCCCCCCTTATCTGATACTTTACTCCACCAACAGTTATTACATCCCCTTCTTTCTTCTTCGCTAAATCTAATATATCTTCTTCTATTGTATGGACAGAACCACCAGTTCTTCTTGCTAAATCCAGATACTCAGAATTTACAGGCGTTTTTATTCCATATAAATTTGTACCACAAACAATCACTTTTACTGGGATTTTAACTCTTGATATTAATGAGTAATCTCTCATATTAGCCCAATTATCAGCTAGCATAATAATCTCTTTTGTTTCTGGATATTCTTTAACCCCTTTTAAAATAGATTCAATATTATTTTCTGGAGAATCCCCACCATTTCCATTGACAATACAATTATAAGCTAAACTAGTCATTGTATCTACAGAACTTGTTTTACATAAATAGATACCTCCTACTCTTCCTCTCTTTTTTAAATAATCGGGAGTATTATCTCCATCATTAAAAAAAGAATAATTTAATTTTTTAGGATTATGTTTTAAGTTTAGCCAAGCAAAGACTTGAAAATAATAAGGAGACATACTACCTGTTAAATCTGCACAAATTAATTCTTCATCAAATTTCACATGTTTTTCAAAAAGTTTAAACAAAGATGTATCCCCCAATTTCTCAACTTTTAAATTCCCAAACATTTCTTCTAGAGATGTTGGTTTATAAACTGGAACTTTAACATATTTAATAACAATCCCATGGAATAATCCTCTAGCCACCTCTTCGGTAGAATAACCAAGCTGTTCGATATATTTCCATTTCACTAGCTTTTGATTGAAAATATCTGGCGATAAAAAATAAAGTTCCATTAAGCGTTTCTTATTTAATGTGTTTTGTACATCATTATTATTATAATCAGTATAAACAATATCTACACTAAGTACTTTACAGCCTCCTTTTTCTAAAACTTTAGCTGCTTTTGGATTGAGAATTTCAGAAGAACCATATCTCATTTTTAAAACTATTGTTTTAATATTTTCATTCTCTTCAATTTCAATTTTATCATACAACCTCACTTTTGTTGTATCTACTTTTAAATTAACTTTAATAGATACTCTCATTGGTTTTGTTTGAGCATTTACTTCGCTGTTAAAAAGCATAAATAAGATAATAATACTGAATAATTTGTTCGATATTTTCTGGAGAATTTTCATAGGGTTTTAGATTAAGGTTGGTTAGTATATATTTATAACCGATATTATAGGATTAGATACAATAATTCCTTCCTGTTTAGGATTCCATTACTTTCTATGTCTATTTTAAGTTATTTATTCCTCACGAACAAACCTCTTTGATTCCTACTTCAAAACGCATTCCTGAAGCTGCTAAGGGGAATAAAACTACACAAGGGAAATCACCTGTTCCATTTCTCGAATAAACAACTGTTTTTTGATACACTCCCCACTTTAATCCTCACTCCTTTTAAAGTTGAATTAATGCGATATCTTTTTTAGATATTACTTATTTTCTTGGCAACCTCTTTCAATCCTTCTTTTGTCAATTCCACAAATTCCAAGTTAATAGATTTATTAGATGTCGTTATTTCCTTTAGACAAATAAACGGTTTTTTATCAACGTATTTTACTGCAAATACCGTAACTCTTTCTCCAGATGGAACTCTTCCAAACCTACTATAGGTAGCGTTATTAGAACCAGCTATTAAGCTCTTTATACGATGAAATATAATTTTCACATCTGTATCTTTGTTATCAACCTTTATGGCTAAATTTAAATTACCTCTTCCTGCAAACCTATCACAATTAATCCAGCCAAGTCTTGAACCAGATAACGCATAGTAACTTATATCACTTTTTGCACCTCTTGCCTCTGTAGAATTTTTTGTATCAGCAATACCATCATCTCCAAAGAGGTTTTTCTCTTGAGTTTCTTTCAATGAGTCTGAGAAATATTTAATCTGTTCTGGGGTATAAGATACAGTACTTCCATCTAATCTAAATTTGATAGGCAAGTTGTAAGACACGCTTACAGCTTTTCCTCTCTGCATTCCAGGGCTCCAATTTGGCATGCTTTCAACTGCTCTAATTGCTTCTCTATTTAAAGATGGGTGAACACCTCGTAAGACTTTTGCATTCTGAACTTTTCCATTAGCACCAATAATAAAGTTCACATAAACGGTCCCAGATATATTCATTGCTTTGGCATCAGCTGGATATTTCATGTTCTTTCCTAAGAATTGAAAAAGCTTATCTTGACCTCCTTTAAATTCTGGCATTTTTTCAACTATTGTAAATACTTCACTCTCCCATTCTTCCTCAATAAATTCTTCAACTATTTCGATTTCATTTACTTCAGACTCTTCCCAAACTATCGTCTTGTTTTTCGTCTTCCCATCAAACAGAATCATATCTTTTTTCTTTTCATCAAATGGGAATTTAAGATCAAAGAATGTGTTTTTATTTAAGTCTACTTTTTTGTTGTTGGCCAAGGCATCAAGATATAACATCCCTCCTGTTTCAAGCAGTTTTCCATCTTTTGTTTCTGTAGTCAGATTAGAAAAAGCAATGTCGGACATCTTATAATATTCCTTAAGCCTAATTTTAATAGGACTGTTTTTAGGAACATTAAATGAGTTGGCCTTAAAAGTAATTTGAGTTCCTTCATCCCCAATTATTGTAGTATCTTTTGAAGAATTAATTGTGAAATATTGGAATTTCTTAGTTGGGAACTTAACAACATCTATCTCTTCTGTTTCTGTTAGAATTTCAACAGCAGCAGATTCGTTATCAATTACAAGACTTTCTTTCCTCTCAGTCTCCTCTTCTTTTATTATTTCAACACTTTCTGTTACGATAGGTTTTTTAATTATCTCATCCGTTGAATAATTGCTTATTCCAATGGCTCCAGAAATAACAATGAGTAAAACTACTCCAAAGAAAAAGCCTCTTCGTCTATTGTCATAATTCCTTGATGCTTTTGAAATTGATTTTCGAACGCCTATTCTTTCTATTCCTCTAATTACATCCTTTTGAAGTTCTACTTCTTTCTGTAGATTAGAATCTGTTTTTAATTTCTCTTCAAAGGCTTTTTTATCTGCTACTGAAAGTTCATCTCTCAGATACTTTTCTATCTGTTCTATTTTATTTAATTCAGTTCTCATGATTCTTCGATTAAGGGGTTATAATTAGGATGACAGTTAATTAAAGTGTTTTCACTCTAAGTTTGGCTCTCTCCAAACATTTGTACTTCTGGTTCTTTGCAATCTTCTCAGACTTCAACCCAACTTTAGAAGCAATAATTTTCATGCTTAAGCCTTCGTAATAGAATAGCTTAAGCAGCTGCAAACACTTATCTCCTATTTGAGATAAAACGCGCTCTATTTGCTTGAATTTAGCTTCTCTTTCGATTGCTTCTTGAAACTCAGCTTCTTCTTCTGATGTAAATTCAAAATCAACATTTACAGCTGTTTTTCCTTTTCTTTTGATGAGTTCATCTTTCCATAGGAATCGACTTACGCTATAGAGATAAGTCCCAATTGCTGCCGTTAATTTAAATTCGGTGCTCATCACCTTTTCATAAAAGATGATCAATGCTTCTTGAAAAACATCTTTTGCATCTTCTTTTGAACCACCCTTTGAGAGAATAAGTTTTTCAACTTGTGGGTAGTTCTTATAAAGCTTTAGGAAGACTTGGTTTTGCTTCCCAATCTTTAAGAGTTCTATAATTTTGTTGTCATCCATATTGTTATTTATACCCTTAATGGGAAAAATACAAAAAGGTCTCCTTTAATTCTAAATATTTTTTTGAAATAGTCTAATTTAAAATCAATTTAAGTACGAATGATGGAAAAAAAAGACCACACTAAAGCCTTTTAAAACAGAGAGATTTTCAAATAAAGAGCATCCTAAAAGGAAGAAAAACAGTCACAACAAATAAGTTACTATCAATAATTCTAAGTATGAATTTTGTTTGATGTAGTGTAAGTTCTTATTTCGATTTATCCAATATAACACCAATTTCCATTGCAAAATTCAAAGGGTCAACTGGTGTGTTTTGTTCAATTACATAAGTATAAGTTCCTGTTTCTAGGTACTTTTTATTCGCTTCAACTACATGTTCACTATCCCAAATATCATAACCAGCTTCTCCAATATAATCACCGTTAGCTTCTCTAACTTTTAAATCATATTCTTTAATTTCTTCTTTACCACTTGGGCTAGTCTCAGTTACTTTTACATTGGCTGTTTGATACTGATAACCGTTAGCATATCTAAACGACAAACTCATATCGTATGCTTGGTTATTAGCTGTCACAGGCACTTTAAATGTTCTAACATCTTTCTTTAACCATTCTACATCTGGTGATAAACCTTGGTGTTCGATGTAAATTCTATCTCCTGATTGACAAGCGATTAAAGTTGCTGTTATTGCTATAAGTGTAATTAGTTTCTTCATTCTGTAATGATAATAATAAATTCTTATTTATAATTATTTTGTTTTATTTGTTTTATCTCATATTGACTTTTACAAACCGTATTTTTCATTTTACAGTGTATCTTTTTTTCTAATTGGCGTTATATTGGAAAAACCTATGATGAAAAGAACTCTATTTATATTTTTATTACTTCCTCTTCTTGTCTCTGCTCAATCAAACGAACAAGGGACCTTAAAAATTAGAAAACAACCAACAATACAGGCTCACGCCTCTATTTTCGGAATTTATCACGGAACCATTACAAAAGAAACTCTTTTAGCTAATCCTTTTGTAAAATTAAACACTGATAAAAATGGTGAAATACTTTCTTTTGAGCTGAGTTATATTCATTCGGGGAAGTTTAGATCAGTTAAGATAAAGGGAGATCGTATTCATCTAAAAGCCTTATCACACATCAAAAAAAATAAAATTGAAAAAATATACTTCGAAAAAATAGTTGCCAAAATAGAAGATGATACGGTCCAGTTAAATAATATTACACTATCCATAGGGAAAAGAAATTCGAGAAGTAAAAACCCAAAACTTGTAAGCACGACCTACTTCAAAAGCACTGTATTTAATTGTATTTCTAAAAAAAAACCATCCGCAATTAGAAACATACGAGGAAGGTACAATGGAAAAGTATTACAAATAGAAACTTACTCGGTAGGTTACGTTATAAAAGGTAATTATTTCACGAAAGAAATAACCAATGCACAAGAAGTTAAAATGTTCATTAGTAAAATCAGAACGTTACCTCAAGGTTCTAGACTATTCATCTACAATATTAAGTTTAGCTATGGAGACAAAAAGATTCACGGAATCCCAATTACTTTAAAAGTAACCAACTAAAT
>JAWUVT010000054.1:0-31355 GCA_034112225.1 Flavobacteriales bacterium | reverse complement strand
TGTTTTGGTCAATCTTATTTTCACGGAGCAGAATTTTTTGCATAATTCCGTAAATATCATCTGAATTTAATAGTTTGATTTTTTCCGCTTCGGTTAGTTTGATGTCCATAGTATCAAAAATAAGATTTTCTTAGTTAAATTGTAGGTAGTTTATTTGTTCGGTCAGCTACATTTATGTACTCATATTCAGGAAAAAAGATTCAATCAACTTTTTTTCTGTACCCCTTTTGTAGTATGGGATTTGGAGTTTACGGACAGACACTAAATAAAATTATTAATCATAAAAAATGAAAACGCTAAATAAACAAATCTTATCAATCGGAACAGTAGTCTTAATCGCATTTGTAAGCGCAACATTTATAGGTTTTGGGAATGCTATAAATAACGAAAGTGAACATACAGAGCACATGGACAATGAAGCACATGTTAGGTGGCAATGTCCGATGAAGGGTGAAGAAGAGAAAATGTAAGAAGCAGCAGGTTCTTGTCGTAAGTGTGGAATGGATTTGAAAGAAGTGGAGTAGATTTACAACAAGAGTCTACCTAAGTAAAAAGTGGTTTCTATAGCGTACATTATTGCACAAAATCGAAATTGATGGTATTCAATCGATAAGCAAAGAGGAAGATAAGAAGCAGAATAGCAAAAAGAAAAAAGATGAGGACTTACCACTAAACAAAGGACATCTTCTGATGGATGCTGCAGTTGCCGACCAATACATTACCTATCCCACCCATAGTAAGCTGTTGAATAAAAGCAGTTTCAGAAAGAGTTAACGGAATACTAAAAGCAGTATTTGGTTTAGACAAAAAAATCGAAAGTTATGAATTTTTAGAATTACAAACACTACAATCTATAGCTCATATAATCAGCTAAGAGCACATATGTCTATTGGCTTACTAACACCTAATCAAGCTCATAAATAAAGAGAAATTAAACTTAAAACATGGAAAGCAAAAACCTATACCAAATTAATGATATAGGTTCGTATTTTTGTAATCCAAAATAGTCAACCTATTTTAGGACTAGACAGTGTTAAGAGCAGTTAGGGCTTAAGCACTAATTTTTTAGTAATGCTTGTTGCATCATTATTTACAGTAATGAAGTAAAGTCCATCAGATAAATGAGAAAAATCAAATTTGTTAGTAAGACCTCTAATTTCTGTATTGTTGTACACTTCTTTTCCAGAAACATCAACTAGAGAAACAGTACTGTTAGCTCCATTTCTATTTTCAATGATAACAATACCATTAGATGGGTTTGGATAAACACTTAGCGTATTCTCAGTCTCCAATTTATCAATACCAACAGCTGCAATATCAATTCGATTAACAGTATTTCCATCGTAATCAACATACCAAATTTTTCCTGCAGGTCCAATTTTAATTCCCATTATCCCAGTAGCTGTTGTTGCAATTCTTCCTAGTTCAACAGCAGGAGAATTAGTAATGTCATATAGAATAACATCTCCTGTTGAGTAATCACTAACGATCATTCTATCGTCAATTACATCAATTCCAGCTGGATTTTGTAAACCTGTAGTGACTAAGTCTTCTGATGTGTAATTAATAATCCCTTGATGTAAAGCCAATGTTTCCCAAGAATGTCTGACAGGATTACCTCCAGGAGTTCCTGTTCCCATTTTAATTCTAAAAACTTTTTTATTTCCAGAATCTACAATATAAACCCATCCATCTGAAATTACCATATGGCTACTTATTTTTGGATTAGTATTTTTAGCAACAGCAAAATCTTTGTAGATGCTTATTTCAGCATCATTATGGTTAGAGTTTCCTGCTCCATGATCCGCAGCAAAATCATAACGAACAATACGACTGTTGTATCCATCAAAAACCCAAAATACATTGTCTTTTTCACTAGCAATACCTTGTGATTCAGGAGATTGATGAACCATGTCTAAGTGACTTCCATTACCGCCATTTGGCACAGCAAAAACGGATAGGTCGCTAGACCATAATGAAGCACCCGTAAAATCTGTTGATCCATTCCATCCAAAATTAGCATCAACTACACCGGGTGCGGATCCAATATTATTATTATCTGCACTAAAAGCGATAGCTGTTGTTGAGTTCATAAAATGCTTAGCATTCTGATCTTTTTTAAAAACATCTGATTGAGTAGGCTCTCCTGCATTGCTGAAAATTACAACACTAGAGCCCACGTTATTTGTTGATGTTTGTTGACTGTTCGTTGAAACGCCTTTATTTACTACCCATAATTCTTGTTTAGCAAGGTCAGGATGAAAATCTAAATCACTAGGAGTAGAGATTTTATCAAGCGAATTCCCAATTTGTGTAAGAATAGGAGTTACTCCGATATAGGAGTCAATAATGTTTAGTTGTGCACTTGATGCTGTACTGAAAAGAATAAAGGTTGCAGAAAATCCAAAATAGTATACTAACTTTTTCATAGCTTATAAGTTTTAAGGGACTAAGTTCTCCTTAAAATTATAGAAACATGATGTATATTATGTTTGATTATTGGATTCCTATTGAATAAATCTTATCCGACATCAAACTCAATAAAACCATAAGAAAAGGAGTCTAAATCACAGTTTAGGTGCTGTCGCATCAATCTAAATATACGCTAAAATAATCAATTCTAAACATTCTTATGCAGCCAAAGAAGCAGCCAAAGAGACAAATTTTTGGATGAACCAAAACCAATTGGCAGCACTTTTTGATGCCTCTAAATAAAACATAGGTCAACACATATCTAAAAATTAAAGAAAAATAAAGCAGCATAAATAGATATCGAAATCTAAAAGATTATTCTTGTTTTACAGGGGCCAAAACAGTGATAAAAGGCATGGAATTCATCAATAAATAAAAATGAAACTACAGCTTGTTCTTGGAAATTTATGGCAATTGTGTAATAATTCTTGCGATTGAAAAAATAAAACCAAAATAAAGAGGTCAAGAGCGAATAAATTTATTGTAGAAACTTTAATGAAGGTTTAAATTGTATTTCGTAGAACAGTCCATTTTTATTCGAAAATGAATCTAATTTTCCTTCGAGTTGATCCACAAAACTTTGAATCAATTCGAGCCCGATACCTTCAGTTAAACTAGTGTTGTTTTCCATCCCTAATCCATTGTCATTGTATTTAAGAAGGTAATGATTCTCTGATTTTAAACTGATATTAATAACTATTACCTCGTTATTCTTTTTACAATGTTTAATAGAATTACTTATTAATTCATTTAAAATTAATCCTAAAGGGAGAATTTGATCTATGGTAAGTTCAATTTTTTGAATCTCTAAATTAAATTGAAACCTTTCAGGATCCATCAGGTTGGTGCTTATTTCTGTCACCAAATCGCGTAAATAACTTTCAATATCAACTAAGGAAAGAGATTCAGACTTGTATAGTTTTTCGTGAACAATAGCTATCGATTTAATTCGATTTTGACTGGTTTGAATTGCTTTTGAAAATTGATCATCATTCAGTTTGTTCTTTTGAAGGTTTAGTAAGCTAGAAACTAATTGAAGGTTGTTTTTTACTCGGTGATGAATTTCTTTTAATAAGACAACTTTCTCTTGAAGACTTTTATCTAATTGAATATTGATGAGGCGAAGTTCTATCAATTTAGAAATCTGATTGGCTAATATTTGGAGGGTTTTAGTTTCTTTAGCATTAAATGTTCGAGGAGAGGAATGAATGATACACAATGTTCCTAATGCATTATTATTCTTATTCATCAAAGGAGCTCCAGCATAAAAAACAATAGTTCCATTGGCGACTAATGGATTGTCTTGGAATCTTTCATCTAACCTTGCGTCTGTTATTACGGTTACTTTATTGGGGTTGTTTATGGTATGGCCACAAAATGATATTGCTCGTGGAGTTTCTGTTACCTCTTTAGGTAGTCCAATACAAGATTTAAACCATTGTCTTTCTTTGTCAATTAATGTAATGGCAGATATCGGCATTCCAAAAATAGATGAAGCTAATTCGGTGATGTTATCAAAGTCATTTTCTTTAGGGCTATCGAGAAGATTAGTCGCTAATAAATCGTTAATCCTTTCAGATTCGTTTTTTGGAAAATCAGGTTCAATCATAAATGACATTAATAATAATGTAAATTAGGTAAAAAAACAGAATACTAAATAGGAGTAAACGTATTTATATAAAAAGATTTTACTCACAGAACTCACACCACTCAGCATCAGGTGAATGGGTAAATGAAGTATTTACATTTAAAATTTCTTGAATCAATTTGATTAATAGAACTTCAAAATCTTCTAAAATGGCATCGTCAATTGTAGCGTTCTTTTTCATCCCAAAAGGCATATATCCGCTGCTTAATTTTCGGAAAGAAATGATGCCAGAAGTAATTTGAGTATGAGCTACTAAATTGGATTTACTGTACATGAAGGCATACATTAACAATTGAAAGGCCTTACTCTTTTTAGCTTCCAACAATTCGTCAACATGTTTCAATTGGAGTTCTTGTGGGGTAACTAAACCCGTTTTATAATCTATAATTCTAAGTTCAGTCCCATAACTGTCAATCCGATCCGCAAAACCTTTCAATTGAATGGTCGTTCCATCAATGTCAATCTCTGAAAGTAATTTTTCTTCTAAAGCATTAATAAATAAGGGTTGTCCCAATTGTTGAACGAACTTTATTTCCTCTTTGATAAAGGTAGTAATGTAGTTTTGAGCGATGTTCAGCGTCAATAAATTCTTACCCGATTTTAACTCCTTCTCGCTAAAGTTTTCCAGAAAAACACTGGTAACAACAGGCGCTACCTTTTTGAGCATCAGTTTTAAATCTTCAACAGTTAAATTTTTACCAACAAATTCTTTGTACAGCCTTTCTAAACTATCGTGCACATAAGTTCCAAATGTAGAATGATCAATGGTTTCTTCTACCTCTTCGGCTTCTCTAACGCCTAAAACATATTTGTAATAAAAATCTAATGGACAATTGATGTAGGCCATTAAAGCCGATGGAGAAATTCCATGGGTAAAACGTTCTTTAAGCTTGGCCACAATAGCGGGAGTTTTCTGAACTTCAACTTCTATTATTTTTTTGTTTAAAGCAGGGTAGGTAACCAGTTGTTTGTTGATGGTAATGTTATCAAACTTCCCTAATTCGTGCTCTATTTGAGTCACAAATCTACTTTGTTCTCCGCTACCAAATTCATTGGTTTCGGTATTGTAGAGAATACTCACGTTTTCAGCATTTTGTATCAATCTATAAAAATGGTAGGCATAAACCGCATCTTTTTCTATATGGGTTGGTAAGTTGTAGGTGTCATCCTTTTTAATGTCAAAAGGAATAAAAGAGTTAAAGGTTTTGCCAGCAGGTAACGTTCCTTCGTTGGTAGAAAGTAGAATTACATTTTTAAAATCGATGTTACGGGTTTCTAACATTCCTAAGACTTGCAAACCTTTTAAGGGTTCGCCATACAATTCAATAGAAAGGGAACTCAAAATTTGCTTGTAAAGAGAGTAAAACCCTTTACTACTTTTAATGAAGGGATAATCAGTGGTTAGCGTAACCATCTGATTAAACAACTTCGCATATTGAAACAAATATTCTAATTCAATAAAGGAGTCATTTTTATCCGCTACATAATGTTGTTTTGATTTTTCTATAAATTTTAAACATTGCTGTAAAGTAGTCTCCACCGAATAATTCAACAGAAAACGAATCTCTAGCTTATCATTGATCCATTCGAGCTTTTCTTTGTTGATGAATACCCAATTGTGTTGAACAATCTGCGCCTTAATTTTGGTGCAGTTTTCTTCGCCAAAAACAAGCTGACTAAAAGGCAATTGAAAGAGTTTTAATAAATCTTTGTAATGATAAGTCAATTCTCCTTTATGACCAAAACGTTCGGCATTAACGAGTGTGTTGAAGAAAATTTCAAAGAAATTATTGGTGGGTGTATTTTTAAGTGGGTAGCCCATTGTCACATTAATATTGGCAATGGTTTCTGGTACAGATTGTAATACTGGAATTAAGAGGTTTTCATCCGCTAAAACAACCGCGGTATCGGTATAGTTTTTTGAGTTATCTATTTCATTTAAAAGGTGGGTAATGTATTTGGCTTGACCAATATTTTGAGGAACGCCATAAATGTTAATTTGCTTTTGTTCTTCTCTAAATTTATTGGTGATCCATTTAAAAGGTTGAAAGGCGTCTTGTTTTTTTAAATCTCTTAAAAACAAACCGCTTTCTTGCATTTTATCTTGCAAGTAATATTGATCAGCATCAAAAAGTACATCGCATTTTCGCTGTTTCTTTAGTTCTGAGATCAATACTTTTTCGGCTTTGTTTAAAGCGTTAAATCCAGCAAAAATTACTTTATCCCATTTTATCTTTTTTTCTACAAATGCTTCGGGGTCAGCTTGTAACTCTTCCGCAACAATTCGATAGGCTAAACCTTGATAGGCTAGATTCTTTTCGGATAAGTAGTTGGTAAAAGAAGTATAAAGGCTTCCAAGCTGTTTCCAAAAGATTAAATATTGAGATTGAAAATCAGTAATTTCTCTTTCGCCTAAATTCCATACCTCTAAAGCTCTAGCTTCATTAATGTGTTTGAAAAAACCTTTAGTAGGTACTAAATATCGATCAATCTCATTAAAATCGTGCAAGAGAATTTGTCCCCATTTGCTAAATTCTTCAAAGGTTTCGGGCTCTTTAGTAGCTGCTTGATATACTTGGTACAGTTCAAAGAGTTGGGTAACATTATCAATCACTTCTGCATCAGAAAGTTGCTCAATCAATTCTTCGGTTCCAATAATTTCGGGTAACCAAATGGGCTTGTCTATAAGTTTACTGAGGTGTTGTTTTAAAAATAACCCCGCCCTTTTGTTGGGCAATACAATGCAGACATCGCTTAGGTTGTTGGGGTAGGTATCTATTAAGTATTGTGCTGTTTTAGCTAAAAATGTATCCAAAATGATGTTGAGTTGTTGGTTTTTAACGTAAAAATAAGGCTTAACGGAATACAAACCATTAAATATTATCAATTAACCGCAAAGAGTTTTAAGATTTACGCATAGCGCACAAAAGGTGTTTATTGGATGAAGAATAAGAATTGAAAATAGACTTTAGGATTGGTGGTGGTTGTAGTGGTAGTGAATGCATTGAGCATATTATGCTCCATGCGAATTCAATATGGAGCGGCATTTTAAAGTAGGCTTATTCGTCTAATTGTGTTTAAAATTTATTCGTAGAGAATCTACTCTGCCATACCTTTTTGTTGTGAGGAGTTCAATCCATTATCATGTGCAATAACCTAACTATTAACAGGTGTTGCTTATTGAAATTCTGAGCATAGTTGGAGAACCCTTTAATTCAACTCAATAAATTGGTTGATGAAGACAAGATCTAGAGTTTCTAATGCTTAGGAACAAGTTGGTAAAGTACTCCTAGTTGTAATGCTTGGCTACTGGGTTGCGGAGGTGATGTATTCTGTAATGGCTTCAATTTGAGAGGGGTGAAACCATTTGTATTCATTGGTTTTACTCAACCATCCAATTTGTCGTTTGGCGTACCTGCGAGAGTTGACTTTAATTTTTTCGGTAGCTTCAGCTAAACTTATTTTCTGAGCTAAAAAATCGAACATTTCAGTATAACCAACTGTTTTTAGCGCATTATTTGCTTTGAAGTTAACAACACTTTTTACTTCATCCTCTAAACCTGCATCAAGCATAAGATCAACTCTTAGGTTAATTCTGTCAAACAGTTCTTTTCTGTCGCGATTAAGCCCAATCTTTAAGAGCTTAAAAGGTCTTTGTTGTTTGTTCCCCTTTCTAATGTCAGAATATTTCTGTCCTGTAAGTAGGCATACCTCAATAGCTCTTTCTAAACGATTGAAGTTGTTGAGATCAACTTCAGCATAAAAAGTAGGATCTAATTGTTTGAGTTTTTCTTGAAGAATTTCAATGCCATATTTCTCATGCAATGCATTAATCTCTTTCCGAATTTCAGGACTGCTCCCAGGAACTTCTTCATCAAATCCATTGCATAAAATATCAATGTAAAGGCCTGAACCTCCAGTTAAAATAACGATATCTTTTTTTTTGAATAGTTCTTCTAAAATGGCTAAAGCATCTTTTTCAAACTTATTGACATTGTAATTTTCGACTATAGAATGAGAATCAATAAAATGATGCCTTACCCCTTTCATCTCTTCTCGACTCGGTTTAGCCGTTCCTATAGCTAATTCCTTGTAGAATTGACGAGAATCTGCAGATATAATTACGGTATCATAATGTTGAGCAATTTTTACACACAACTCAGTTTTACCAACTGCGGTAGGACCAGTAATTACAACTAGGGTAGGTTTTGTTTTAAGTTGAACGTTCATCAAGTGAGAAGTACTCAGTAGTTATTAGTTAGTCTTTAGTAGTCAGTAACTAGTAATAAGTAGTTATTTTTTTTTCTTTTGTCTACTGTCTACTGTCTACTGTCTACTGTCTACTGATTACTGGCTAATGATAATCATCAAATTCATCATGAACATCAGAAGGATCAGAACCATCGTCTTCAAAACCGGCATCATTTAATAATTGGTTTGCGAGATCTTCCGCGGTCATTTCAGTCGTATCCTTTTCTTGAGCTGGAGCTTCACCTTGAGAGTAAACAACTTTTGGGTAAAAAGCAGCAGGGTTTTCTTTTACCGTAATTTCCATTAACTCGATAAAGAAGTTCCGCATGTTTAAGAAATCATAGGCATACAATAAGTGAGTGCCAACACCAGTAATTTGTGAGTTAATAACCGTGTCTTCCATTACTAATGGTTTGTCAGTAGCGCTATCATCTAACTGCATATCAAACAAAGTAATTTCCTGTCCTTTTTCCCAATCCTCATTACTTAGGTTGAATGCTGCCATTTGGGAATTATCAAAACCGTAAGAGGCTAAAATAATTTGATGTAGATCGTCAAAAGTTTGAGTGCTTTTAATTTCGATATCTCTAAAAATATCTTCTTTAGATTCAAGTAATACTCTAAATTTATAAATGCTCATATTTTCTGAGTTTTGGGGGTTGGGTTTCTTCATCAAAGTTATGAATTATTTGTTAGTTGTAAATCCTAGTTCTATTCCTTTTTCTATCATTAGTTTAAAAGCCGCTTCGTTGTTGTTGTCAATGTCCCCTTCTAAAATGGCTTCTCTAATGGCGTCCTTAATTGTTCCTATTTCCCTACAGGGTTTAAGGTTAAAGGTTTCCATTATGATTTCGCCGGTAATAGGAGGTTGCCAATTCCTTAAACTGTCTTTCTCTTCTATTTCTTTCAGCTTAATTTTCACTAAAGCGAAGTTCTCTTTAAACCTTTTTACTTTCGTTTGGTTTTTTGAGGTAATGTCTGCATTGCATAAGGTCATTAAATCATCAATATCTTCTCCAGCCTCAAACAATAAACGTCTAACAGCACTGTCGCTAACAATATCTTTAACCAGGGCAATAGGCCTTAAATGTAGGAGTACTAATTTTTGTACGTATTTCATTTTATGATCCAAAGGCAGTTTTAATTCTTTAAAGATTTTAGGAACCATTCGCGCCCCTTTATCTTCATGACCATGAAAAGTCCAGCCGTGTCCTTTTTCAAAACGGTTGGTAGCCGGTTTAGCAATGTCATGCAGAATTGCTGCCCTAGGTAACCATAAGTTGTCTGTATTCGGACAAATGTTATCGAGGACTTCTATCGTGTGGTAAAAATTATCTTTATGTCCTTTTCCGTTGACAATTTCAATTCCTTTCAGGTGATCTAAAGCTGGGAAAATAATGGCTAATAAACCCGTATCAAATAAGAGCTTAAAGCCAATTGATGGAGTAGGAGACATTATTATTTTATTCAGTTCAACAATAATTCGTTCTGGAGAAACAATGTTTATTCTGTCTTTGTTTTTAGCAATCGATGTTAACGAAGCAGCATCAATTGTAAAATTGATTTGAGTCGCAAAGCGAATGGCGCGCATCATCCTTAGTGGATCGTCAGAATAAGTAATGTCAGGATTAAGAGGAGTTCTTAAGGTTTTATTTTCAATATCTTTAATTCCTTCAAAAGGATCTAGCAATTCTCCAAAACTGCTTTTGTTTAAGCTAATTGCTAAAGCATTGATGGTGAAATCTCTTCGGTTTTGGTCGTCTTCTAAGGTACCATCTTCAACAATAGGTTTTCGAGAACCTCTGTCGTAGGATTCTTTTCGAGCACCAACAAACTCAACTTCATACTCTTTATAAAGAAGCATTGCTGTTCCAAAGTTTTTGAAAACAGTTACTTTTGTGCCCTTTCCAATCTTTTTTGCAACAGCTTGAGCCAGTTGAATTCCTGAGCCAATAGCAACAACATCAATGTCTTTACAAGGACGTTTTAAGAGGAGATCTCTTACAAAACCGCCAATAACATAGGTGTCAACTTTTAGTTCTTCAGCTGTTTCAGCTATAATATTAAAAATAGGATGTTGGAGGTGTTTCTTCATAGGTTAACAAAGCTACTAATTCTACTTATTTTCTTAGGATTTTGATGTCACCATTTATTCCTAAATGCATTAAGGCAGATGGTTTTTTGTTTCCCGAATCAAATGATTGGTGGACAATAAAGTCAACACCCTTTTTAAGCGCATCAGAAACCTCATGAAAAGAAACGGGAGTAGAAGTGCCACTAATGTTAGCTGAGGTAGATACAATGGGTTTTCTATAATTGAAAGCCAATTGATGCGCAAAACCTTCTTTTACCATTCTAATGGCGATACTCTTATCTTCGGCCATTACATTTGGGGCCAAGTTTTTTCCACCTTGATAAATGATTGTCGTTGGCCTTTCAGCAATATCAATAATGTCCCAAGCCAATTCAGGAACATCTTTTACGTGGTAATTGAGCATTCTATCATTGGCTACAATAATGATTAAACTTTTAGCGTCTACTCTTTTTTTTAAGGCATATATTTTTTGAACAGCTTCTTTGTTTGTCGCATCACAACCAATTCCCCAAACCGTATCCGTAGGATAGAGAATAAGACCTCCAGATTTTAAGACCTCAATGCATTTATGGATTTCTTGTTTCAAGTGTGAATGATTTAATGTTGGAATGATTTAATGAGTGAACGATACAAGGAGTGAATATTTATGGGATCATGGCATCCTTCTCTCCTTCATCCTTAGTGAAAAGAGCAACAGCTTCTATATGTGCAGTATGCGGAAACTGATCTACCAAACTAATCTTTTTTAGTACATAATTCGCTTCAAACAAAATTTCCATATCTCTAGCTTGAGTAGAGGGGTTACAGCTTACGTAAACAATTTGATGGGCATTTAATTCCACCACTCTATTTAATGCTTTTTTAGAAATTCCTGCTCTAGGAGGATCTAAAATTATCGTTCCAATTTTGTTTTGGTACTCAGGGTATTCTATTAAAAATTTATTCACATCTGCAGCATAAAATTCTATGTTTTCGATGTTGTTTGTTTGTGCATTTTCTTTGGCGTTTTCAATTGCTTCCACAACAATATCAACACCAATTACTTTACTATTTGTTTTGGAAGCAATTAGCTGACCAATAGTTCCCGTTCCGCAGAATAAATCCATGACTACAGAATCGTCGATGTTGTTGTCTTCAAAAACGTAAGCAATGGCTTTGGTGTAGAGCAATTCTGCAGATTTAGGATTGGTTTGAAAGAAGCTTTGCATGCTAATTTCAAAAGTCATCCCTAGCAATTCTTCTTTAATTGTATTTTCTCCAAATAGAATGGTCTCATGCCCTAAACGAGATTGTGCATTGTCACCAATGTCATCATTAATAGTGTGCAGTAATCCAGCAAGCCTATCGCCTAAAAGAGCAGTAACAAGTTTGGTGAATGCGTCAAACTTAAAGTTTTCCATTCCATCGCTACTCGTTACTAATTTTATTAAAAATTGGTTGGTTAAGAAACTCTTTCTCACCACCAAATAGCGGAAGAAGCCTTCTTTTTTTGGCGGATGCCAAGCCGGTAAACCTGAAGCCTCACAAAAGGTTCTAATTTCATTGAGTTTGTTTTCAAATTCAGCATCAAATAAACCACTGTCTTTATCTAAGTTCTCCACTTTCCACCAAGTTCCTCTTCGTTTAAAACCAAAAGCAAATCCATCATACTCTTCTTCGGTTTCTAAATTATGGCCAATAGCGCTAAATGAATATTCCATTTTGTTTCGGTAGTGCCAAGTCAAAGGAGAGGCAATGTATTCGTCAAAAATAGCCTCAATATTTTCTACTTTTCCAATACGGCTGTATTGATCTAAAGTATGTTTTTCTTTTTGTTGTTGCTGAATTTCAATTGGCAATCGAGCAAAGGGAGCTCCAGAAATCGGTTGGTAAGGCAATTCAACTTCATCTTTAGACCTTTCAATAACCTCCACCAATTTACATTCCGCATAATTATTTTTTCGTTTAATAATTCTCCCGGTAACTGTTTGGCCTATGATGGTATTGGGTACAAAAACAATGTAGTCTCCTTGGTCAGTTGAAATTTTTGCAATTCCTTTGCCACCATAAGCAGCATCAACGATTTTTAACTCTACTACCTGGTTTTTTTTAAATAAATTTTTGCTCATGAATTATTTTAGTTGAATGGAGAATTGAGTTCCATTGTTATTGTCGTAGTTAAATGTTGCGTCAATCTGTTCTGCAAGATCGTTGATCAAAGAAATGCCCAGAGAAGAACTCTTAATTTCTTTGAGGTTAAACCCAGGACCATTATCTGAAATTGTGATGGTATGCGTTTTTTTAGTCAAAGTGATGCTTAAAGAACCCTTATTGCTCTGGTTAAAAGCATGCTTAAAAGAATTCGTTAGCACTTCATTGAGAATTAAGCACAAAGGAGTTGCCTTTGAAATGTCTACCGAATAGTCATCTATTTCGGTGCGAATAGTAATTTCTTTCCCATTTACAGCATAAGACCTATTCAGTCCATCGGATAAATCATGTATAAAAGGTTTAAAATTTAGATGGGTTAAGTTTTCAGAATCATACAGGGTGTTGTGAAGCGTAGCAACCGCATCAATTCTGTTTTTAAAATCGGCAACCAATTGCTGGCCATTCACATCTAAACTGTCGTGGTCTTGTAAGCTGATAATTCCCTTGATTATGGCCAAATTATTCTTCACTCTATGGTGTAATTCTTTGAGCAACAGTTCCTTTTCTGCGATAATCTTTTTTAAGGTTCTTTCACTCTCTAATTCAATAGAAATGTCTTTACTATTGGATGCAAATCCGATTGGATGGCCTTCTTCGTTCAAAATTAATTGTACAGACAGTAGTGAATGAAAAGTTGTATGGTCTTTTTTCTTTTGAATAATTTCACCAAACCAATAGCCTTGATCTGCAATACTTTTTAAAATATCATCCGTATTTTTAGAAAGGGTGCTGTTAAAAATGGCGGTGGTTTGGCCAATTAATTCATGCTCTTCATAACCGTAAAGCTCACAAGCTGCAGGATTTACATATTCAACAATATTGTTCATGTTGGCAAACATAACTGCGAGCCAATTGTTCTGAACCATGTTCATGAATAATCGTTTATCAAGTAAGTCCTGTTTGACTTCTAGTTCCATAGTTAGAGGGGTAAATTTGTGAGCGAAATTACGAATATTTAGTTTGTTTTGGGTAGTTTCGCATGAGGATGATTTCTCTCCAAGGCTAACGAGGAAAGGATGAACAACTCTCCAAAACGAGTTTTATTTTAGCAGTGCGCTATTTTGATTTTTTTTCTTTCAAAGTAGTTCATTGAACTTAACCTCTGAATGAAGGAGGTCTAAAACACTTTTAAATTATTAACTGATGGAAACTACCATGACAGAGAAATTGACTTCGCAACAAGCGATAGACTTAGAAAACAAATACGGTGCACATAACTATCACCCATTACCAGTTGTATTAAGCAAAGGTGAAGGGGTGTATGTTTGGGATGCTGAAGGGAAAAAATATTACGATTTTTTATCGGCATATTCTGCAGTTAACCAGGGGCACTCTCACCCAAAAATTGTGAAAGCATTAGTGGATCAAGCCTCCACTTTAGCATTAACATCAAGAGCATTTCATAACGATGTGTTAGGAGCGTACGAAAAGTATGTTACGGATTACTTTGGTTTTGATAAAGTATTGCCAATGAATACTGGTGCCGAAGCTGTTGAAACAGCGATAAAGTTAGCTAGAAAATGGGCTTACGAAAAGAAAAGGGTTGCAGAGAATGAGGCTAAAATTATTGTTTGTGAAAACAACTTTCACGGAAGAACAACAACAATAATCTCTTTCTCAAATGATGAGGATGCGAGAAAGAACTTTGGACCCTATACGCCAGGATTTATTAAAATTCCTTACAACGATATTAACGCCTTAGAAGAAGCTTTAAAAGATGATAATGTTGCTGGATTCATGGCAGAGCCAATTCAAGGGGAAGCAGGTGTTTTTGTGCCAGACGAAGGGTATTTAGAAGAGTGTTCAGCACTTTGTAAAGCTGCTGGAGTGTTGTTTATTGCTGATGAAGTACAAACAGGAATTGCACGTACAGGACGTTTATTGGCCACTTGTGGTAATTGCTCTTGTGAAGATAAAAATTGCTCCGGAACTCCTGAAGTGAAACCAGATATTTTAATTTTAGGGAAAGCCATCTCAGGAGGAGTTTATCCAGTTTCTGCAGTTTTTGCAGACGATCACATTATGGACGTAATTCGACCTGGAGAGCACGGTTCTACTTTTGGTGGGAACCCCGTTGCTGCTAAAGTTGCTATGGCGGCCTTAGAAGTAGTTAAAGAGGAAAGATTAGCTGAAAATGCTGATAAAATGGGGCAATTGTTTCGTTCTGAAATGAACCAATTTATTGAAACCAACGATTTAGTAAAACTAGTGAGAGGGAAAGGCTTGTTAAATGCCATCGTAATTAACGATACTGAAGACAGTTCTACTGCTTGGGACATCTGTATGAAGTTAAGAGATAACGGATTGTTAGCAAAACCAACACACGGTAACATTATTCGTTTTGCGCCACCTTTAGTCATGACGGAAGAGCAATTATTAGATTGTGTTTCTATCATCACAAAAACGATTGCTGAGTTTAAATAAGTTGTAAAATTCTTAAATAGAAAAGCCGAACAAGATTTCTTGTTCGGCTTTTTTTGTTAATCATTATGATTCATTGACTGACAGCCACATCAACAGGTTTATTTATTGATTTTTTTTTGATTTTCCTGTGTTTTTTTTAAATTTGCGTTGTATAAATCAATGCAGGTTTCTTCTTTAGGGGTAGATTTTATCTGTAATAATTCTTTTAAACTTACCCCTGTCCTAGGTATCTTCTTCAGAATTTCAATAGTTAAGCTAAACTGATCTGGATATTTTGCTAAATAATGTAAAGGTGTCTTTGCATCTATATCCAGGACCTGCAATATAGGGTAACTCTTTTTGAAAAACTCATCGTGTTCTCTTTCAGCTCTAGAAGAATATAAGAGATCATCATACTGTTGTGAATTGAGGAATAAGCCTCCTTTTTCTAGACTTCTAATAGTGTTAAGAAACTCGGTTGGATTTTTTTTAGCCAAAATATGTAAGGCTGTTGATCCTTTTGGGTAGAGATATAGCTGATTTTTTGACTTTTTCTCTAACAAATGGATGAGCCCCTCCTTGCCATTAGTTATCAGAATTTCAAGAGTTGAATTAAACAGATTTGAACCAAATTCTGCCAAATAATGTAAAGGTGTAAATCCATGAGGATTATCTTCTCCCAACATAGGGTATGGCATTGCGTCCTTTAGCCATTTAATCATCAAAGGTGAACCATCTTCTACTGTCAATCGATCTTTAGAATTACTTTTTTCGAATTTGATCCATCCTTTGGATGATCTATCGAATGCACCGTGATTTGCCATAAATGTAATCGTGTCAAGAAACCCTTTTGGATACTTTTTTGCCAGAAGATGTAAGGCTGTTAAATCGTCTATATTAGTTTTCGTCAGTAATACTTGAATTTTCTCTAGCAAGAAGTCGTCTTTTGCTGATAATGCCTTTTTTACCAGAACTTGAATAGCTTCATTAAATATTTGGGGGTTCTTTCCTTCCGAAATAATATGTAAGGGTGTTGTTCGTTCTGTATTTTTGATATCCAGTCGACATAGCCATATATACTTATTGTCATCTTTAAGATTTCTTAAAAAAACAGTTGGATTGGCAGCTGCCAAATGTGAAACGTCCTCCATTGATGTTGAGAATTCTACTAGCTCATTTTTTTTCAGGAAATCAATTATTTTATAAAAAGGGTTTATATTTTTAGCATAAAAAATCTGTAAGGTCTCAATGGCTGTTAAGCTACTATTACGAGAGGTCATATGCAGTATTTCTTTGATTTTCTTTTTGTCAAATGATTTATCATCATTCATCAACCATTTGATAGTATCTAAAAACTGGTTTGGAGCTTTTTCTACCGAATACAGGAGTAATGATAAGTAAGGTTTAGTATTCTCTACTAGATCTACCAATCTAATGATTTTCAAATACTCCTCACTACTCTTATTTGCTAAAATAGATAAGGGACTCTCTTTATTTTTATCAGTCATCTGCAGTACTTTCTGCAGTACTTTCTGGAGCTTTTCTTTTTCAATTTCCATTTCCACCAATTTTTCAATAATATTAACAAGCTCCTCTGGATGTGTGTTTGCTAATATATGAAAGGCTTTTTTTACATCCCTATTTTCTGAGGTAGTAAATGATTTAATTGAATCTTTAGAAAGAAATGCAATTAAATCTTCATTTTTTAAGAATTTTAACACTTTACTGAATGAACGAATGTGCGACTGATTAACTGCTTTTTTTTGCAGAATAATATGAATCAACTCACTATCAATAATAATGTCAGTCATCTTTTTAATCACGGATTGGTCATTAAGAGTATCAATTTTATCACACATCGACTCAATAAATTCAATTCTTGCTAGTAAAACTGATGTAGAAGCTTGACGGAGGTTTAAAAATTTAAACAAACTTTTATTAGAAAAATAGGCAGGATAGTTTTTATATAAACAGTCTATAAACCTAACATTTCTTGTGTCAACTAACTGTTTAAAATTAGGTACTTCTGCTTCATCTGGATCAATTTTATTTTGTACGAAGTACTTAATAATTTTATCCGATTCTGGATGCTTAGCTAGAGATGAGATGGAGAATCTATATCCTTTTAAATTAGTATCATTTAAATTGGGTATTATTTTTTTTAGATTTTCTAACGGAATGCCATTATTAATTAATGATGTTAAGCTATTGATGTTATTAACATTTGTTGGTGCTTTATACTTTTCTATTGCGCTCTTTAACTTTTCTAGGGCAAATTCTTTAAATCTTTTACTGCTGCAATTCTTATCTATTAGTTTCTCTAGAGTTGTTTCAGTAATTTGGTTACTTGTATCTAAAATTCCAAATTCCAAAGATTTATTGAAAGAATAGAGGGGTTTATCTAGATAAGATAAGGTAATAAGTTCAGCTATTTTACCTTCATCTATATCCGTCTTATGAATAAGGAGTGGTGGACTTGAATCTTTGGAGCTAGATAATTGGTGTATTATTTCCTGAGTAATCTCTTGTTTATTTTTTATGGATGTTATAAACATATGCTCATTGTAATTTACGAATTGGAGCAAATCAAGTGTCCCGGTGATAAACAAATAATAATCTTTAGATATTTTTTGTAGAGACTCTATAAATGAAGCTGCTTTTTTCGCATCATTTTTACCAGCTGAGAGACGATCTAATATTGGAAACACCATCTCCAGAACCTCATTGATGACAATATCAGTGAAATTACTTGAGGCAATTTTTTTAACTAAACCAAGTAATTCTTCTCTGGTAAGATAGCTCTGAATAGGGTTTTGGAAAGGATCCTCATTTTTTTTAATAAACATGTTGTGAAGAAACGGGCGCAAATGTATTTGGTAGTCATTTCGTATGTATGAAGAATATTTTCTAGAAAAATCATCAATGATTCTGGTTGTAACTCCTCCACACATGGCTGCCATAAAAGCAGACCCAATGCCACCATGGCAAACATCTAAATCTACATTGAAGACAGTACGGAAGTTTCTTTCTAGATCTTTACTTAATGTGTTCTTGTTTTTTTCTGTAATTATATCTTGTTGAATTTTGCTACATGTAGCTAGGTAATTAATGTATAGATCTAATGGGAAAATAAGATATGTAATACCACTCTTGGATAGTATATCCTTTAATTGTATATCACAAATTTTAATGTTTTTGTAGCCATCATGGTTTTCGAAGCTTTTAAAAACAGTTTTTGTTAAGTTGGTAATTTTAGAAATATTCGCTTCGCTAATGTTTGGTTTATCCTTTTTTAGCTCATAATAAATCTTCTGAATATCATCGTTCTGTTTGAAAAATACTTCTAATTCATGTTCTTCAAGAAACTGATCTTTGAATAAAAAATGATTGGGATTTAGACGTAATTTTGATAGCTCATCAGTTTTATCCGTTATGTCTCCCAGGTATTTAACGGTATTGATATTTTGATAAAAACTCTGTTCTTCTTCTTCTTCTTCTTCTTCTTCTACTTCTACTTCTTCTTCTTCTTCTTCTTCTTGCTGATTTGTGTAAGTAAAAGAATTCAACACCTTATTTCTTTCGATTATTTTATCAATATTTAAATTGCTATTGATGTTGTTTGTTTTACTGATCGAGGTAAATGATTTTACAAAAGCAAAGGAAGCATTCATCCAGCATCTGTTACCAAATGCCCCATGAAGATTTAATGTTCCTGTTTGGGGGGCTGGAAGTTTTTCATTTAAGAGTGTATATTTAACTACATAGGCTTCTTGCATAGCTATTAATAAGTTAACGTCATCCACTTTTGATACTTTTTCATCATTGTAGCAATGCCAACCATTTATATTTTCTTTTATGTAAGCTTTGTAGTGTCCACCACGGAGAATGCCTTTATGCCAAATAAAAGCGGTTATTTCGTATTGTTTTTGGTTAAAATGTAGGTTGTTGAAAATGACATTGCTCGTAATTTTTGATGTGATGTCAGTTTCTACATCAAATTGAAAACGTTTGAGGCTAAAAACAAGCTCAATGCGATTTTCTGGAACATTGATCTGTAATTGTTTTATAATCCTCACCTGATCTTCAATTTCGCTACCTATCTTATTGACTTTTAGCTTGTTATCGTCATCTATAGTTTCATGTTTCTGAAACTCCAAAATCAGGTCAGAAAAATTGGTCTCCTGATTGGTGTTTGTAAGTGGAAAATTTACAATTGGTGTCGGTGTAATGTCTCCTTTTCTCTTCTCATATAACTCTGGGTTTTCAGTGATGATGGTTTCGTTTACAAGAGTTGTGTGATTTTCATAAAATAAAGCATCAATTAACGGGTCTAAAAATTCTGGGACGTCTTGCTGGCCTGTTTTATTTGAAACTAGATCTTTTATTGGTTGATTACCGTAAGCAACAATTTTGGCTAGGTCCTCTCTTAATGCTTCATTTTTTTTAGGATTACTAGAGCTTATATTTTTCTGGAGATCAAGAACTTCTTCTCTGATTAGGTATGCCAATATTCGTTCTTGATCATCGGGTGATTTTTGTGCAGTAGTTTCGCTTTTCTTATTACTTCCTTTTTTATTGGTTGTTAATTCGTTTTTAGGAACAGTGGACTGCTTATTAGGAATTAATTTGTTATAATCATCATCGTTCATCATTTTGCTGAAATGAACTTTTCCATCATAGTAGATCTCAGTTAAATCATTTGAATTGCCCTTAGAATAAATATATTCAACATTATTTATTTGATTTACTGCTGGAGGTCTTAAAAATTTAAGATTCATTTTAAACTGCTCAGCAATAAAGTTTCCAAGTGGAATGTAAGACTGCATCTTGCCTACTCCTTCAAATTGAAGATCCCTAACTGCCTGTTCTAAAACCTTCTTTACTATATCTTTGGGGTTATACGTAAGGTATCTTGAGATCTGTTTATTAATGAATTCTATCCGTTTTGATTGTTCTTCAAGGGTAAGATTTTTAAAATCGCTATCTGTTGTTCCTATATATTCAGTATGTTTATCTTTTATAATATCATTTATAAAACCCATTATGTTTGGATGCTGTAAAAGGCAATTATATTGATCATCGGTTATTCCTTCTATCTGGGAGTTCTTTTCTTGTAAGTAAGTTAAAATGTCACTCCAATGCTGATTTTTAACAAATTCTGTAAACTCGTCATATGGTGGAGCTAATCCGTTTATCTGCGTGTTTATCTGCTGAATAGCAAAATCATGGCATTCTTTTAATCTATTGTCAGCAATGCTACTAATTATCTCATTATTACCATCAATTTCATCACCAAATATGGCATGAATTAAACACAAATTATTAGTGCCACTCGTAGGGCGACTTTTAAGAGTGTTAGCTGATTTTTTTTTAGTGGTTTCCTCTTTCATAATATTTTTTTTAGAATTATCCTCTAACATAAAGCCTTTTATGTAATCATTCCCTCCCTTTTTATAGGGATTTTAAGTTATAGAATCAAATAAAGAAGTGGCAAGTAATAGAAAAGTAAAAAAGATATTGTTGAAGTCAATTCAATATGCTCCCGTTCTGAAAAAATAACACAATACCGACTAATTGATGAAGGAAGTATGAAAGATCAAGAAGAAACGTATTCAACTTGATTATAATTTTGGCTTTAAATTGGCTGTGATTTCTCTCGTAGAAAAAGGAGCGATGAGGTATAAGTAAGCACAATTTACTTATGGTGTACAAGATAGAGGTGCAGCTTTGGTAGGGTTGCTAAAATAAGGGGACTTAGACTGGAGCAACCCAATAATTTATTCTGTGCCCAAGCCAAAAAAAGAATAGAAAACCCAAACCAATAGATGAAGTGTTTGGCGAATTATTAACTGATGAACAACTAATAAATAAGCTTCTTATATCGGAGGATTGTTCTAGAAAAGGCTTTAACTGAAAGAGTTAATGGAATCTGATAACAAGCGTTTCTGGAAGGAAAATCTAATACAAGAAAGGGATTAGAGCATTGTCAACGAATCTATTTACGTTTATCATCCTAAAAGACCGCAGTTGAGTTTAGCTATGAAAATTCCTAATTTTATATGCGGGAAACTGAAGAGGATCTCTTTACGGTTTAAATTAATTTTTCTAGAAAGCTCTCAATCTATTTCAGTGCGACACATTAGAGGGATGGAATGAGTGTGTAAAAAAAGAGTTATCCTAGCTCATAGCGCTAAAATACTGTAGGCTTGTAAAAGTAAAAACAGTTGTCTGGCTGTTGGGCTAAAATTCTACATCAATCTCCACCGGACAATGATCCGATCCGTGAACCTCAGTTAAAATACTTGCCGTTTTTACATTCTTGATGATTGCTTCGCTAGTTAAGAAATAATCAATCCTCCAGCCCACATTTCTATCTCTAGCACCACCACGGTAACTCCACCAACTGTAAGCTTCCGCTTTTTCGGGGTGTAGGTGTCTGAACGTATCCAACAACCCTGCACCAACAAAATTGTCCATGCCATCAATTTCTTCCTGCATAAAACCTGCACTCTTGTTGTAGTTTGGTTTTGGTCGAGCTAAATCGATTGCTTTGTGCGCCACATTAAAATCACCACAAACAACAACAGGCTTTTTCTTTTCTAAAGCTTTTAAGTAAACTAAAAAAGCAGCATCAAAATTTTGTCTGTCCGGTAAACGAGATAAATCATTTTTAGAGTTGGGTGTATAAACCGTTGTCATGTAAAAATTGTCAAATTCTGCAGTCAGCACTCGTCCTTCCTGATCATGCTCCTCCATACCAATATCTGAACTTACACTAATTGGTTCAACCCTAGAAAGAATTGCCGTTCCAGAATACCCTTTTTTAACCGCAGAATTAGAGTAGGAGTAGTACCCTTCCAAACCATCTAAGGTTTCTGCAACCTGATCATCTTGCGCTTTGGTTTCCTGAAAACAAATCACATCAGGATTCATTTCTTCAATTTTGTCAAATAACCCTTTTTTAGCAACTGCCCTTATTCCGTTTAAATTCCAAGAAATTAATTTCATATTTTTTTTCTACTAGTTAAAAATCAAAAATAACATTTTATAACTCACCACCCAATACTCAACTCTCATCATTATATTTGTAAGCTTATAAAGTCTTTTATCTATTCTCTCAAAATCTAGCACCTTAAAACAATGTTTAGTAAAGCCGAAAAAAAACAATTTAACGAAGAATTCTGGAATGCTTTCGGATTGTACATGAAAAAATACAACCAAAGATTAGGAAGGTTGCGTTGGGTCAATTACCGATCAAATGTAAAAGATGTATTCTTTAGGTTAGACATCACCCCCAAAAGAGCCAAGTTCTCTATTGAAATTCAACATGCAGATGAGGGCATTAGAGCCTTGTTTTACGAGCAGTTTTTAGAGTTGAAAAAAGTTATTGAAAGTACTGTGGGTAAAGATTTGATTTGGGAAGCCCAAAGCTTTAATAACTTTAACCAACCCGCTTGTTCCATCTCCTGTGAATTAGAAAATGTATCGGTTTATAAAAAAGAAGATTGGAAAAAGACCTTTCAATTTTTTGAAAAAAAGATGGTGGGGTTGCACAAATTCTGGGAAGAATTTCAAGAAATATTTAAAAATTTAGAAAAGTAACCATTAGCACTGTACTGTTTTATCATTACTTCCTGTGAAACCAGAAGTTGGGAAGGATAGCAAAAAAATAACGAAGATGAGCGCACACGAAATCGATTACAAAATTATTGGCGATGACATGTAATGTGTTGAGGTAGAATTAGACCCTCAAGAAACCGTAGTTGCAGAAGCAGGCAGTTGAATGTATCTGGACAATGCCAGAGAAATGAAGACCATCTTTGGAGGCAGTAGTAAGGATCGTGAAGGCGTAATGAGTAAGTTGTTTTCTGCAGGAAAAAGGTTGGTTTGTATGGCATTGCGAATTTTCTTTTTTCAAGAAAACCAAGCAGTCTCATCGCTCTAAATAAGTTACAATAGGATAACGATCACTAGGAGAATCTCCTTAACATTAGAGCACTTATAAATGTCATTCTGAGATATCATCCTGAGCCTGTTGAAGAATTGATTAGGAAACTCCTGAGTAATCTCAATGAACTTACGTTTCGCTTCCCTGAACTTTGTTTCCTGCGGACAACTTGTCCCCACTTTTCTTTCCATTAACTTCCAAATGAATACTATTTTTTTTCTTTGCAAGAAACTCGAAGTTAAGGTTGTTTACGGATTAATTATGTCTAAATTTGCAACCCATTTTTTTTTAAGATATATGTCAGAAGAAATACAAAATTCAGTTCCTACAATTAAAAAAAAGGTACTCTACGATTACCAAAAAAGTGGGATGGACAAGATTTTTTCAACCTTAGAAAATAATGCCGATAATTACAATTTACTCTATCAATTGCCAACAGGAGGAGGGAAGACCGTTATTTTTTCTGAAATCGCAAGCCGATATATAGAAACCAAAAAGAAAAAGGTATTAATTCTTACCCATAGAATTGAGTTGTGTGAACAAACCTCTTCCATGTTAAATGGGTTTGCTGTAAAAAACAAAATCATTAACAGTAAAATTAAGCAGTTACCAGATCAAGACGAATATACCTGCTTTGTTGCCATGGTAGAAACCTTGAATAATCGCTTGCAAGATGATATGATTGACATCAATAACATTGGGATGGTGATTGTTGATGAGGCACACTTTAACTCTTTTAGAAAACTATTTCATTATTTTGAAGAGTGCGTTATCTTGGGCGTTACTGCAACACCGTTAAGTTCTAACGTGAAGTTGCCCATGTATCAAAACTACAATGAACTAATTGTTGGAGAATCGATTGGTTACCTTATCGATAACGGGTTTTTGTCCTCCCCAACAACCTATTGTTATGATGTGGGTTTAAGTTCTTTAAAAATTGGAGCCAATGGAGATTACACCGTTCGTTCTTCCGATTTACTGTATGGAGATGATCCGATGCTAGAGAAGTTGATTCATGCCTATGAAGAAAACGGAAAAGGAAAGAAGACCTTAATTTTTAATAGTGGGATTAATACCTCTTTAGGAGTATTTGATTCTTTTACCAAAGCGGGATATATCATTAAGCATTTAGACAACAAGAACTCTCCCTTAGAAAGAAAGGAAATCTTAGAATGGTTTAAAACAACCCCAAATGCTATTTTAACCTCTGTAGGAATCTTAACCACAGGATTTGATGAGCCTACAGTTGAAACAATTATTTTAAATAGAGCCACAAAATCATTAACCCTTTACTTTCAAATGATAGGTCGTGGCTCTCGTGTGTTGCCAAATAAAAAAACGTTTACCATTTTGGATTTAGGAAATAACGTGGCTCGTTTTGGACCTTGGAATGGGGCTATGGATTGGCATGAGATTTTTAGAGTACCTGATTTTTATTTAGAAAACATCATTCAGGACATAGAGATTGAACGGAATTTTAAATATAAAATGCCAGCAGACGTTCGGGCTCAGTTTCCGAAATCAGAAAATATAGAGTTTAACGTTCAAGAGGTGTATAAACAATCCATCAAAGACGGAGAAAGATCTAAGGTAGTTCTAGAACGTTCTCTAGCTCAGCATACAAAAATGTGTGTAGACAATAGTGAGGACATTATGGATGCGCGAGTGTTGGCGGAGTTGTTAACAGATCAGATCGCCTATCGAATTCGGTTATACTCTTACTCGATTTGTAAAAGTACCGACAACTACTTAAAATGGTTACAAGAAGATTACGAGCGTAAATTATCTCAAAGCCTAGGACCTCACTTCGTGGTAGATTAATTCCTAGAAAATTGAACCCGCTTGGCCGCTCGAAAGAAGCCAAGCCTTGTCCAATCCATTCGGGAATTAAGCCCTTGTTTTGTCGTTCATAATCTTATTTTGTTTGTCGATAGACTCTAAGTGAATCGCAGAGAGAAAGTTAATTAAAAAGGTTTTTGACAGCCCTTTATTTTCGCCATCAAGAATGCTTTTTGCTAAGATTTCATCCCACCTTTTGGTTTGCAAGATTTGCATTCCTTGCTTTTTCTTTACCACACCAATTTGAGTAGAAATTTCCATTCGTTTGGCTAAAGCATCTAATAACTCATCATCAATTACATTGATTTTTTGTCGAAGAAGAGCCAGTTCCCCCGTTTTTTTAGTAACCATTTGTTTTGGCGTTCGGATTACCAGTTGCTGGAGTAATTCCTCTAATTGAGTAGGAGTGACTTGTTGTTTCGCATCGCTCCACGCTGCAGTAGGATTGATGTGGGATTCTAACATCACTCCATCAAAATTTAAATCTAATGCGTGTTGAGATACATTGAGTAAACCTTCCGTATTTCCGCAAATGTGACTCGGATCACAGATCATGGTCAATTCAGGGTATCTTCTTTTCAATTCAATAGGAATTTGCCAGTTGGGAGGATTTCTGTAATTAGACGCTCCGTATTGAGAAAATCCACGATGTATCACCCCAATATTTTTTATTCCGCTGTTTAATATTCTTTCAATGGCCCCTTCCCATAACGATAAATCCGGATTGATTGGGTTTTTGATAAGCACAGTAGTCTCTACACCTTTTAAGGCATCTGCAATTTCTTGAACAGAAAAGGGATTTACGGTTGTTCGAGCGCCAAGCCATAAAACATCCACACCATGATCTAAGGCTTGGACCACGTGTTTGGTGTTGGCCACTTCAACAGCTGTTTTTAGGCCCGTTTCTTTTTTGGCTTGCGCTAACCATTTTAATGCGGCAACACCAATCCCCTCAAAATTCCCAGGTTTAGTTCGAGGTTTCCATATTCCAGCCCTTAAAACATGTACTTTGTTCGTTTTTTTTAGCGCTATAGCAGTCGCTAACATTTGCTCTTCAGTTTCAGCACTACACGGACCACTCATGATGATGGGAGACTTATCGTGGCTGTTTAACGTTGAATTTATTGATTGTACTCTTTTCATAATAACTTATTTTATGATTCGTCTGATGCTGTTTGCTGCTACCATTTTTGAGGTCAGCTTTTCTTCGTCATTGCTAATAATATCTCTTCTAAATTCATTTAAGTGGTGGATATAGGCATCCAAAGCTGGCAAAACATGCTCTTTATTCTGTGCAATAATACTGTTCCACATTGCAGGAGAACTTTTAGCTAACCTTGCAGTAGAAGAAAATCCACTCCCTGCCAAATTAAAAATGTTCTTCTCATCCTTCTCCAAGTCCAATACCGTTAACCCTAATGCAAAAGAAGAAATATGAGAAAGGTGAGAGATGTAAGCCAAATGCTTATCGTGTTCTTTGGGTGTCATAAAAACGGTAGACATTTTCAGTGCCTTAAACATTTCTAAAGCGATAGCTAATGCATTGGCTGAACTTCTATTTCGCTCACAAACCACTACTTTTTTGTTTTCATACAAATTACCAACTGCTGCTGTTGGCCCCGAGTTTTCTGTTCCCGCTATTGGATGAGCAGCTACATAATGAGCTCTTTTTGGATGCGCCTGAAAATGAAGGCATAACTCCTTTTTTGTTGAACCCAAATCAATTACAATTTGACGCTCAGAAATCAAGTCTAAAATAGCCTCAATAAGGTGAATGGATGCCGCAACAGGTGTGGCTACAAGAATTACATCAGCCCTTAAAACAGCTGCCGTTAACTCCTGTATTTCGTTAACAATGCTCAGCTCCATTGCTTCTTCGCAGTGCTTAGGGTTATTGTCCACACCAACAAGATGCTGGCAAAAACCAGTGGCTCTTAACGCAAGCGCTAAGGAACTGCCCATTAAACCTAAACCGACTATGGTTACTCTCATATCCTCATTTTTTTAATTCTTCTAATGGCTTCTTTTAACACCTCTTCTTTACTGCACAAGGAAATTCGAATGTATTCCCTTCCGTTTTCACCAAATATGAATCCTGGAGTAACAAATACATTGGCATGGTACAAAATCTTATCAGAGTAGCTTGCAGCATCCGAAATGGAAGAAGGAATTTTTGCCCAAACAAACATGCCTACCTGTTTTTTAACATAAGAACAGGACAGCGCATCCAACAATTCCCAAGCCAATGCTCTTCTTTTAGAATAGATTTTGTTGTTCTTGTCCATGTGCGAAGAATCCAATTCTAGTGCTGCAATAGCAGCGTGTTGAATGGGTAAAAACATACCCGAATCCATGTTGCTTTTAAATTTTAAAATCTCCTCAATACGTTGCTCATTTCCAGAAACCCAGCCCATTCTCCAGCCCGCCATGTGGTGCGATTTACTCAAGGAATTCAATTCTAAGGCAATTTCTTGAGCGCCCTCAATTTGAAAAATACTCGAAGGTTGCTCATTTAAAGTAAGGCTGTAAGGATTATCATTACACACCAAAATGTTGTGCTTTTTCGCTAAATCAAGTACCGCAGACAATAACCTTAAATTCGTTTGTTGTCCTGTTGGCATGTTTGGATAGTTCATCCAAATCAATTTTGTTTTTGGAGTAATTAACGCCTCAATAGTTGAAACAGAAGGGTGCCATTCTTCACTTTCTTTTAGGGGGTATTTCACCACTTTTCCGCCCGCTAAATGTGTAGCCGCAACATAAGTCGGATAAGATGGATCAGGAATGAGAACTTCATCTCCAGGATTAATGTACGTCATACTGATGTGCATAACCCCCTCCTTTGATCCCAATAAAGGAAGGACCTCTCTCTCCGCATCCAACGATACATTGTAAATGGATTTATACCAATTAGAAATTGCAGCTCTTAGTGCAAAAATTCCTTTGTAGCTTTGGTAGGAGTGGTGCTTAGGATTTTGTGCAGAAGCAATCAACGCCTCAATAATCGTTCGGTCGGGAGGCAAGTCTGGGCTGCCAACGCCTAAATTGATAATGGCTTTACCCGCCTCATTTAAAAGGGATATTTCGCTCATTTTTTTAGAAAAATAATACTCTTGAACAGAAGCTATTCTATCGGCTGTTTGTATACTCATCGTTTTCCTGCTTTATAATTGCCTAATATTTTTATTGAACTGGTGTGCGGGGTAATGGTTGAAATCATTTTTTGAAAATCTACATAGCTTTCATACGCTAAATCTAAATGAAAATAATATTCCCAATCAGAACCTAAAATGGGGTAAGATTGAAGTTTGCTGAGGTTGATGTTTGCATTAGCGATTAGGGATAATACCTCGGCTAAACTTCCTTTTTCATGCTTTATTTGAAGGTAAATAGAAGCTTTATTAGTTTCCTCTAAAGTTGAAGTTGCTGCTTTACTGATGACTAAAAAGCGTGTGTAATTTTTTTTGTTCGTTTGGATCGCTTCCTTCAAAATTTCTTGGCCATAAATTTCTGCAGAAAGACGACTGCCTATTGCCGCTTTTTTAAGGTGAAGATCAATTCCTAGTTCTTTTACACCCAAAGCCGTATCTTCCATTTCAACAAGCTTGGCACTAGGTATGGATTTTAGAAAATCATCACACTGGTAAATGGCCATAGGATGAGAATGAACTTCTTTAATTTCCGACAAACTCATTCCTTTTGGAACAATTAAATTTTGCTCAATCTTTAAGTAGGTTTCACCAATAATCTGTAAACCACTTTTTTGCAACAGTTTGTAATTTTGAAGAATGCTTCCCGCAATTGAATTTTCTATGGCTAGGATGCCGAGGTCGCAATCCTTCTGGGAAAGAACACTGTCAATAAGTACATCAAAAGAAAGGCAAGGGTACACATCAATAGGATAACCAAAATAATTATTGGCTGCTATTTGGTGGAAACATCCTTGAATCCCTTGTATCGCTATTTTCATGGGTTAAAATATTAAAAATTATTGCTTGGCGTAAATGTATTGGCGCTAAGCAATCGGTGTTCAGTTATTATTATTATTATTATTATTCAATTTTGTTGTATAAAAAAAGCCTTTCCAGTGTTGGAAAGGCTTTTAAATAGTGTAGTATAAGAATAGCTTTCCGTTCTAGGTGATAGAATAGTAATAAAAAAAGCTATTGTTAAATGTGTTCATGGCTTATTGTAATTAGTTGACAAATATAGAAAATTAAAAGTTAGATCAATAAATTTCAGTTCATTTAATTTCAGGTTCATTCAATTCGTTGGATGTACACCCTTGAGTTCGTTAACCTCTTTCTACGGATATCTCCAATTTCTCGGTTAAAGAGCAATGCCCTCGTTCTGTTAGCGAAGATCGAATCCTTTCCTTAAATTTTTTGCTTAACCCATTTGAGGTAATCAAAATAATGAAAAGCCTTCCTCTCGTACTTGTCTTCTTTACAGAGGGTTAGCTTTTCGGCTAACTTTTCTAATTCAGCCTTTGAATGTCCATTTGCGGCATAAGATTCATATCGGCTAAAGAACTTGATCAATAATTTCTCGACCTTAAACAACCTACTTTTTCGTTTTAAAAAGTTGTTGGTCGATTTAGAAAGGTATTCTAAGGTAAAATCATTACCCAATTCAAAGTGGATGAGTAAGTTCATGAGTTTGATGGTGTTTAAAAAATCTTCACGAGACTTAAATTGTAAATCATTTAAGATTTCATTGGACCATTTTAATGCTTTTTTAAAGTCTTCTTGTGCGAAAAAAGAGAGGCTCATGTGGAAGTATAAATCATACAATTGAGGCTTACCAATAAAAGGTTCGTGTTTTGGAATTCCCTTTTCCATTTCCTCAAGATCTACAGATTGGTCAACCTGGAGCAATAAAATGTTTTTATAGAAAAACAAACTAGAAAGGGCTTTTTGTGATTTTTGAACCGAATCAATTTCCTCTATCTTACTGTATTTTTTGATGAGCATCTTGACCTCCTTCATCTTGTTGGAAGCGAGTAGTGCGCTTCCTTTAATAAAGTTAGAGCTCACATAACCAATAGGAGTATAGTCAATTAAATGCGGATGCGAATCGTAATGTTTAATAATTTGGTTCACAAATTCTAGCACCTGCTCATTGTTTCCTGCCACCATGTTGTAGGTGAGTTGTACCGATATTTGGTGGAGACGAGCTCTGGCAGTTAACGCTTTGCTTTCGTCACTTACAATTTCGTTCTTTAAGATTTCAGCAAAAGGCAATAAGTCTTCATCATTTCTAATCACTCCTTTAGAAAGATTCTCATGATACCCCTTGGTAGTGAGCTCACGCATAGAAAGTAAGTTCTTGATCAAGTGGATCAATTGGTCATCTTCTTTAAAAATTTCTAAGGTTTGGAGGTACTGCTGATCTTTGAGTAAAAGTTCCTCTTTTATTTCAGTTAATAAAAGTTCTTGACGAAGGAGCTCATTTTTTTTGGCCAATTTATGGGCCTTATAAACAATCTCTAAAGCTTGAGAATACAATCCTTTTTTAAAGAGAATGTCTATACTTATTAAGTTGTCATAGATCTTTCGGATGTCAGAATTCTGACAATGAAATGAATTCAGACTTTTTAAAATTAGCCGGTACAGGTAGTTTTTTTCTGCCGATACATTTTTTACAAAAGGCTGATTGAGAAGTTTTTCGTTGCTTAAATCTGTTTCTTTATCAATGTAATCGAACAAAAGAGAGTATTCATTTTTCTCTCCAATAATGTGTCTTTTAGAAAAGATTTTAAAAAATCTTTTCTCTGACATGGTCAGCGAATTCACCAAGTCAAATAAGGGCTCCTGTTTCATGAAAGTAAAATTACATTTTTATATTCAGACTTTTTATATTGGTGTAATAAAGTAGTTTCTTTTTTGATCGATTACCGTTATATTTACTCCATATCAATTTATAATACTGTAATTATGCGACAAAACAGAATTAAATATTTTCCTTTTCTGATACCTAAGTCTATTTTAGGCAGTTCGTTTTCAATGGGGTCTCTTTTTCTGCCTGCAGCATTCACTTTAGGGTTGTTTTTTGCACTAGCTAATCTTGCTAACGGGCAGACAGTGGTTAAGAGAGAGAGTTTTAATGATACTGATAGTTTGACAGCCTCAAATGGCTATGGAAGTAATGGTTATTCTTGTTTTAGTTCTTCTAAGAATTATTTTGATTTTGATAATTGTTGGACTGGAGGTTCTGCTGATGGTGGGGATGATCAGCATTTCTTTTTTCAAGATGTAGATGCTGCGACAGGTAATACTAGTCCTAGTCTAGAGGTTAACCTTGGACCAATTGATGCTTCAAACTCAGGAGAAATAATATTTTATGGTTTATTTGGTGCTAACAATGGAAGTTTTGATACTGGTGATGGTGTTTTAATTACGGTTGCAATTAATGGAGGAGCACCAGTGACCATTCTTACGGCTTCAAATAGTGGCGCAAATATGTCTATAACTGATGGGGTTACATCAAGTTCTTTATCAACTACTTTT
>JAWUVT010000053.1:0-7483 GCA_034112225.1 Flavobacteriales bacterium | reverse complement strand
ATTGTTGATTTATAATAGATTGGCAGAATTAAATTTTCAGACAGAAAATATGAACAACGGATGGAATGGTGATTTAATAGGAGAAGAGATTCCTACAGCAGTTTATGTCTATAAAGTTTATGTAAAATGCTATGAGAATATTATTTATGATTCGTCAGGAAATATAAACTTGATTAAATAGGGATATCTCCGGTCATTTCTTTAAGAAGATAATCGCTGAGTAGCTCTAATATTGTTGGAGCTACTTCAGTTCGTTTTCCACCTTTTATTGTAGAATAATCAGTATCAATTAAACTGCAAGGCACAGGGTTTACACTGTGAACTGTGTTTGGAGATCCCCTCTTCGTTTAGGGAGTAATTAGCAGTGACATGATCGTGCCTCAGATCAAACATTTACCCTTGCTTTTATTATATAAAGTTAAATGGAGAGCATCTATTCTTTGAAAACGTTTTTTGTGCCCCTTTGTTAATCCTTATTTGTAACTTAAATACCCCTAAGGAATTGGCATCCCTTAGGGGATAGGAAGTTATACTTTAGGTGTCAGAAAGTAGACGCTCGTTGCTTATGGATCACATTGAAGTGAACGATATTATTCCATTATCTGAAAAATTAGTTAAAATGAAATACCGTTTTACGTCTTTCTAGGCTTGACCCCAAATCTCTAAATTATCTTTCCCAAATCAGAATTGTTTACCCTTTTAAATGGACAAAACTACCCTAAAAGTGACCGTTAAATAATCGATATTTTAATTATCCCTTGATAATAATTATTTTTAATAAAATCATAAACAAGTTACTTATTTTCATCGGATTCCTTTTTTTGAAAATCAATTTCTAAATACTCAAACCAGATTCACTCCTTTTCCATTAAACCCACATAACCTGTCAGTTACAGAGGTTATTGAAGGGGTACAATATTCTTCAATAGCTTTTGCAGGTGTAGATGGTGACAATGACCAACAATCGAGTAGTGAGCACGAATGTGTAAGCTCTTTGTTGATTTCTCTCTAAATAAATGGTGTTGGTGTAGCACAGTTCTTTCGCGATCCTTTCTGCGAAAAGTAAATTAAAGTGAGGTATTGTTACCGTAAGGCTTCAAAATAGTGAACCAGCTACTCGACTGTGCTAATTTGATAAGCCTTCAAATATAATAGGTTTTAACCCCTCTACTAATTTGTTGGAGTAGGGAGATTTTTGAGACATTATTAGCACAATTAAATTTTCTTTTGGAGAAATATAAAAATGCGTACTCGCTACACCACTCCAACCATAATCTCCTTGATGACCTTGCTTACCCCATTCTTTCATGTACACCATAAAGCCTAATCCAAAACCAATCCCTACATCATTATTCACCATATAGACACCCTCACCATCAGGTAGCTGGTTCGTTGTCATTTCAGCGATGATGGAGGAACTGATTAATGTGTCCTTATTATAAACCCCATTATTTAAGAGAAGGGTACAAAATTTTAAATAGTCAGAACTCGTTGAAACGAGACCACCTCCACCAGATTGCATTCTGTCTTGTATGAATTCAGAATTTTTGTAAGATTCTTTTAGTTTCAAGCCCTTTTTATAAACAGAGCAGAATCTTTTAACCTTTGATTCGGGTAGTTTAAAATAAGTATCGTTCATTTCAAGAGGTTCAAAAATGTTTTTGTTGAAGAATTCGGATAATCTCACACCACTTACTCTTTCAATTAAACACCCTAAAACATCCACAGAAATACTGTAGTTGTACTTTTCTCCGGGGTTGTTTTGTAAAGGGAATTCAGACAATCGCTGCACCATTTCTTCATTGTTGCGTACAAATAATGGATGGTTTTTATCATACAACTTATCTACCTTGGAAGATCCTAGTCCAAGGCCGTAAGCAAATCCTGAGGTATGCCTTAATAGGTCTCTAACCGTTATTTTTGTGTTACTTTTTACTAACCTTTTATCCTTTAGAACCATTAAGTTTTTGAGCTCTGGTAGATACATTTCAATGGGGTCGTCCAATGCTATCGAATCTCTTTCAACTAACATCATTGCTGCAAGTGATGTTACAGGCTTCGTCATGGAGTAGATTCTAAAAATAGAAGAGGTATCCATAGCTATATGATCATCAAGATCCTGATGACCATAAGCACTGTGCATTATCATTTCACCATTGTGAGCAACCAATATGACTGCTCCAGCAATGTTTTTTTGATGGACTTGGGCCTTTATAAAATTGTCGACTTCTGATTCATTGGTCAGTTGCTGAGCATGAATTCTGACATTGGAAAAAATAAAAAATAAAACAAGCATTAAAGAGTTCGTCATCATTGAATTTTGAATTAAAGAAAGCAATAACTGAGCGGGGTGTTTGGTTACTCATAACGACAACTGTTTATTGCTTTTACATCGTTTATTAAGCCATTAAAAGTAATTATTTTTGTGAGGTTTCCCAAGCGAAACATTACCCACAAAGTAAAGCCTTACCAAGTCCAAAGCAAAAAGGCATTCGAATCTTCTAAAAATAAAGAAGTTATCAAATAAAACAAATATTTGCTGTTTGTAGCTTTCAGCTACAGACCAATCAACAATCAACAATCAACAATCACCAATCAACAATCAACAATTAGCTTTTAGCAACAAGAAAGACCTCAGAAAAATGCGAATGAGATCTCTTGCATAGCTCAGCTTTCACATGTACCACAGCCAGCTCTATTTGCAGCAATTCGTTTTTTCCGTTCAACAATGTCGTGTTTAAAAGAGTTATTATCAGGGGAGGTTTCCATGAAGTGCTGCAAGAGGAGTTTGGCCATTTAAAACTGCTAGGGGTCTGTTTCTTTGTGCATGAATAATGCGATCAAAATGAGTTATAAAATGAGAGGGAGTTGCAAATTTTTTAGGGTAGATAAGATTTCGATTGTTTATTCACCGATTCAGCAGCAAACTACAAAATTACCCAAGGATAGCTTTCCAATAATGAATACAAAAAAATTAGTTAACACGCTTTAAGTCATCTATTTATATTTTTTTTTAGTGAGTGAAAATTCAAAAGGGAAGAGGGGAGGATGAAGCAATCTCCCTCTTAAAAATAAGATTGCTTCCTCATTTTACTGTGTTTCATTCTTCGCAATAAAATGACCGTTAAACAATCGGCATTTTGATGATGCCTTGATAATAATTATTTTTAATAAAATTATAAAATAATGAACAAGTTACTTATTTTCATAGCATTCCTTTTAGTAAATCAATTTTTAAATGCTCAAATCGGATTCACTCCTTTTCCTTTAAACCCACACAATCTAACAATAACAGATGTTTTCGAAGGGGTTCAGTCTTCCTCAGTTGCTTTTGCAGATGTTGATGGAGATAGTGATCAAGATGTTCTCATTACTGGGTATCATAGTTCTGGCCAAGAAATTTCAAAGCTATATATCAATAATGGAGCAGGCAGTTATTCTGAAGCAATAGGAATTCCTTTCGAGGGAGTAAAGTCATCATCCGTTGCTTTTGCTGATATAGACAATGATACCGATCCAGACCTTCTGATTACGGGAATAAATAATTCTAATCAAGGAATTGCAAAACTTTACTCTAATGATGGAACAGGAGTTTTTACTGAAATGAATAACACTCCTTTTGAAGGCGTAAAGTTCTCATCTATTGATTTTGCGGATATTGATGGAGATAGTGATCAAGATGTGTTGATAACAGGGCAAAGTAATTCTTTGCAAAAAATTGCAAAACTCTATACGAATGACGGAGCTGGTATTTTTACAGAAGTAATAAATACACCTTTCGATGGGGTACATTTTTCTTCTATTGCTTTTGTGGACGTAGATGGTGACAACGATCAAGACGTTTTGATTACTGGTGAAAATAGTTCATTCCAAAAAATAGCTAAGCTATATACCAACAATGGATCTGGTATTTTTTTAGAAGTTATTGGAACTCCTTTTTATGGCGTTAACAGTTCCTCTATTGCTTTTGCTGATATTGATGGTGACATTGACCAAGATCTTCTAATAACAGGAACTGATGGTTTAAATCCAAATATTTCCAAACTATACACTAATGATGGAACAGGAATATTTACGGAAGTTTTTGCCCTCCCTTTTGATGGAGTTGAGTCATCATCTATTGCTTTTGTAGATGTAGATAATGATAATGACCAAGATGTTTTAATTACTGGACAAAATAATTCGTTAGAGAGTATTTCAAAATTATACACTAATAATGGGGTAGGTATTTTCACTGAAGTAATTAATACTAGTTTCAATGGGGTATATTCCTCTTCTATTGCTTTTACAGATGTGGATGGAGATAACGATCAAGACGTTTTAATTACAGGAGAATTTTACGCATCATTATACACGAATGATGGGGGAGGGAATTTTGTTTTTGTTTCTGGTTCTCCTTTTGATGATGCAACTTTAGCGTCAGTAGCATTTGCAGATGTAGACGGGGATAATGATCAAGATGTTTTAATTTCTTCTAAATTATATATTAATGACGGAATGGGGTTGTTTACAAAAGCTTTAGGTACTCCATTTACGGTAACAGCTTGGGGGAATATTGCCTTTGCAGATATTGATGGAGATAATGATCAAGATGTTTTAATTATAGGAGAAAATAGTTCATTGCAAGAAACAACGAAACTATATACTAATGATGGTACAGGAAGTTTTACGCAGATTTTAAACACTCCTTTTACGGGTGTCCTTTACTCATCAATTGCTTTTGCAGATATTGACGGAGATAATGATCAAGATGTTTTAATTATAGGAGAAAATAGTTCATTGCAAGAAACAACGAAACTATACATTAATGATGGTGCGGGAAATTTTACGCAGATTTTAAACACTCCTTTTACGGATGTCCTTTACTCATCAATTGCTTTTGCAGATATTGACGGAGATAATGATCAAGATTTAATGATTACAGGTTTAGGTTTAAGTGAGCCTAATGCTATTTTATATACTAATGATGGAACAGGTTTCTTCTCAGAAGTACTCGGAACTCCTTTTACGGGGGTCTTTTTCTCATCAATTGCTTTTGCAGATATTGATGGAGATAATGATCAAGATTTAATGATTACAGGCCAAGGATCGAGTCAGGTTACTGCCAAACTCTACAAGAATAACGGGAATGGAAATTTTTATGAAGTTTTTGGCACCCCTTTTTATGGAGTAACTTCAAGTTCTATCGAATTTACGGATATCGATAATGACAACGACCAAGATCTTTTTATTACAGGAAGGGACAATTCTGGAGTCTCAATTATTAATCTATATACAAACGATGGAACGGGAATTTTTACAGAAGAAACAATGATAGGATTGGACAGTACCTTTAACTCGTCTTTAGCTCTTGCTGATGTAAATGCAGATAATAGTCCTGACATTATAATTACTGGATTAAAGAATTCCGGAGAGGTAATGACTAAGGGGTATTTCACTTCAATTTTAACATATAATGAAGAGAGAGATAGTGTTTGGAAAGATGGCCTATTAACTCCTAACCCTACCAACGGTATTGTTACAATTGAACTTCCTAAAGAGAGTGCTTCGGGTAGTTTTCGTTTACTCAATATTAAGGGTCAAGAAGTGTTTAAACAAAACATCAATTCATCATCTAACCAAATAGATGTTAGCCATCTGTCTAAGGGCATTTATTTTTATCGTTACAGAGATAAAAAACAGGATTATGCTGGTAAGTTGTTGGTGCAGTAGTTTTCGTTAACGTTATTGCCAAGAGTGAGGAGGGAGTGAATGAACGAATAAAGGAATGAAGGAAGGCTTCAATTCCTGATCAACAGTTTCTGGCACTTACTTTTGATTGTTCAAGTGGTGTTAGCTTTTTGTTGCTCAAAGCTACTTATGTCAAGGCTAGTATGGAGATTATTTTCTGTATCGGTAAAATAATGTTGAAATTAACTTTACTTGGTCTTGATCGTTAAGTACTATTTATCTTATGTTTAAAGGGGGCGGGGGGGTATGCGTAATTGCAAGATGTAAATTTTAGCTTTCCCCAGATGGAATTGTTGAGCATCTGAAATCCTCAATAGTGATTCAGAGTTGTCCTATCGGCAATTCGGATACATCGCTGTTGGGTGCTTTTATTGTTTCTTTTTCAGCACTAGATTTGAATTCTTCAACCAAATATTTTCCCCAATTGGCAATGGAACCAAATATGGGGATCAATTCTTCACCTTTTTTCGTTAAACTATATTCAACTCTAGGTGGAGATTCAGAATATGCTTTTCGCTCTATCAATCGATCTCTTAATAATTCATTTAACTGTGAAGTAAGAACTTTCCTAGAGATGGCAGGGATAGTGGCGTCAAGTTGTCCAAATCTTTTATTGGACCCATGCAATCTATAAAGTATTAATGGTTTCCACTTTCCTCCTATTACAGTTAAGGCTTGGGTTAAAGGGCATATTGGATTACTACAACTCATGTTTTCAACGTTTGTTACTTGAAGGTAACTACTTTTTAAATCGTATTACTTTCATTTGATACAAAAAGTAACTATTATTAGTAACTTTGGGTAACAAACATAAAATAAAAATAATAATTATGTCAAAAAAAGTAGTATTAATTACAGGAACGAATAGTGGATTTGGTTATTTAACAGCATTGGGAGCCGCAGAAAAAGGCTATCATGTTTATGCTACAATGAGAGATGTTGATGGAAGAAATGCTGAAAAAGCAAAAGAATTGCAAGCAATAGATGGAATCAACGTAATAGAATTGGATGTAACCGATGGCAACGGGGTGAAAAGTGCCGTTGACAAAATCATTTTGTCAGAAGGTAGATTGGACGTTTTGGTGAACAATGCAGGATATTTAGGTGGATGTCTAGCGGAGACTTACACGGATGACGATCTTGAAAAAATGTTTGATGTTAATGTTAAAGGAACTTGGCGAGCCACTAAGGCGGTTCTTCCCCAAATGAGAAAACAAGGAGAGGGTTTAATTGTTAATACATCCAGTGGTTTAGGAAGGTTTTCTGCACCTTTCATGACGGTTTATAACAGTACCAAATTTGCTGTAGAAGGGTTAACAGAAGGCTTGCATTATGAAGTAAGACCTTTAGGTGTGGATGTCGTATTGGTTCAACCAGGTGCATTTCCTACTGAAATATTTAGCAAAGTTGCATATGGTTCAGATCAAGAAATAACTGCTGGTTATGGAGATTTGGCGAAAGTTCCCGAGCAGGTTAGTGAAGGAATGGGGCAAATGTTTGAAGCCATGAAACCAAGCCCTCAGATGGTGCCTGACGCAATTTTTAAATTGATCGAGACTCCTAAAGGAGAAAGACCATTAAGAACAGTTGTAGATGCGATGACAGGGAAATTTGTTGAAAATGCCAATGCCAATGTAAAAGAAGATTATGCTAATTTTATTACTGCTTTCGGAATGAAGGATATGCTCAACTAAAATAAAAAAGGAATCATTTAGGCCTCTATTGTCAATCGGCAATAGAGGCTTTTTATTGC
>JAWUVT010000052.1:0-11635 GCA_034112225.1 Flavobacteriales bacterium | reverse complement strand
AGAACTTAAACCATTTTCTTGATCCAGTAATTTGTTTAAACTTGCTTGTAATTGTACTTTTGTTAATTCAATCATCTCTCTTTTTATTTAAAGTGTTAGTCTACTTCAAATTTATTTGTTGAGATGATTGATTCGTTATTTCAGACACACTTTTTTGTACGGTATCGATTTTGGACGATAAAATACAATAGTCTTGTGTGATAAAAAATGGATAAGTGTTGGACCTTAGCAAAAAGTACTTTACGAAAACCTTTTCACTCTTTACCGTTAATTGATAGGTATAGATCCATCGAGTATTTGCATAGCGCTTTCCTTATCCCTTTTACCTCTTCCTTTGTGCTCTCCCCTCTATACTGCTGTACTCACTAACTTTTAAGTGTGAGCCCATATGTAGTTTGAAAATGGACACATAGAGTTAGAATCATATTATGCTAAAAAACATCCTACGATCAAGACGGGAACATGCAGCTATTCTAATGAATTTGAAAAATTGATAAAAGAAGAAACTTACAATAAGAATGAATGAAAACTACAGCGTTTTAAAAATCAAAAGTCATTCTTTTCCCTCTAAAATCTTCGTCAATTTGTCCCATGTTAAATACAAGGTGTCCGTTCACAAAAGTTTGCATGACTTTAGATTTGAATGTTTGTCCTTCCATAGGAGACCAACCGCATTTGTAGAGCAAGTTTTCTTTTTCTACTGTCCAAGGGTTGTTGATGTCAACGACTACTAAATCAGCAAAAAAACCTTCCTTGATATACCCTCGGTCTTCAATTCTAAAGCAATCAGCAACAGCATGGCTCATTTTTTCCACCATTTTTTCTAAGGTGATTTTGTCATTGTGGTAAAACTCTAACATTGCCACTAAAGCGTGTTGTACCATTGGACCACCAGAAGCCGCTTTGAAATAAGTGTTTAATTTTTCTTCTACAGTATGAGGAGCGTGATCTGTGGCAATTACATCTATTGTACCATCAATAACCGCGGCTAAAATAGCATCTCTATCCGAAGCTTTTTTTACCGAGGGATTCCATTTAATAAACGCACCTTTGGTCTCATAATCTTCCTCAGAAAACCACAGGTGATGAATGCAAGCTTCAGCAGTAATTCTTTTTTCTTTTAAAGGCGTTTTGTTTTCTAATAAGCTCAGTTCTTTAGCGGTAGATAAATGGAATAAATGAAAACGAGTATTGTGTTTTTTCGCCAATTCAATTGCTAATGACGAAGACAAATAACAAGCTTCTTCACTTCTTATTGCAGGATGACATTCAATAGGCACATCCTCTCCATACTTTTCTTTATAAGCCGCCATGTTGTTTTGGATGGTTGTTTCATCTTCACAATGCGCAGCAATCAATAACTTACATTTAGAGAACAATTCTTCTAGCGTTTCTTTGTTGTCTACCAACATATTTCCGGTAGAAGAACCCATAAATACTTTTACTCCACAAACGGTTTTAGGATCAGTTTTTAATACTTCTTCAATATTATCGTTAGATGCTCCCATATAAAAGGAGTAGTTGGCTAAAGAATCTTTTGCTCCTATATCATATTTGTCTTGCAGTAATTCTTGTGTTAAAGTGTTGGGAACGGTGTTGGGCATTTCCATAAAAGAAGTAGTTCCTCCAGCAATAGCTGCAGTACTCTCCGTATTTATGTTGGCCTTTTGTGTTAATCCTGGTTCTCTAAAGTGACATTGATCATCAATGACTCCAGGCAGTAAAAAGTTATTTTTAATATCGTTTACCTCGTGTTTCTTTTCTATTTCAGAAAGATCATCATCAATTTTAAAGATTTTAGAAATTCGCTCATTCTCTATTAAAAGATGCCCTTTAAAGATGATTCCTTCATTAACGATTTGTGCATTTTTGATTAATGTTCCCATCCTGCAAATATAATCACAAACGTCACCCTGAGTTGATTTCAGTGCTTGTTTTTTTTAGCAGAATACATGGTATGGATTTCTGCTTTCGCAGCAAAGAAGTTTGTGGCTCTTGTTCATTCTGAAATTTCTTTTTTTATACCCTTCCTGTGGTAAGACTGAGGAAGGCTTTACCTTTTGTATTTTCTAAACCAACTTTTTATTTTCATATGGACAACTCCAAAGATAGCCTCTTTAAAAATTCCACCACTCATTTTAGACTCACCTTCTTGTCGGTCGGTAAAAATAATCGGTACTTCAACTACGTTAAATCCGAGTTTAACAGCCGTAAATTTCATTTCAATTTGGAACGCATACCCTTTAAATTTGATGGCATTTAAATCAATAGTCTCTAAAACCTTTCTAGTATAACATTTAAATCCCGAAGTCGTATCTCTAATGTCCATTCCTGTAATAAAACGAACATAAGCAGAAGCATAATAAGACATCAAGACTCTTCCCATTGGCCAGTTCACCACGTTTACTCCTGATTTATACCGAGAACCAATTGATACATCACCACCATCAACAGCACAAGCATTGTACAATTGAATTAAGTCTTCAGGGTTATGAGAGAAATCACAATCCATTTCAAAAATAAATTGATACTCTTTTTTTAACGCCCATTTAAAGCCATGAATATAAGCTGTTCCTAACCCTAATTTCCCTTTTCTTTCTTGGATATGAAGCTGTGTTGGAAATTCCGTTTGCAATTTTTTTACAATTGAAGCGGTACCGTCAGGAGATCCATCATCTACAATTAGGAGGTGAAAACTCTTCTCTAAAGAAAAGACTTTGCGCACCATCTTTTCAAGGTTTTCCTTTTCGTTGTAGGTGGGTATGATTACTATGCTATCTGACATGGGGTATTTAACGCTTACAAATATAATTAATTGCGATATAGAAATCACTAGTGCTAAAAAAAAACTGTTAAATGATGTTAATCCAACTATTCCGGAATTATTTATTCATTTTTTAACTAGAAACTAGCCACTAACTCTTTCGTTCTTCTTAATTTTTCATACAATTTATCCGCTTGCTCATGATACAAAGTTTGTTGACCGTCAGAAAATGCTTTTTCGGGGTTCTCATGTGTTTCAATAATTACTGCATCCGCTCCGCACATCACTCCGGCCAAAGCCATTGTTCCAACATGTTGCCTAAGCCCAATTCCATGAGAAGGATCTACCACCACCGGTAAATGAGATTTTTCTTTAAGAATAGGAATAGCATTTAAATCTAAGGTGTTTCTATACGCGTTTTCATACGTTCTAATCCCTCTTTCGCACAGCATAATCTTCTCATTCCCATTGGAGAAAACATATTCTGCAGAAGCTAATAACTCGTCTATCGTTCCAGACATTCCTCTTTTGATCAGCACAGGTTTATCTACCTCTCCTAAAACATCTAACAGGTTAAAATTTTGAGAATTTCTTGCCCCGACTTGAAAAATATCAACATAATCTACCATCTCTTCAACTTGAGAAACTTGCATGACTTCGGTAATCACCTTAATTCCATTTTCTGAACATCGTTTGTAGAACATTTTTAAACCCTCCATACCCATGCCTCTAAAAGCATAAGGAGAACTTCTTGGTTTGTAAACGCCTCCACGCATTATTTTAATGTTATTCTTTAGTAAATGAGCCACTGTACTTTCAATTTGTTCTTCCCCCTCAATGGAACATGGACCTGCCATTATGGCTAAATCATTTCCACCAATAGTAATGTGGTCTCCTAAGTCAATAACCGTATTGTTGACTTTCCATTTTTTAGAAACCAGTTTATAGGCGTCAGATACTCTGTGGATATCTTCTATCCCGCTAAGCTTTCCTATACTCCTCATGTCGAAATCTGCTTTAGGAATTCCAACAATGTAGTTCTTAAATTGAGTCGAAATAATATTCGATTTGATCTTTAAATCGGTGAGCTTATTCAATAGAACGTTTTGTTCTTGCTCTTTTATGTTTTTAGAGAGTTGTATGATCATTTTGTCTTTATTGTTAATGTGTTAAGGAATGAATGAGTTAATGATAAAATGCTTTACGGAGTGAGTATATTATAGCGTATTAAATTATTGCTCCATTTTCTCCTTTTTGTCATCTATATTTTGATGAATTAAAGAAGGATTATTGTTGTAAGCGCTAACACGATTAAAGCATTCACTCCTTCTCTCCTTCAGTCAAGTATTTTACCTATAAATTGATGCGTAGCTTCTTTAACGTTTTTGCAACCCTCTAAAGCCTTAATAAAAGCACTTCCTATTATTGCACCTTCAGCATGTTGACAAGCAGTATCAAAAGATTTTTTATCGGAAATTCCAAAGCCAATTAATTTTGGAGTTTTTAAATCCAATTTGTTAATGCGTTTAAAGTAATCGATTTGTGATTGCTGAAGGTCACTTTTTGAACCTGTAATTGCAAACGAAGAAACTACGTAGAGAAAGCCTGAACTTTTTGAATCAATTAATTGTATCCGTTCATCGGTTGTTTGTGGTGTAATTAAGAAGACCATGTTTAGGCCTAAGCTTTCCACTGTTTGTTGATGTTCTTTTTCATAAACCTCTAAAGTCAGGTCAGGAATAATAAAACCATCCACACCAACAGCCTTTGCTTTGCTAAAGAACAGCTCTGCACCATATTGCAAGATTTGATTGTAATAGCCCATTAAAATAATGGGGATGTCAACCGTTTTTCTAATTTCCTCAACCTGTTTAAAGAGGAGTGCTAAAGTAATACCATTTTGAATGGCAATTTGACTGCTGTTCTGAATCGTTGGTCCATCCGCCAAAGGATCTGAAAAAGGCATGCCAATTTCAACCATATCAACTCCACTATTGGCGAGTTCTTTAACAATTGCTGTGGTGTCGTTGAGGGTTGGAAATCCCGCAGTCAAATATACATTTAAGACCCCTTTCAACCTTCCCGAAGGGGAGGCATATTTATGAAATGTTTGTTCTATTCTTTTCATTTTTTTAAGTAATGATACAATGTGAGCAGGCTTTAATGAGTGAGTAATAGGCGATCCTTAACTCATTTCATCATTCTAATGTAAGTTTCCATGTCTTTATCTCCCCTTCCAGAAAGGTTAATGACAATGTTTTCTGAAGGTTGACAGTTAACCTTCTCCAAAGCTGCTAAAGCATGAGATGATTCTAGGGCAGGAATAATTCCTTCGAGTTTAGTGAGTTGATAAGCAGCGGTTAAAGCTTCCTGATCTGTAGCGCCAATAAATGTTCCTCGTCCACTTTTAAATAAATGCGCATGTAAAGGGCCAACCCCTGGGTAATCTAACCCTGCAGAAATTGAATGCGGTTCGGTAATTTGACCTTCACTATTTTGCAGAAGTAAGGTTTTGCTTCCGTGGATAATCCCTTCGGTTCCCACCTGAGTTGTAGCAGCTGTTTTATTGGTTTCAATTCCTAAACCATCTGCTTCAACAGCAATTAGGGCAACGTTATCATTCTCTAAATAATGATAAAAAGCTCCTGCAGCATTACTTCCTCCGCCTACACAAGCAATAATTTTATCGGGGTAATCTCTACCTGTTTTTTCGAGGAGTTGACTTTTCATTTCTTCACTAATAATAGATTGAAAACGAGCAACCATATCAGGGTAGGGATGTGGCCCTACCACTGAGCCTATTAAATAATACGTTTCTTCAGGGTTGGCAATCCAATCTCGAATGGCTTCATTCGTAGCATCCTTAAGGGTTTTACTCCCAGATGTTGCGGGTCTCACTTCAGCACCTAACATTTTCATGCGAGCAACATTTGGAGCTTGTCTTTCAATGTCTATTTCGCCCATGTAAATGATGCATTCTAAATTCATTAACGCACAAACGGTGGCCGTTGCAACACCATGTTGTCCGGCACCAGTTTCAGCGATAATCCGCTTTTTATTCATCCGTTTTGCCACTAAAATCTGTCCAATCGTATTGTTGATTTTATGCGCTCCAGTATGGTTTAAATCTTCTCGTTTTAAAAAAACATGGGTGTTGTATTTTTCGGATAATCTTTTCGCAAAATAAAGAGGCGTAGGTCTTCCTACATAATCGTTAAGCAAAGCTTTAAACTCTTCTTGAAAGTCCTTAGATTCGATGATCTTTAAATAATTTTCTTTGAGTTCATTCACATTATGGTACAACATTTCAGGAACAAATGCCCCGCCAAAATCACCATAAAACCCTTGTTCGTTTACTGCGTAGTTCATATTTTTTCGTTTGGTCATCTCCAGCACATTTTATGAAAGTAAAAGCCTCGAGGTATCTTTTCGTGTCCTTGCTATTCATTCAAAAGATTCCTCTGTTGCGTTCCTTTGTCACTCCAATCGGAATAACATGAGGGCTTATGATTTAAGTTGTGTTTTAAATAATTTTATCTTTTCAATATCCTTTACTGCCGGTTTCAATTCAAATTTACTATTGATGTCAATACCTTTAAACATAGGATGCTTAATTTTTTTTAAACTTTCAGCCATGGTGGCGTCAATTCCGCCACTTAATAAAAAAGGAGTGGTTCCTTTGTAATGGGCTAATAATTCCCAATTGAAGGCAATGCCGTTTCCGCCCGCATTTTTTCCAAAAGCATCCCATAAAAAATAAGTGCAACATCCATGATAAGGTGCGATCACACTAAAGTCAAAATCATCATGAATGTTAAACGCTTTCAGAACCACCAATCCTTTGTTTTGAATTTGCTGACAAAATGCTGGAGATTCGTTTCCATGTAATTGAATGCCCTTTAAATTGTAGTGCTCCACTTTTTTTAGAATAAACGCTTCGCTCTCATCTACAAAAACACCTGTAAGGGTAATGTCCTCTGGCAACTTCACGTGAAGGCTTTCGATAACGTTTCTTGACGAATTTTCATGGAAGATTAAGCCAATAAAATTCGGTTGAAGAGCGATAAGCTGTAAGAGGTTGTCCTCTTCTCTCATTCCACAAACTTTAAGTTTCATTGTTTTTGTATTTCGTTAGAACAATTTTTTGGCACGCGCAAAAGTAGTCGTCCATTTTTGTTTTCGCATCACCTTGTTTCACGATGCCTCAATTGTAATTCTTGCTGAATTTGAATTTACGTTTTCAATAAACTCTTTACACTCCAATTCTGGAGAGGCTGAACGCATAAAATTTTCGCCAATCAAAAAACCTTCAAAACCATGTTGCTTTAATTCGATAATTTTATGGAAGTCATTGATTCCACTTTCTGCAATTTTTACGGTGTTTTTAGGAAGTTGTTGAGCCAAACGAATGGAGTTCTCAAAATCAACTTCAAACGTTTTTAAGTTTCTGTTGTTGATGCCTACCAAACTAATTTCTGGGCTATACTTTTCTAATTCTTCTTGAGTATGCACTTCTAATAAAACTTCTAGCCCTAATTGATGCGCTACAGCGGTGAATTGCTGAATCTCCTGCTTCGTTAAAACAGCAGCGATCAATAAAATGGCGTCTGCTCCAATTGATTTTGCTTCAATGATTTGGTATTCAGAAACTGTAAAATCTTTCCTCAAAATAGGACAGAAATTGAATTTTCTTGCGGCAGTTAAATCTTCATTCTTCCCTCCAAAAAAAGGAGTATCCGTTAAAACCGAAAGTGCAGATGCACCAGCTTGCATATACCCTATGGATATTTTTTCAACATCAGCAAACTCATTGATCATCCCTTTTGACGGAGATTTCCTTTTAAATTCGGCAATGATTCCACTTTTATCTTTGCGCTGAATGTAGTGTTTTAAGGATACCGATTCAGAACCAAAGTAAAGCGATTGCTCTAATAATTTAAGGGGATGAGTTGAGGCCCTTTCTTTTACTTCTTTTTTCTTGTAGGCTATTATTTCGTCTAGTATAGTCATGAGGTGATAATGATTTAATGTGGCAATGAGAGAATGCTGTAATTATTTAGTTGGGCATTTTCGCATTAATTGATCAGGTCTTTTAAGCATTTATAGGCTCTTCCAGAATCGATGGCTTCTTGAGCAATATTGGTACACTCTGCAAAAGTTTTCGTGGGTTCAAAACATTGAATGGCAAATGAACTGTTCGCGAGCACAACATTCTTTTGTGCTGCAGTAGATTTATTTGTTAAGACCTCCAAAAATATTTTAGCAGCATCTTTAACAGTACTGCCTCCAAAAATGGCTTGTGGTGGTTGTGTGTTAAATCCAATGTCTTCTGGCCACAATAACGTTTCGCCACTGTTAGAGATGGCTTTAAATTTACCCGTTAAAGAAATTTCATCATAACCATCTAAACTGTGTAAAATCGTATATTTTTTATCGGAAGACTGTAGCAAGTAATTGTAAATCCGAGCAATCTCTAAATTGAAAACGCCCACCAATTGGTTTTGAGGATTACTAGGGTTTACCAAGGGTCCTAATAGGTTAAAGAATGTTTTTATCCCTAACTCCTTTCTAATTGGAGCAACATTCTTCATGGCCGGATGAAAAAGTGGGGCATGCATCATGCAAAAATTAGCTTCCTCTAATTGTGTTTTTAAAATGCTTTCATCATTGGTGAACTGATACCCTAAATGTTCCAACACATTAGAAGAACCACAAGAAGAAGAAACCCCATAATTACCATGTTTTGCGACTTTATATCCTGCTCCAGCAATTACAAAAGCCGATAAAGTAGAAATGTTAAAGGTGTCTTTTCCATCACCACCAGTCCCGCAGACATCGATGGTGTTAAAGTCAGACAGATCAACTTTTAAGCAAAGGTCTAATAGCGCATTTCGAAAACCGGTTAACTCTTCTACAGAAATGTTACGCATCAAATACACGGTTAAAAATGCTGCAATTTGTGAAGGATTAAAATCTCCTTTTCCTATACGCGTAAGAATGCCATAAGCATCTTGCTCAGAAAGATTTTGGTGTTCAAATAATTTGTTAAGTATCCGTTTCATAAGTTAATGGTCCTGTGGTTAATGCTATAGTGGGTGAATGCTATACTGATAGAATGGGTGAATAATTTAATTAGAGCATCTATGAATGCTATCCTGTTTTTTTATTTACTATCTCCTTCCTTCCTTCCTTCGTTCATTCTCCCTTATATCGTTATAAAGTTGGTAATCATTTCTTTTCCATGTTCAGTTAAAATCGATTCGGGATGAAATTGAACCCCGTAAAGGCGATAGTCTTTGTGTTTTAACGACATAATTTGTCCGTTCTCTTCCACTGAAGTGATGGTTAACTCTTTAGGGAAATTTACATTAGCAACCACCCAACTGTGATACCTGCCAATGTCAAAGGTATTGGGTAAACCTTTAAACAATAAATCAGAAGGATCGGTTACGGTAAGTGGTGTAGCAACACCATGAAAAACATTTTCTAAATTTTCCAATGTTCCTCCGTAAACCTCTCCAATGGCCTGCATGCCTAAACAAACCCCTAAAATCTTTTTGGAAGAAGCATAAGTTACAATGACTTCTTTTAAGATTCCTGCATCTTTAGGAAGGCCTGGCCCAGGAGATAAAATGATCGTGTCATAATTGCCTACATCGGCAAGAGAGATTTCATCATTGCGAAATACATCTACTTCATAATTGGGATTTGCTTCTACATAATGCACCAAATTGTAAGTGAACGAATCGTAATTGTCTAGTATTAATACTTTTTTCATGTCTTTTAGTTTTGTCATTCCTATTCCGTCGAATTTCTCAGAATAAACTCCAAGGAGGAATCTTTGAGCCTTTCAATCAAACGATTCCTCTGTTCCGTTCCGCTTCAATCGGAATGACTGTTGTTCTTATATTGTTTCAGCAAGTTTTAAAGCCTGCTTTAATGCCCCTAATTTATTGTTCACTTCTTGCAATTCATTTTCTTCATTAGAATCTACAACGACTCCAGCACCCGCTTGAAAAAACAAGGTGTTGTTTTTGCTTAAAAAACTACGAATGGTTATCGCGTGATTGACGGATCCATCAAGACCAAAAACACCAATTGCTCCCCCATAAAAACCTCTGTTTTGATTTTCATAACCATCAATCAATTGCATGGCTTTGTATTTTGGTGCTCCAGATAACGTTCCAGCAGGAAAAGTGTCAGCAAATATTTGTAGCGCATCAGAACTTTTATGGATATCGGCCTCTACTTCAGAAACCAAATGAATAACATGGCTGTAGAATTGCGTGTCTTTATACGTTTTAACCGTTACATTTTTACCATGCCTACTGAGGTCGTTTCTTGCTAAATCGACCAACATTGTATGTTCCGCATTTTCTTTAGGATCTTTCGATAATTCTTCCGCTAATTGTTGGTCTTCAATGTCGTTTCCTGTTCTTTTAAATGTTCCAGCAATAGGGTTGATGGTCGCTTTACCATTGCTCGATTTTAATTGAGCTTCGGGAGACGATCCAAAGAGTTTGAAATTCCCGAAATCGAAATAAAATAAATATGGAGAAGGATTTACAGAGCGTAAAGCCCTATAAACATTAAAATCATCACCATTAAACGGTTGAGAGAATTGTCTAGAAAGTACCATCTGAAAAACATCTCCTTTTTGGCAATGCTCTTTTCCTTTGGTGACTAATGCTTTAAATGCATCATCCGTAATGTTGGTCCCTTCAGCTCCATTTAATTTAAACTTGTACCGAGGATGTGTGTTGCTTTTTACCAATGCTACAATCTCTTGGATATTGGATTCAGCACCTGCTACGCTATTTTCTGTAATTAACAATTCATTTTTAAAGTGATCAATTTGTAGGATGTATTGAAACAACGAATAGTGCATTTCTGGAGTAGCATGCGCTGCCTTTTTTTGTGCTTCAATATCTAGGGTCTCAAAATACCGAACCGCATCATAATTGGTGTATCCAAACAACCCGTTGACGCCCTCTTTTTTATCGAGGTTAAAAGTGTCTATTGTTTTTTGTAGTTCAGCAATTACTTGACCTCTTTCTGTGATTTTTATTTGGGCGTCTAAACCAAGTCCTGTTTTGGTAATCGTTTTACCTTCCACTACAAAAGAAGCTAATGGTTCCAAACATATAAAAGAAAAATTGTTGTCATTTCCATGGTAATCAGAACTCTCTAATAAAAAGGAATTGTGAAATTGATCTCTCAATTTTAAATACAAACCTACAGGAGTAACCGTGTCGGAGAGGAGCTGTTTGGTTTTTGTGGTGATGTTAATTTTGTCCATGTTTGTTTTTTTTGTGTCTTTTTGAGGGGCAAACAATCTTTATGTTGAGATTGCTTCGTGCCTCGCGATGACGACTTTGTTTAAACTCCGTTGTCCTACTCAAAATTGACCTCCAGGCATTGTCTGGCATAAAAAAAGGCTTGTCGTAATCGACAAGCCTTTTAAATAGTTTATATATATAGGTTTTTTAGATTACGTTTTTGAGTTAAAACTAATCCACCACCAAGTTGTATTTTTTACTTTAAGCATAATGTGGTGTAAATATAGTTGATTTTTTTTGACAAAAACAAGAGTTGAAACAAAATAATATTTAGGGAGAGATAAAGGCTGTTATTTTTTGCAAAAAAAGAGGCAGTATTTTTAAATTTATATACATTTGTCACATAAAAATTAAAATTAAAACTTAAACAATATAAGTATGTCACAACACCAAGCAGAAATTGACGCATTTATGGATGGCGTTAGAGCTAAACAAGCTCACGAATCAGAATTTTTACAAGCAGTAGAAGAAGTTGCTGAAGCAGTAATTCCTTTTATAGCGGATAAACCTCAATATAAATCTGCAAAGATTT
>JAWUVT010000051.1:0-7634 GCA_034112225.1 Flavobacteriales bacterium | reverse complement strand
CATACTTATCATTTTTACAATGTAACTCTCATTACATTAGGTTGAAATAAGTGGTATTCTTTTAAATTAATAGGTGGGGGACTTTTGGGTTAATATATACATACGATTGTACATTATACGAGAATTTTAAGAGCGGTGGATTTGTGTGTCTATTTACTTTGCTGCCAAAAAGCAAAGCAAACGAGGCACGAGTGCAGACATAATAAATATTATAAGTACTAAACGACTACAAATGGTTACATATAAAAGAACTATTGTTTTGTCTTATAATTAATATTATGTTAAATAGGATATTTTGTAGGTATTAAAAATAGTGTTACTTTTAAATGATGAAAGATTTAGACCACCCTATACCTCTTAAAAAAATTAAAATACGAGCAGGTCTAATTTACATAGATGAGACTTCTATTTTTATTACAGAGTTTAAGGATCATATCAGATTAAAAACCAGCGATATTAAAGAAATAATAGCACTTTATAAAACGATGAGTAAATCCAAGCCTATGCTTTCTCTAGCTATTGCGGGAGAATATACATCCGTAACAACAAAAGCAAGAGTTTATGCCGAAAAGAATGCCTTAATTTCTATTGCAGAAGCATTTGTTGTTCAATCTATTGCTCAACGGATCTTAATCATGATATACATGAAACTACAGAGAAAAAAACACCCCACGAGTGTATTTAAAAATACTAAATCTGCAAAGAAATGGTTACTTGATCAACTTTAGTTTAGGATTGACTCAGATTGACAATAACCAATCTAATGCATCATCATAATTATCAAAAACAGCTGTAGGTTTAGTCTTTTTCAACATGCCAACATAAAATCGCACAAGTAATCGTTGTGCTAATCCGTTAATGACATAAGCCACGCCTAATAATTCTGGAGAATTTTGTGCTGCATATTTGCGTGCTTTATTGGTCATGTTCACATACATTCCTAATTCTTGGAGCACTTTGAGGGGTTTAGGATCAGGTAAAAAAGCATAGGCTTCTTGAATTTCCTGAATATCGGATTTAGTAATTTCAGCCCCTATCGGATACTTAATGTGTAAAATGCCACTGGATAAAACGGTCATCACCGAATTTGTGTTGATTACTGTAAATTCTATCGCATTAGAGGTTTCCACAGAAGAAAGATAGAAAATAATATCCGATATTGCAAAAGAATGAATACCTCTACACAACCCGACATCGAATCCATAGAGATTCTTTTTGAAGATGAATACCTGATGGTGGTCAATAAACCCAACAATTTCATCATCCACGAGTCGCATTATTCACGCAACATTAGGGAAACTACCTTGTTGCAATTTTTAGGGCAGCAATTAGGCTATCCAGTCTATCCAGCACATCGTTTAGATCGTAAAACTTCAGGTGTTATTCTTTTGCTCAAAGCCAAACAATACGTGCAGCAATTTCAAGAGTTGTTTACCCGTAAAGAAATTACGAAGACCTATTACGCCATTGTTAGAGGTTTTAGTCCAGCCGAAGGCACCATCGACTCACCGGTAAAGAATGACGATACGGGGATCTATAAAGAAGCGTTAACGCATTACAAATCGATAACGAATATAGAATTGGCTATTCCTGTAGTTCCCTATGCTACCTCTCGTTACAGTTTAATCCAATTGAGTCCGCAGACCGGAAGAATGCACCAATTGCGCAAGCACCTGAGCAAAATAAATCATCCCATTGTGGGGGACTATAAGTATGGCGATCGTTTTCACAACCGGATGTACGAAACTGAATTGGATTGCATTTACATGTTTTTACATGCCTATCAGTTGGCATTCGTTCATCCCCTAACGAAAGAAAAAATGCTGTTCACCGCAAAATTCCCTACAGATTGGGAAAAATTATTCACAGAATTTAATTGGAAATTGTCATGAGACTAGATAAATATATATGGGCCATTCGCCTCTTTAAAACCCGTTCTATTTCCAGTAAAGCCTGTTTATCCGAACAAGTTAAAATCAATGCGAATTTCTACAAACCCAGTAAGTCGGTATCCGTTGGTGATGTTATTGCCATAAAGAACATTCCAATCTGGCGAACCTACAAAGTAATTGATTTTCCTAAATCTAGAGTTGGCGCTAAATTGGTTGCCGATTATATGATTGAAACTACTACGGAGGCTGATCTCATTCAATTTCAAGAAGTACAAGAAGCCAATCGTCAAAACAAATTTTTAGGAATTAAAGGACGTCCCACAAAAAAAGTGAGGCGAGATTTAGATAATTTATTGGATTAAGGACAATAAACAGCTATGCTCAATTATTGTACATTCCCTAATCTATATGCTTTAGGGGTTAGATCTACTCTACGCTTAAAAAACTTTCCAAAATGAGAAGGATCATCAAAGTTTAAGAAAAAAGAAATTTCCTTGATACTATGTTCTGAATACTTTAGTAAACGTTTTGCTTCCAAAACTATCCTCGTATGAATCATTTCTAAAGCCGTTTTACCCACCGTCTTTTTCGTAATAGCACTCAATTGTTTTGCACTAATAGTTAACTTCTCAGCATAATCTGCTACCTGATGGTTTTTGTCAAATTCATGCTCTAACAAGCGTCTAAATTCTTGTACCGTTTTAGGGTAGATCCCGACACCTGTTACCTGTTTGTCAAATAGTCGTTTGCAATTCAATATCAATACGTTTAAGTAAGATTGAAGAACTTCTCTTTGATGCTCTTGTTCATGACCATACTCTTGTTTCATACTCGTCATCAAACCTAGAATCTGATTGTAATCACTTTCGCTAAGATTTAGGATAGGTTCAGAGAAATTATTGTTTAAAAATGGAATCTCAAATAAACTTTTTCTATTTACACTATTACAATAAAAGAATTCTCTACTAAAAAGAATAAGATGTCCGTTAGCGTTTAATTCTCGTTCTACTTTATGTACTTGACCTGGAGATACAAAATGGATGCTTCTATCATTAATAGGTATTTTTTTAAAATCAATTTCATGGAAACCTCCTCCCTTTTCAAATAAAAATATTTCATAATAATTATGCCTGTGTGGAACCGAAGCATCATATTCACTGCGCGCTTCTAAAGCAATTAGTTGAAATGGCTCACTAGACGCATTGTCTACAGAAAAATTATGAATGGGTATGTTTGTTGTGATTTGCACTTCTACCAAAGATACAAAAACGAATGAATTTATTATGAAAAAGAAAAATGTACCATAAATACGAAGGAATATCTTATCATATCTATAGAGTCTCTCCTTATTTTTGCTTAACAAATTAAACTAACCAATTATGAAAACCACTTTATCCGCTTTAACAATCCTCCTCTCCATCGTTATTTCTCATGGCAGTAGCTATGGGCAATGGACAACCGTATTAACTACACCTTTTACTCAAGAAAGTAACTACTCATTTCTAACAGATGATAAGGGCTACTCATTAGATAATGGTGGAGTCGCAATAACAAAAACTTTAAATGGCGGTCTTAACTGGCACTCAATCAGTACCCCTCCTACTTCACCAATTATAGAGCTTAGCTTTCCCAATGATAGTGTAGGGTTTGCTGTTAGCAGAGACCTTGGTAATGCAACAACTCCCTCAGTGATTTATAAGACCATTAATGATGGAAATTCATGGCAAAATATAACTCCAGCAGCTACGAATACTGGAAGCGGTAATATGTTTGTTCAATTTATTGACGCTAATATTGGCTTTTGGGCTGTTGGAAATATACTTTACCGTACTGTAGATGGTGGAAATAATTGGGAGACTACCGTTTTAGGAACTCCAATGAATTATTTCAATGCCCAATCTATGCATTTTTATGATGCGAATAATGGAATCATAGGTGTTCATGACGGTACATTTGCCTATTTAGGGAGTATGTTTGTCACTTCAGATGGAGGCCAAACATTCATACAAACAGACTTAACGAACAACTACAGTGTTATTGGTGCCGTTGATCAAGTTTCAACAACTACCTCTTTTGCTGCAAGTGCAGGTTGGGGATCAAATAACAGGATGAAATTATATCGATCAACCAACAGTGGTTCATCATGGGATACTTTACCTGTTAATTCCGCTGTACCCAATGCCGAATTAACAATGTTTGATTTTATTGATGAATTTAACGGTTTTGTAGTGCTTACAGGAAACGTAAATGGTTCTTGCTATCTGTATAAAACAACCGATGGTGGGCTTACTTGGCTATTTAATGATTCTTTATCTATTGGTACTCCTTATGATATTGAATTAACACCAAATTCAGGATATCTATCAGGGACTACTAATCCATTTGCAAAATATACTGGGGGCTTTGTAAGTGTTGAATCCACAAGAGGTAAAAATAAACCTGCTCTACTGCTCTATCCTAACCCTATTTCATCAGGTTCTATAGTAACGTGGGAATCAGAAATAGTGTATGATCATATAATAATCAAAGACTTATCAGGTAAAAATGTTTTAAATAGAAAAATCATAGGCAAGCGCTTAAAAATACCTTTTTTAAGCCCAGGTTATTATTTTATTCAATTGAGCAACAAAGAGCAGCAAGAAACAGTTCCTTTAGTCATTCAATAAGAGTTGGTTTTAAGAATTTGGTAAACCTCGAAAACAGTTGTTCTTAGAGATGTTATTGCGTCTCATTAAAAAAGTGAGCCGCAATTTATAGGACTGATTTGATTCAGGCGTATTCTTCAGTTCTTAATTTCAACAACACACCCAAAACCCAGCCAATTTGATGGTTCAGCATCTTCAAAATTCCTTTTTACAGTCATTTCATTTTTAGGATGTATCCACGACGACCCTCCTTTCGCAATTCCTTTGGTCGAAGTCATTTTAGCAACATTCCCAAGTAGATTGCAAATGCCCAACTGATTGGGCCAATATGCAGCCACTGGAGCTTCGAGATTAGCGTTGTCATTTAATTTTCCGGAAAACGCTTATGTTGTCACTTTCTTTGCCACTTTTAAATGGCTTGTTAAAGTTGACCCTTGCCCGAAAATAGTACTGTTTATTGTACTTAAAGAACAACTCATTCTTCACCGATATCTTTTCACAGTAGGGCTGTTTCTTATTCCACCAACTCCAAACAAATTACCCTACTTTAAATGATAAGTATCCTAACTATTCAGCTTTACTGAGTTACAAAATATGGACTATCTAATAACTTAAAAGAAAACGCTAGTAATAAGAGCATTAGTTGAAATAGAAAAGTTGTTAGTTCCCTTTTATTCGATTAAATAAAGTAGCTAACAGCTGTTTTCCATCATTCATGTCTTTAGGCAATTCTTTAGCCTGAAATACTTCATTTTCATCATAAAACAACTCATAACTAAAAACAAAATTACTTTTAGGATCAGAAATATGATGCTGTCCAAATCGTAAATCTTTAAAAATAAGCCGCTCTCCTACTAACTCTAAAACATACCAACCCTCAGTAATATTAATGAGCTGTTGTACTTTTTCTTCGTTAATTATAGGCTTTAATAAAAAATGGTTTTTTGGGATTACGTCACTAAATTGGATGTCCTTTTTATCAAAAAAAGAATAATACCCAATTAAAAAACCATCTTTAAGTTGAACATTTGCAGCCCATAATATAGCGTTTAATGGTGTTGGCCGTGTAGAAATATTTTCATAATTCATCTTGTTATCCGCTAAAGCATTTTTAAATTGATGATAACTTAAAAATTTCAACCCTAAGGTTAGCAGCATGTAACAGCTACTAACAAGTAGTCCAATATTGTTATACCTTCTTCGCTTTTTACTCTCTTTTTTATAGAAAAAAGAGACAACCAAAAAAAATAAAAAGGGTAAAGTATAAAGCGGATCAATTACAAAAATGTTTTTAAAAGCAACTTTATAACCTAAAGGCCAAAACAGTTGAGTTCCCCAACTGGTATGCGCATCTAAAAGAGCATGAGTACTAAAACCTAAAAAGAAGAGTAAGCTCCACTCCTGCCAATTTGCAGAAAGTTTTTTATGAATCTTACTCACTAAAAACCCAAATAACAACCCAAAAAGAACACTAAATACAAAGGAGTGTGTAAACCCTCTGTGTATTGCTAAGGAAGATATATTATCCGTAAAGTAGCTAACAAAAACATCTAAATCAGGAATTGTTCCTGCAACACCACCCCAAAAAGCTGCCCAACGACCTACTTTCTTGCCAATAACAGCTTGTCCAACAGCAGCACCAAGTACAATTTGAGTGATAGAATCCATTAATTAAACAAGCTTAATTGTTAACTACAATATTAGCAAATATTTAAACTTGTTTTAGCAAACATAAAAATGATTACTACATCAAAATGAGTGTTTTTTAGGAACATTATTTCTATAGGTTTCTTACTTTTTTTCTGTGAAAAATACGCCTTAATTCTAGCTATAGAATTAAAACTATCGCCCTACTTAAAAGTAAGGCGATAGTTAAATTGTTTTATATTTTAATCTAAGGTTTCAAAAATGATCTATTTTTATTTTAATAATTAACCTAAATAATGATAACGGATTATTTCTTTTCATTAAGTGGATTTATCATTAGATCTTTATTTTTCACTTCAAAAACACATCTAAAACCTAACCAATTTGTTGGTTCTGAATATTCAAAATCCTTTTCAACATTCACGTCTTTTTCATGATGAGTCCAAGAACCACCTTTAGCAATTCCTTTAGTTGAAGTCATCTCTGCTACATTCCCAAGTAGATTGTAAATGCCCAACTGATTGGGCCAAAATGCAGCCACTGGAGCTACGATATCAGCGTTGTCATTTAATTTTCCTGCAACTCCCATGTTGTTACTTTCTTTGCCTCTTTTCAAATTGCTTGTTATTTGTCCTGAATACTTCGTGCTTGCTAATTTTTTTAATGTTTTTTCAGAATGCCCAACAATAGCGGACCTCTCCCACTCCTTTTTGGTTGGTAAACGGTATTCAAAACTTGAATTGGGAAATGTTTTTTCAAATTGCGTTGTAAATTGAGTTAAGCTTTTAAGTTGCTCAGTTCTCCACTTACAAAAGGACAGTGCTTGCGCATAAGAAACGCCAACAACAGGATATTCACCATATGCAGGGTGAGCAAAATAATGCGTGACATAAGGCGTAAGACTTTTGTCATTTTTGTTGATCCAAACGGTCGTATCAGGCAAAGCATCTTTATATTCTTTAGCTGCTAAACCATAAACCTTTTTTTGCCAATTCACATACTGTGACCAGTTGTTATTACTAACCTCCATTTCATCCATAAAAGTTGAATCATCAAGCTGAACTGTTCCATAAGGGTTTACAGTCTTATCGTTCTCAGAATGAACATGTTTTCTTCCTAAATAAGTCAATACTGGCCTAAAACCGACATCAACAGATGGTTTTACAAGCCCTTTAAAACGATCGTTACCCTCAACTATTTGTAACTCTTGTCCAATACTACTCCAACTTCCACCTTTAGTTGCTGGCTTATTATTCTCATCATAAACCATTTCTGCTACATTGCCACTCATACAATATAAACCAAAGTCATTCGGATTATAAGAACTTACTTTTACAGTTCGATAACCTCCATCAGCACTAAATGGATTTTTAAAACTTTCGGGCATTACAACATCATCCATTGTTCGAATTTCATCTTCGTTAACTTTAGGTCTTTTGTTAAAATCTTG
>JAWUVT010000050.1:0-24131 GCA_034112225.1 Flavobacteriales bacterium | reverse complement strand
TGCACAACACCCACACGAGTTAATTACTTATGGTGGTAACGGAGGCGTTTTTTCCAACTGGGCACAATACTTATTGTGCCTGCAATATTTTTCGGAAATGACAGCTGCGCAAACCCGGGCAATGTACTCTGGTCCTCCAATGGGATTGTTTCCATCACACAAAGAAGCACCAAGAGTAGTGGTTACTAATGGAATGATGATTCCTAATTATTCTAAACCAGATGATTTAGAAAAGTTTAACGCTTTAGGGGTTACGCAATATGGTCAAATGACGGCTGGTTCGTATATGTATATTGGCCCCCAAGGGATCGTACATGGAACAACCATAACTGTTTTAAACGGGTGTAGAAAAATTGATAACGCTTCCAACGCTCACAGCTCAAACGCTGGAACTGCAGGAAAACTATTTGTGACTTCTGGTTTAGGAGGAATGAGTGGCGCTCAACCAAAGGCTGGTAACATTGCTGGAGTTGTTTCTGTTACTGCAGAAGTAAACCCTGAAGCATCCTACAAAAGACACCAACAAGGTTGGGTGGATGAAGTAATTTCTAATTTGGATGAATTGTGTGTAAGAGTTACCAAAGCTAAAGCAGCTAAAGAAGTGGTTTCTATTGCTTATGATGGAAACATTGTTGATGTGTGGGAGAAGTTTAATGAGCAAAACATTTACATTGACTTAGGGTCTGATCAAACCTCATTACATAACCCTTGGGCTGGAGGTTATTATCCTGCCGGAATCTCTTTTGAAGAGAGTAATGAGATGATGGCCAACAACCCGGAATTGTTTAAAGAAAAAGTGCAAGAAACATTAAGAAGACATGCTGCTGCCATAAACAAACATACGGCTAAAGGAACTTACTTTTTTGATTACGGAAATGCGTTCTTATTGGAAGCCAGTAGAGCTGGGGCTGATATCATGGCTGAAAACGGAATTGACTTTAAATACAATTCTTATGTGCAAGACATCATGGGACCTATGTGTTTCGATTATGGTTTTGGACCGTTTAGATGGGTTTGTTCTTCTGGGAAACCTGAAGACTTATTAAAAACAGATAACATTGCTTGTGAAGTTTTAGAAGGGATTATGAAAGACGCTCCAAAAGAAATTCAGCAGCAAATGCAAGACAATATTACTTGGATTAAAGGCGCTCAAGAAAATAAATTGGTAGTTGGTTCTCAGGCTCGTATCTTATATGCGGATGCTGAAGGACGACTAAAAATTGCCGAAGCATTTAACAATGCGGTTGCTGATGGAACATTGGCTTCACCTGTAATTCTAGGAAGAGATCATCATGATGTTTCAGGAACACATTCCCCTTACAGAGAGACTTCTAATATTTATGATGGTTCTCAGTTTACTGCTGATATGGCCATACAGAATGTAATTGGTGACTCTTTTAGAGGTGCTACTTGGGTATCTATCCACAATGGTGGTGGGGTTGGTTGGGGCGAAGTTGTTAACGGAGGTTTCGGGATGACTTTAGATGGTTCTGCTGCTGCTGATAGAAGGTTAAAATCGATGCTCTTTTGGGATGTAAACAATGGTATTGCCCGTAGAAGTTGGGCAAGAAATGATGAAGCTATTTTTGCCATTAAACGTGAAATGGATAGAAATCCTAATTTAAAAGTAACCTTACCGAATATCGTTGATGAGGATCTTCTTTAAGAAGCTTAACTGTAAAGAATTGTAAGTTTTTCGCAAAGTTCACGAAGAAGTACTCCATTTTAAGTGTTAAAGTACTTCAATACCACTATTTTATAACCGCACGTTATTGAACGAACCCAGGTACACAAGACTGTCATTCCAAATAAATGAGTAGAGTGGTTAAATTTTTCCTGATTTTATACTGACGAACTTGAAGATCAACTAGAAAACAGGCTTAATAGACAAAAAAGAGGCTAAGAATCTCTATAAGACTTATTGTGATTAGCTTTGAATCAAATGAAAGGTTATGAATAAAAAAAGTGCATAAATTGTGAGCGTAATTTTACTAAAAAGAATGGTTTTAGAAAAGGAAAACAGAATTATAAATGTGGAAATTGTGGGAAGCAATTTTTAGGTGGGAACGAATAAATCCATGTATAATTGGGGAAGAATATTTAAGAAGTAAACAAACCTATCTACAATTAGCTAAAAAGTACAAGTGTTCCAACCGAACCATTCAACGTAAAATTGATTTACATCAAGTAAGAGCTACACAAAAAAAATCTAGGAGTGTTATTGTATTAATGGACACTACTTATTGGGGAAAGAGTTTTGGGGTAATGCTCTTTAAAGATGCTATTACCAAAGAAAATTTACTCAAATATTACGTAAGAAATGAGACCAATTTTCTATATAAAAAAGGGGTTGAAGAACTAACATTGAAAGGCTATAGAGTTATTGCGATTGTTAGTGATGGCAGAAAAGGATTGGCTCAATCTTTCAGGTCAATACCCGTTCAAATGTGTCAATTCCATCAAGTAGCTATCATTAGAAGGTATATCACAAAGAACCCTAAACTACCTGCATCTATTGAATTAAAAGAACTTGTAGCTATGATGAAGCTTACAGATAAAGAATCTTTTGAAGGAGCTTTAAATGATTGGTTTCTGAAGTGGGAAGACTTTTTAAATGAACGAACAATTAGCATTGAAACTGGTAGAAGTTATTACCACTCACAAACGACTAAGAAGCGCATACAGAAGCTTGAAAAGTAATTTACCTTGGCTGTTTACTTGGTATGATTATATAGAATTAAACATGCCAAATACGACTAACGCAATAGATGCTCATTTTGCAGATTTAAAAAACAAACTCAGGAATCATAATGGATTATCTATGAAGAGAAAAATGAAGTTTATTGATGCTTTTCTGAAGGTTTAAATCAAATAAATTACATAGCCTCTTTTTTGTCTATTAAGCCAGAAAACACAAAACTAAATCGAAAATTATTATGTTTTTTAGCGATTACAATCGAAAATTATTATATATTTAAGGTATGATATCGAGAATCACTATACAAAACATTGATGATAGGCTCTTTAAAGGAAAGGCCATTTTACTTTTTGGAGCAAGACAGGTAGGAAAAACGACTCTTCTTGAGTATTTAATCGAAATTAGAAAGGAAGCTGTGCTACATATTAGTGGTGATGAGCCAGATATTAGAGAACTACTTTCGAACATCACTTCTTCTCAACTAAAAAATTACATTGGTAACAATACTATTTTCTTTATTGATGAAGCTCAACGCATTCCGAATATTGGGTTAACCCTAAAATTAATAACTGACAAATTAAAAGACATTCAAGTTATTGCAACTGGTTCTTCATCGTTTGAGATGGCAAACGAAATGAACGAACCTTTAACAGGGAGAAAATTTGAATACCATCTTTTCCCCATTTCTTTTCAGGAAATGGTTAACCACCATGGCGTATTGGAAGAAAAAAGACAATTAGATAATCGATTAATTTATGGTTCTTACCCTGAAATAATTACGAATCCAACTGATAGTGAAGAGTTATTAAACTTGATTGCTGATAGTTACTTATATAAAGATCTCTTAATGCTCGACAGTATTAAAAGGCCAAAGCTCTTAGAGAAAATTCTTAAGGCTTTGGCTTTACAGATTGGTAGTGAGGTTTCTTACAATGAGATTGCGCAATTGGTAGGGGCTGATAAAGGTACTGTAGATAAATACATCCAATTATTCGAACAGACTTTTGTCATTTTCACGCTTTCCTCCTACAGCAGAAATGTTAGAAACGAACTGAAGAAAAGTAAAAAAATATACTTCTATGATTGTGGAATACGAAACGCAATTCTTGGAAATTACACGCCCATTCACAAGCGTACTGATATTGGAGCCTTGTGGGAAAACTATGTTATTTCCGAAAGAGTAAAAAAACTCCACTATGAAAACAATCGTTCTCAATTTTATTTTTGGAGAACCACTCAGCAACAAGAGGTTGATTTAGTTGAAGCACTTAACGACAAGTTAAGTGCTTTTGAGTTTAAATGGAATGAAAAATCAAAAGTGAAATTCCCTAAAACGTTTACTAACGCTTATCCTGAATGTGATATTGATACCATCTCTCCTAAAAATTACGAGGAGTTTTTATTGAGCACTTAATGCTATAATTTAACGGCAACGAATTTTAAGTTTTTCGTAAAATTGGCTAAAAAAGTCATCCTAAAGTAAAAGCCAATGGTTAGAATTGCAAAAAACAACCCAAAAGAATTAAAAGGATAACGCGAAGTTCGTGCATACATTTTTTTTTAAGAATATAGAGTAGGATAAATGCAGCTGCAGCTAGGTTCATTTAATCGCGAATATTTTTAAGGAAAAATCCTTAGCTACGCCACCCTTAATTTATTTCAGTGTCTACTCAACTTTACAAATAGCACGTTATCAAAGAAGCGCAAAACAACGAAACATTTTTATTTTGCTAAACTACCTTAACTGCGCATCCAATTCTTTTTCTAAAGAGCTAATAATTTTAGACATTACCTTATCAATTTGAGCATCTACCAAGGTTTTGTGCTCATCTTGAAACTGGAAACTTACCGCATAAGATTTTTTACCTTCTGGCAAATTCTTTCCTTCGTAAACATCAAACAGATTAATTGCCTTTAAGAGTTTTCTTTCTTGTTTAGATGCTACTTCTTTAATCGAACTGTAAGCAACAGCCTTATCAATCAATAAGGCTAAATCTCTACGTGTGGAAGGAAATTTAGAAACCTCTTTGTAAACTACTTTATTCATCCCTACCAACTTCATAAAGTTGTCGTAGTTAAAAATCACATAAAATACTTCGTTATTAATATCAAATTGTTTTTGTGTAGCAGCATCTACTTTACCCAACTCAACTAAATCAATGTTGTTCACTTTATATTTTAAACCGTAGTCTAAACAAGCTAATTCTGATTCTTCTGTTCTTACATTAAACTTGTTCATCCCAAACCTTTCCATAATAGTGTTTACCACACCTTTGATTTGGTAAAAGTTAACGTTTCCAGCATTTGCTGTATCCCAATTTTCAGTAGTTGATGCTCCAGAAATAAACAAACTTAAATGGCTGTGCTCTTTAAATTTTGTTTCAGTTTTAAAATAGGTTTTCCCCCATTCAAACAATTTCACATCGCTATTTCTTCTGTTCTGGTTGTAAACAATAGTTTCTAATCCATCAAAAAGCATAGATTGTCTTAACACATCTAATTCTCTACTCAATGGGTTTTTCATTGTTACTAAAGAGTCAGCAGTTTCTTTATAGTAATCCGATTTGGTTAATGAATTGGATAGCATTTCATTAAATCCATTAGCGACCAATAAATCAGAAATAAGATTGGTTACTTTTTCTTTTTCAGGTTTTGTTCTGTAGGATAATGAAGATTTTAAAACAGCTGGTAAAACAATGTTGTTGTATCCGTAAATTCTTAATACTTCTTCAATCACATCAATTTCTCTCTGAACGTCAACCTTAAAAGGTGGAACAGATAGTTTTAATTCAGTTGCATTTTCTGAAACAATTTCTATTTCTAAATCCGTTAAAATCTTTTTGATGACATCTCTATCAATTGCCTGACCAATTATACGATCACAATTATCAAAAGAAAAATCAACTTCAAAATTGTCGATAGTTGTTGGGTAAACATCTACTATTTCAGAAGAAACAGCACCTCCTGCAATTTCTTGAATTAAGTTGGCTGCTCTTTTTAACGCATAAATAGTAATTCTTGGATCTGCGCCTCTTTCAAACCTAAAAGAAGCATCTGTATTTAAGCCGTGTCTTTTTGCTGATTTACGAACTGAAACGGCATTGAAATAAGCACTTTCTAAAAAGATACTGGTTGTAGATTTTGACACTCCTGATTCGCTTCCACCAAAAACTCCTGCAATGCACATTGCATTCTCTCCATTACAAATCATCAAATCATCTGCTGACAATTCTCTCTCTGTATCATCTAGAGTAGTAAACTTGGTTTTATCAGCTACTGTTTTAACAACAATTTTATTTCCTGTAATCTTTGCCGCATCAAAAGCATGTAGGGGTTGACCCGTTTCGTGCAATACAAAGTTGGTCACATCCACCACATTGTTAATTGGTGTTAATCCAATACTTAATAATCTATTTTTTAACCAATCTGGTGATTCTTTAATTTCAAGGCCACTGATGGTAACTCCTGAATAACGAGGACACAATTCAGCATTTTCAACCTCAACCGTAATATTTAAATCTGTATTGTCAACTTTAAAATCAGTTACAGATGGTTTTACCAAATTAATTTCTTGAGTTAGCCCCCATACGGCTACTAAATCTCTGGCAACACCAATATGCCCTGTAGCATCTGCTCTGTTTGGAGTTAATCCAATTTCGAATTCGTAATCGTCTTCAACATTAAAATGGTCTTTCGCTAATGTTCCAACAGCTGTTGAAGGATCCAACACCATAATTCCGTCATGTCCTTTTCCTAAACCAATTTCATCTTCTGCACAAATCATCCCTTCGGATAATTGTCCTCTTATTTTTGATTGCTTAATCTTAAAACTATCCTCACCGGCATAAAGTGTTGTTCCAATTGTTGCCACTACTACTTTTTGGCCGACTTCTAAATTGGTTGCTCCACAAACAATAAGCAATGCTGCTTCGCCTCCAACATTAATCGTCGTACAATTTAACTTATCCGCATTTGGGTGTTTTTCTTTGGTCAACACTTCTCCAACGACTAAACCTTCCAGTCCCCCTTTGATGGTTTGAATTTTCTGCATTCCATCGATTTCCAAACCACTGTCCGTTAAAATATCTGCTATTTTTTCAGGATCAATGTCAGTGTCAATATAGTTTTTCAACCAGTTGTAAGCAACTTTCATACGTCTATTCTTCTAGTAATTTAAGCGACAAAAGTACTTAAAATTGAAGGGGATTGAAACAAATAAACGGAGATTATAGTTCCGATTCTCTCTTCTAAATTAAAAGGGAAACAGAATGTGAAATTTTTATATTTTTAGGGAGAAGTGGGCATTGGTAAAGGAAAGTATAATCTCTTAGGTGGCGCAAATACTAAATCACATCAGATCAACTATAGGGCTACTTGAGGTACTTTTTTTTTTGATGTAAGCCTTATTCAAAATGCAATTGCGGTATCTATTCAGCCATTGTAAAATCCAACAAAAAGTAGGCTACTTTTTCCGAGGATTAATAAATATCCGTTTGCCATTTTTATCAAAATGAACATTTGGGTCCTTCTTTTTTTTCTCTCCTTTTTTCTTTTTCTTCTTCTTTTTTTGTTTTTCTTCATGAAAGAAATACCGAAGATCTAGTGTAAAGTAATTCCCTGTTAAATCAAATGTAGCTTCATCCACAATTTCTCTATTCCCGTTATCTTTAAGGTAAGAAGAAGAAACAAACTCAGTGAATATTGCTTTATTGAATGAGCGATGAAGTGATGCTCCAAAATAAATATACCCACTTTTATCCGTTCTGTATTCCCAACCTACATTTACCAATAAACTTGGTTGAATCCAATTTGATCTATTGATTGCATTCGTGAAATACTTCCCTTCAACATACAATGGTGTTGGATAAAGATCAATAGAGACCCCACCAGAAACGTTCATAAAAATACTTCGACTTAATTCGACATAAACCAAAGCTAAAAGAGGAATTTCATAGTTAACAATGCTAAAATCTGATGTTCCCGAAGAAGAAGAGGAGGAAGTGTTTAGCTCATTAATTGTTAAATCAAAATTACGTTTCAAAAAATTTAATCCCGTTTCTAAAGAAATATTTTCTGTGATTCCTTTTCGAATCACCATTCCAAAACTCATTCCGAATTTAGGCTGATTCACGTATTGAAAATCAGCATTGTTGACCACTTGTTTTCCTGCATTAAAAAATTCTACAGGGATAATCGGTTTCAATTGAATGCCAAAAGTAGTTACACGTTTTTGAGCTTTTCCTTCAACAAAAAAAAACAATACAACTAAATATAATAATAACTTCCCATTCATGATTTCAAAACTAAGCTTTTACGATAATATTGTGCGCATGCATTCGCTTAAAGGTTATCTGAACAATAAAAAAAACTTCTTAAAACAGTAGTTTTTTTTGGGTGGTGTGAAGAAAAGGTAAGATTTACTGACCACACAATTTTTAAGCAATCAATAGTGTTCCTCTATTTATATTTTTTTGTGTCATTTATTCCAGAACTGTGCCTGAGATAAAAGCAATCATCTCTCCATTAAAAAAAATATTCGTTTAATTTTAAGTCGCTAAATGAATTACTACCCCTTAGGATTGGCATACATTTTAATATCTGCTGCAGTAATTGTTTTATCGCATAATATAATTAAACGTTCTACGATATTTCTAAGCTCACGAATATTTCCCGTCCAGTTTACCTTTTTTAATTCTGCTAACGCTTTTGCCTCAAATTGAATTGTTCTTCCATGGTCTTGAGACAATTGAGTTAAGAAATACTGCGCCAAAATTGGCACATCATCTTCCCTATCATTCAATGAAGGAACGTGAACCAAAATAACACCCAAACGGTGATACAAATCCTCTCTAAAGTTTCCTTCAGCAATTTCTTTCACCAAGTCTTTATTGGTCGCTGCTAATATTCTAACGTTTACTTTAATTTCCTTTTCTCCACCAACACGTGTAATTCTACTTTCTTGCAAAGCTCTTAAGACTTTCGCTTGAGCAGAAAGACTCATGTCTCCAATCTCATCCATAAACAGCGTTCCGCCTTCTGCCTGTTCAAAACAGCCTTTACGTTGTTTAATGGCAGAGGTAAACGCTCCTTTTTCATGGCCAAACAATTCACTTTCTATTAATTCAGAAGGAATTGCTGCACAGTTTACTTCTACAAAAGGAGCTTTATTTCTATTGGATTTTTCATGCATACTTCTGGCCACCAATTCTTTTCCTGTTCCGTTTTCTCCTGTTATTAAAACTCGGGCATCACTAGGTGCCACCTTTTCAATCATCTCTTTGACATGCATTATTCCTTCAGACTGCCCAACAATTTCTGTATGTCCTTTTCCTGCACTAACTTTTCTTCTTAGTTTTTTGGTTTCCTGAACCAGTTCTTTTCGATCAATAGCATTACGAACGGTAACCAACAACCGATTTAAGTCTAATGGCTTGGAAATAAAATCATAGGCGCCTTTCTTTAGCGCCTCTACGGCAGTTTCAATGGTACCATGCCCAGAGATCATAACAATTGGTGTGTCTACACCTTGATTAACAGCTGCCTCCAACACTTCAAGGCCATCCATTTTTGGCATCTTAATGTCGCACATAATTAAATCATACTTTCCTGCTTTTATTTTCTCTAAACCAGCCTGACCATCTTCTGCTTCATCCACCTTAAAATTTTCATATTCTAAAATTTCTTTTAGTGTATTTCTAATCGGTCTTTCGTCATCTATAATTAATATGCTTGCCATAATTCAGTTATAAGTAGTCAGTAATTAGTAGTCAGTAGTCAGTGTTTCGTGAAAATACATTTTCACCTCAATACATTAAAGAATTTTCACGTTGAATTATCCTTTATAAAAAAGCCATTTCCAAAGTTCTTTGTAAGTTACTTTTTTACCATACATTAATATTCCAGTTCTGTATATTTTTGCGGCCATCCATGTTGCGCCTAAAAATCCTAAAACCAATAAAACCATTGATAGTATTAATTCCCATGCAGCTACACCTCCAAATGGTATTCTTACCATCATAATTATTGGCGAAGTTAATGGGCATAGGGACAACCAAAACGCCATTGGTCCATCAGGATTCTCTACAACAGTTTGAGCAACCACAAATGAAAATATTAAAGGAATAGTTATCGGCAACATAAACTGTTGCGTATCGGCCTCGCTATCTACAGCAGAGCCTATGGCTGCCAACAAAGCTCCATATAATAAATACCCCCCTATAAAGTAAAACAAAAAGGATATAAATATTTGAAAAATTGGCAAGCTCTGAAGCCCTTCACTTAACAATTGTAAAGGATTTGAAATGTCAGGCATTCCGGCTTCTTTCATCATATCTGCCGATTGGGACATCGCAGATGCATCAACTCCAAAAACACTCATTATTACAGAATAAATTGCACCTGTTAAAATAGACCAAAGCAAAAATTGCGTTAATCCAACTAATGCAATACCAAGAATTTTCCCCATCATTAATTCAAACGGTTTTACCGAAGAAATAATAATCTCAACAATTCTACTGGTTTTCTCTTCAATCACCCCTCTCATGATCTGTATCCCATACATAAAAATGAAAAAGTAGATTAATATTGCTGCAAAGAATCCAATACCAGTCATTATTGCAACATTCTTAGCCTCTTCTTCTCCTTCAGCATCAATAGATATTGGCTTCACCGTTATATTGGGTTGAATAGCTAAAATCTGCTCTTTAGTCACTTTAAATTGTCGTTGCATTTCTGCACTTCTAATTACATTTTCAATTGTTCTTTCAATATTTGCAATAGTTGTAATACCAGGTTGTTTTTTATAAAACAGGGTAATATCAGCCCCTTTTTTAACACTTTCTATATGAAGTATAGCAGTAAAATCACCTTCATATAAATCGGCCTTGGCTTTTTCAATAGACCTGAATCCATCTGAGAACTGAAGTTCTGAAGTATTATCAAACATTTTTGTAAACAACCCTGTTTCATCAATCACCTCTATAAGTTGCAAATCTTTATCCTTCGTGGCTAACCATATTGGAACCAGCATTAATCCAGCCATAAACAAAGGGCCTAACAAGGTCATTACAATAAAAGAGGTCTTTTTAACTCTCGTTAAATATTCTCGTGCTATAATTAGTTTAATTTTATTCAAATCTTTTAAAATTACATGTTACAATAAATTACAAAAATCAACACTAAAAAGACAAATAAACCTCAATAAAAAAAATCATAACCAACAAAATCGCTAGACGCTAACTCTTTTTAGTTCCCTATAATTGCTGATTAAATATTTTCAGTTCAATTGCTTCTTGTTCTCATTTTTCTAATTCTTCTTTACTTTCAATTTCATGGGGTTCATTAATTAACCGCAACCCATAAAAATGTTACTTTACTTCCTTTCTAAGCATCTTACCGCAATAATTAGTCGAACCGATTTTTCAAACTGAAAAGTTATTCCTTCTCAATCAAAAGCGATCCCACCATTTTTATTTAGTCATTTTCACTTGACATTTCATCAAATGATTCTGGCATAACTTCCTGCACTTTTTGAATGAAAATATCATTCATACTTGGTGTAATTTCATTCACAGAGAGTACTTGAACTTTACTCACTATAATTTTTAACAACTCATTTACATCACTTGCTTTAGTTGCCTTAATTTTTACATAAATTCTATTCTCAACTTGCTTCTTGTCTAAGATTTCAAAAGCTGTCCATAATGCGTTAGAAAAAGCAATCATATTTCCTACAAATACGATTTCAAAGACATTTAACTTAAATGCTTCTTTCACTTCCGTCACTTTCCCTTCTAGAATCTTTTTTGATTTATGAATCAAAGCAATGTCATCACAAATTTCTTCTACGGACTCCATATTGTGTGTAGAGAAGATGATTGTAGATCCCTTCTCTCTTAACTCTAAAATTTCCTTTTTAATTAAATTGGTATTAATTGGATCAAACCCAGAAAAAGGTTCATCTAAAATCAATAATTTAGGTTCATGTAAAACCGTGGTAATAAACTGTATTTTTTGAGCCATTCCTTTGGAAAGCTCTTCAATTTTTTTGTCCCACCAACCGTCTATCTCAAACTTTTCGAACCAATGCTTTAACTTTTGCTTCGCCTCAAATTTACTCATTCCTTTGAGTTGAGCCAGATACAAGGCTTGCTCGCCAACTTTCATTTTCTTATACAACCCTCTTTCTTCAGGTAAGTATCCAATTTGAGAGATATGTTTTGGTGCTAATTTCTCTTTCTGAAAAAATACGTCTCCTTTATCGGGACCCGTTATCTGGTTAATAATCCTTATCAAAGTTGTTTTTCCTGCTCCGTTAGGACCAAGCAATCCAAAGATGCTTTGTTCCTTTACATGAAGCGAAAGGTTATGCAAGGCTTTATGCTCTGCATAACTTTTGTAAACTCTTTTTACCTGCAATAAATCCATAAAAACAAATGTAAGTTATTCGACTCGTATAAACTCAAGTTTTACACGAATGGCAAATTTTTTATTTATGCATTTGGACTGGCATTAATCCCTCTCCACCAGTACAAAAAGGCAGATATCTATATGCGTCTTGTTGATCAACTAGTTTTGATACTCTTTTAGGAACACCTCATAAAAAGAGTTTTTTTCGTGATTAACGCTCCAAGAATTATGAAATTGAGTAATCGCAGACTGAAAGGGTGCTATAAAAAGTGGGAAATAAATAAACAACTTAAGGATCTCCTTTTTGAAGATGAACTCATCAAGACATTCCGAAATCAGCTCCAATACTTTCTAAATATCAACTCTCCAAAAGTGTGTTGCTGAACCATAGAACTCTTGGAGATTTTTTCATCAAACAACATACTCTCTAAGAGTTTTGCAATGGTGTAAGGTAACTTTTGGAGAGTGATTCTCAAACAATATACGCTACAAGAGAGTGAAAATTTCATTCAAAAAAAAAGCCCTGATAAATAAATATCAGGGCTTTTCTTAATTTGTAAATTTTATCTGTTGGCGATATCAACAAAATCTCTATCAGTTGCGCCAGTATAAACTTGTCTTGGTCTACCGATTGGAGCTCCATCTTCTCTCATTTCTTTCCATTGAGCAATCCATCCAGGTAATCTTCCTAATGCAAACATTACGGTAAACATTTCCGTAGGAATTCCTAGAGCTCTGTAAATAATTCCTGAGTAAAAATCAACATTTGGATATAAACCTCTTGCTTTGAAATATTCATCTTCTAAAGCTACTTTTTCTAATTGCTTGGCAATATCTAAAACGGGATCATCTACACCTAAAGCTTCTAAAACATCATCAGCCGCTTTTTTAATAATCGTTGCTCTTGGATCGAAGTTTTTGTAGACTCTGTGTCCAAACCCCATTAATCTAAATGGATCTTCTTTATCTTTTGCTTTAGCAACCCATTTAGCGACATCTCCATCATCATCTTTTATGGATTCAAGCATTTCAATTACTGCTTGGTTAGCTCCTCCATGTAAAGGTCCCCAAAGTGCAGAAACTCCTGCTGAAATAGAAGTGTACAAGTTCGCTTGAGATGAACCCACAACTCTTACCGTAGCAGTAGAACAGTTTTGTTCATGATCTGCATGTAAGATTAAGAGTTTGTTGAGCGCTTTTGCAATCATCGGATCAACTTTATAATCGTCAGTTGGCATAGAGAACATCATGTTTAAGAAGTTCTCACAGTAATCTAGTTTGTTGTTGGGATATACAACTGGATGACGCATTGCATTTTTAAATGCCCAAGCTGCTAATGTAGGAACCTTAGCCATTAAACGGTGGATGGTTAAATCAACAGCCGCTTCTGGTCTATTTGGATCTTGTGATTCTGGGTAGAATGTAGAAATGGTACTTAATGAAGCTGCCAAAATACCCATAGGGTGAGCTTTTGCAGGATATGCTTCAAAAAATATTCTCATATCTTCATGCACCAACGTATGTTTTGTAATGTCATTTTTAAATGTAGCATACTCCGCAGCAGTTGGTAAATTTCCGTAAATAAGCAAATAGGAAACTTCTAAGAATTCAGCTTTTTCAGCTAACTGTTCTATCGGATATCCTCTGTAACGTAAAATTCCTTCTTCACCATTTAAAAATGTAATTCCACTTTTTGTAGAACCTGTGTTTTTAAATCCTGGATCAATTGTAATATAACCAGTGCTAGCTCTTAACTTACTAATGTCAATTGCTTTTTCATTTTCTGAACCCTCAATTACTGGGAATTCATATATTTTTCCGTCTAATTCTAATTTTGCTATTTCTGCCATTTTTTTTACCCCTTTTTTCGTTAATCAAGCTGAAACGTTCAGTGACTTGCGAATATACCCATCAAATCACGATTTACCTAAGGAATAGAATTAAATGATTGAATTTTAACGAAACCGTGAGCTTAAGGACATAAAAAAAGCCACTTCAAGTGAAGTGGCTTTTATGAAAAAAAATGATTTTTTTACCTCAAAAACTTAAAATCTTTCCCTAAATAAATGGCTGTATTTCCAAGCATTTCTTCAATTCTTAAGAGTTGGTTGTATTTCGCCATTCTATCAGAACGTGAAGCGGAACCCGTCTTAATTTGACCTGTATTTAAAGCCACTGCTAAATCGGCAATCGTAGTGTCTTCAGTTTCTCCCGAACGATGACTCATTACAGAGGTAAATGAAGCTCTATTGGCCATATCTACAGCGTTAATGGTCTCTGTTAAAGATCCTATTTGATTGACTTTTACTAAGATTGAGTTGGCTGATTTCTCTTTGATCCCTCTTTTTAATCTTTCTGTATTGGTAACAAATAAATCATCTCCAACAATCTGAACTTTATCTCCAACTGCTGCAGTCAATGCTGACCAACCAGTCCAATCGTCTTCATCCAATCCATCTTCAATCGATAAAATCGGGTATTTATTTGTCCAATCTTTCCAATAAGAAACCATTTCTGAGGAAGTTCTTTTATCTCCTGTGGATTCAAATTCATATAATTTAGACGCTGAATTGTAAAACTCTGAACTTGCTGCATCTAAAGCAATGTGCATATCATCTCCAGGCTTGTAACCTGCTTTTTCAATTGCTGTTAAAACAATTTCAATTGCTTCTTCATTAGAGCCTAAGTTTGGTGCGAAACCACCCTCATCACCAACGTTTGTTGAATGCCCTTTCGCCTTTAATACTGCTTTTAAGTGATGAAAAACTTCGGTTCCCATTCTCAACCCTTCACTAAACGATGTTGCTCCAACAGGCATCACCATAAATTCTTGAATGTCTATTTTATTATCGGCATGAGAGCCTCCATTTAAAATGTTCATCATTGGAATTGGCAATACATTCGCGTTCACCCCTCCAATATATTTAAACAACGGAATGCCAGATTCTTCTGCCGCAGCCTTAGCAACAGCCATCGAAACGCCTAAAATAGCGTTGGCTCCTAAATTTGATTTATTAGCAGTGCCATCTAAAGCAATCATCGCATTGTCTATAGAGGTTTGGTCTAAAATATGAGCCCCATTTAACGTTTCGTTAAGCGTAGTATTAATGTTCTGTATGGCCTTCTGCACACCTTTTCCCATATACATGCCCATGTCGTTATCTCTCAACTCAACAGCTTCATACTTTCCTGTAGAAGCTCCCGAAGGAACTGCCGCTCTTCCTAAAACACCATTTTGAGTAACCACATCAACCTCTACAGTGGGGTTACCTCTGGAATCTAAAATTTGTCTTGCGTGAATTTGTGCTATGTAACTCATTTATTTTTTGTTTATGGTTTATGGGGTTTAGTGTATGGTTATGGAAAATCCCAACAACTAAACACTAAACCCCATCAACTAAATTACTTTTTCTCTCTAACTAAAACTTCGTCAATCATTCCATAAGCTTTAGCTTCAGTAGCCGTCATCCAGTAATCTCGATCACTGTTCCCTTCTACTTCTGCCATAGATTTCCCAGAGTGATCTGAAATAATTTCATAAAGTTCTGTTTTTAACTTCATGATTTCTTTCACTGTAATTTCCATGTCTGAAGCTTGTCCTTGTGCTCCACCTAATGGTTGGTGTATCATTACTCTTGAATGCTTTAATGCAGTTCTTTTTCCTTCTGCACCGGCACATAATAAAACTGCGCCCATAGATGCAGCCATACCTGTACAAATTGTTGCTACGTCTGGTGCGATGTATTGCATCGTATCGTATATTCCTAAACCTGCATAAACGCCTCCTCCTGGAGAGTTTAAGTAAATTTGAATGTCTTTTTTAGCATCAACTGATTCTAAAAACAACAATTGCGCTTGAATAATATTGGCAACATGATCATTAATTCCTGTTCCTAAGAAAATAATTCTATCCATCATTAATCGAGAGAAAACATCCATAGATGCAACATTCATTTGTCTCTCTTCAATAATTGTTGGAGAAATATAATTTCCTAATATTGAAGTATATTTATCATAAGAAGTACTACTTATTCCTTGATGCTTAGTAGCATATTTTCTGAACTCATCTTTGTCGAACATATCGCTTATTTTTTTATTTTATTGGAGTGAACTTTAAAGGACTAATTTACAACATTAATGTTATTCCAATAATCATTTTTACTATTTTTTTGTGATAAAAAAGCCCCACAAGGTGAGGCTTTTCATTTTTTAATTCTTTTTGTAAGCTAATTTTACAAAAGCCTCATAGGTGACCTCTTTTTCTTTGAGCTTTAAAGTACTTTTATAAAGGTCCATCAATTTGGCATCATACAACATCATGTATAAATTTTTCGCTTCTTCTTCATTTTGCAGCACTCTATTCGCTGTTTCCGTTAATTCTTCATCGTTAGTTCCTCCTGGCAATCCCATTCCTGCCATTTGTTGTGCTAGCAATCCTTTTGTATGTTCGACAACTTCTTCTGGAGTCACTTTAATTTCATTACTCTGAATCAATTTGTTTTCAATTAATTGCCACTGCAATCCTTTAGAATAATTGTCATAATCCGCTTCAACCTGTTCTACAGTAATTGGTTTTTCATTAGATTCTCTAATCCATCTTTTCAGGAAAGTATCTGGTAACTTTAATTTCAATTTCTTGATCAGTTCGTCTTGAAGATCAACTTTCAGTTTTCTATCTGCATCAGTAGATAAGCCTTTTCCTAATTCCTCCTCAACTTTAGCTCTAAATTCTTTTACTTCAGTAATAACTCCTGGTCCGTAAACTTTATCAAATAATTCTTGATTGATTTCTGCAGGAATTATTTTATTGATTTTATCAACGGTAAATTTAAATTTAGAAATGATAGCGGCTAACTGTGAGGCGTCAACACCAATTGCTGCTGCCTGATCTTTAGGGCTTTCCGAAACAATTTTAGGGTCTATTTCAAAGGTGTCAGCTGCTTTTGCTCCAATTAAGCTCTTTTGAACTTTCTTGTCTGTTACGGCTTCAATAATAATGACTGAAGTATGACTAATTCCACCTTCTTTTACCGTTCCTGTTCCATCTAATTCTTCGAATTTTCCAAAAACCATGTCATCAGCTTGAGCAGTCTCTGGGTTACTCATCTTCCCATAACGCTTGGCAACATCCGAGATGTATTTATCTACGTCTTTATCGGCCACTTTAATTTTGTAATAATCTAATTTCAATTTAGCAACTACATCTACATTAAATTCTGGAGCAATACCTACTTCATAAAAAAATTCGAAGTCTTTTTGATTGGCCCAATCCATCTCTTTTTGAGTGTCTAATTTCGGAAGTGGATTTCCTAGCAGGTTTAATTTTTCTGCGTTAATAAAATCATGTAGAGACTTTGATAATACTTTATTGATTTCCTCAACAATAACACTAATTCCAACTTGTTTCTTAATCATTCCCATAGGAACATGACCTTTTCTAAAACCAGGAATGTTTGCATTTTTACGGTGATTCCTCATGATCTTATCAACGTTTTCTTGATAATCGGCTTGAGCGATTTCCACTTTAATAATTGCGTTTAAGTCATCAACTTTTTCTTTAGTAATATTCATGGGTTACTTTTTTATAAAGTTTATATTATAAAAAAAGGTATAAGGTTAACCCTTATACCTTTTTTGTGTTGTACAGGCGGAGAGACTCGAACTCTCACACCTCGCGGCACTAGATCCTAAATCTAGCGTGTCTACCAATTCCACCACGCCTGCATTTAGTGATTGCAAAAATACTACTTTTTAGTAGTATTGGCAATATGTTTTCAAATAAAGTTTAACTGATCGGTTGACTAACTTTTTGGAAGAAAGATCTCTTCCAGTTTTTCGTGCAACTCTTCTCCTCGTAAATCTTTAGCGATAATCACTCCTTCTTTGTTAATGAGTACTGAATGGGGGATACTTCTCACTCCATAAATCTTACCAACGGCATTGTCCCAGCCTTTTAAATCACTTACATGAGCCCAAGTCAAACCATCATCATCAACTGCTTTCAACCACCGCTCTTTATTTTCATCAAAAGATACGCCTAGTATTTCAAAACCTTTTTCGTGGTATTTTTTATATGCCGCTACTACATTTGGATTTTCACCTCTACAGGGTCCGCACCAAGATGCCCAAAAATCTACCAAAACATATTTTCCTTTAAAGCTTTCCAATGCAATTGAATTGCCGTCTTTATCATTCATTGCAAATATTGGGGCGGGTTGTCCAACTGCTGAATTTTGAAGTATCGTAACTCTTTCTTCAATCGCAAGCACATATTCTGAACCTCTAATGCTGTCAGAAAAACTGCTGTTCAACAAGACTAACTCTTCCACCTCTTTCCCCATCATGTATCTTGTAGACAAGTAAGGTGCAATTACAGAATTTAAATTGGCTTCAATATAGGCCTCAATAAAAACTCTTTTTAGAGAATCTTCATTGTTATATTTCGCATCAACACTTTCTAATAAAGCTTCATCTCCATCCTCTTTAGCCGCATAATACTCTTTTACAATAACTTTCAATTTTTCATCATATTTTTTAACCTGAGTTTTAAACACGGTTAATTGATCTTGAATTTCAGAACCTAAAATCGTATAGTTTTCTGGATCTAGATTCGTTCCTTCAATAGCAATGACGCTATTTTCTACAAACACTGCTATCTTTTCTTTTCCCTCATCAAACATCAGGTATTGCACATTTGGAAGTTTTACCATTCCTGCAAACGAAAATCTACCACTATCAATAACTGATGAATCTAATTTCACAAAATTGCCATCTTTATACTTTGACAAGTAAGCCATCTTAGCGTCCAAGGTATCTATTTTAGCGGCAATGCTAAATACTGGACCATCTACTTTTTCTTCTGTTGGGCTTCCACATGCTACTGCGAATAGGGCAACAACGATAAGTGTTAGCAGTTGATTAATTTTTCTTTTCATCATTTATTTTTTTTAGTTTCAATTCTTGTTTCTTTCTGCAGGCGAGGACTGTGTGGGGTTAAAAACCTTCAAATGTTCCTGGCTTGTCGTTCAGTTCTCCTTCTAAAGGCTGTCAAGATGTCTTAGCGATTAGGTCTCTAATTTCGACCTGCAAAACACCTTCAACTATTGCTGCGCTACCCATTTCTTAGCGTTTACAAAAGCCTCAAACCAAGGGGTTACTTCCTCTTGTTTTTTATCTGCTGGATAGTGGCCTGCTTGCCAAGGAAAAATAATTCTTTCTAAGTGAGGCATCATCGCTAAATGGCGTCCATCATCTGAACAAATCGCGGCCGTGTTAAATTCAGAATGTTTTGGATTGGAGGGGTAATGGTTTCCTGCATATTTCATAGAAATATTATAATCCTTTTCAGCCCCTTCAAACAAGAAACGACCTTCTCCATGAGCTACCCAAATTCCTAACTTACTTCCCGCCAATGAATTTAACATGACGGAATTGTTTGCCGGGATTTCAACATTTAAATACCCTGATTCAAACTTGCCTGAAGCGTTATGATGCATCGGCTGCGTTGCGCCTTTAGATTCAATTAAATCCAATTCCATCATTAACTGACAGCCGTTACACACTCCTAAACTTAAGGTATCGGGTCTGGCATAGAAATTAGCTAAGGCTTGTTTTGCTTTTGGGTTATATAAAAATGCTCCTGCCCATCCTTTAGCTGATCCTAATACATCGGAATTAGAGAACCCTCCTACATAAACAATCATGTTTACATCTGATAAGTCTTCTCTTCCTTCAATTAAATCTGTCATGTGAATGTCCTTCACATCAAATCCTGCTAAGAATAAAGAGTAAGCCATTTCTCTATCGCCATTCACACCCTTCTCTCTGATAATTGCCGCCTTAACTCCTGTTCTATTTTTCCGTCCATGTTCCACCGCATAGTCAGAAAGATTTCCTGTAAAGTGCGCTGGAAATTGATACGTTAAGATTGTTTTTTTATAGGTCTCAAAACGTTCTGTGGCTAACTTTTCAGTCGATTGTTTTTGGTCCAACAGGTAAGATGTTTTATACCAAACATCTCTCATCTCATCAATATCAAAATTCAACTCTGCTCCGTGGTGCTTAATGTTAATGTTTCTTTTGTTTGAAGTTGCACCGATAATGTGTGCGTGAATTCCATTTTTGCCAAACTCAGAAACTACAGCACTACTCTCTTTCACTTGAATTACAACTGCGGCAATCTCACTGAATAGAATTTTAGTTAAATCTTTTTCTTCTAAAGAACTGAAGTTGATGTTTACTCCTCCCTTAGCATTCCCAAAATTCATTTCTAACAAGGTCGTAATTAATCCCCCTGAAGAAACATCATGTCCTGCCAGCACATGTCCCTCATTAATTAATTTCTGAACGGCATTAAATGCTCTAGCAAAATATTGGTCATCATTAATGGTAGGGCTTACCTCTCCAATTTTATTTAATACTTGTGCAAAAGAAGAACCTCCTAGTTCAAATTTCCCTTTAGAGAAATCAACTAATATTAATGAAGTATCTTCTTCGTAAGCTAAGGTTGGTTCTATTACTTTTTTAATGTCCGCAACTTCTCCAGAGGCCGAAATGATTACGGTTCCAGGAGCGTAAACGGCATCGTCTTTATATTTTTGAACCATAGAAAGAGAATCCTTTCCTGTAGGAATATTAATGCCGAGGTTGCAGGCAAAATCACTAATGGCTTCAACCGCTTCATACAAACGGGCATCTTCTCCTTCATTTTTACAAGGCCACATCCAGTTGGCACTTAGTGACACTGATTTTAGTCCTTCTTTAAATGGAGCCCAAACAATATTGGTGAGTGATTCGGCAATGGCCATTTTACTTCCGTGCTTGGGATTAATTAAGGCATTAATTGGCGCGTGACCTAAAGCCGTAGCAATTCCTGCTTCGCCTTTAAAATCAATGGCAACAACCCCTAAGTTATTCAATGGCAATTGAATCTCTCCTGTTGTTTGTTGTTTGGCAACTTTACCGGTAACCGATCTATCTACCTTATTGGTTAACCAATCTTTACAGGCAACTGCTTCTAATTGTAAGACTTGTTTTAAATAACTTTCAATTTGATTGCTATCGTAATCTAGTGCCTCAAATTTTGCAGTCAATGTGCTGTCATTAATTACTGTTTTTGGGGGGCTACCAAACATATCTTCTATTTTAAGGTCGATAGGATTTTCTCCAGTTTCTTCATCCTCAAATTTAAAGTTATGATCCATTGTTATTTCTCCAACCACATACATTGGAGCTCTTTCTCTTTCACAAATTTCTTGTAACAATGCAACATCTTCTCTTTTAATAACTAGCCCCATTCTTTCTTGAGATTCGTTGCCAACAATTTCTTTAGCCGACAGTGTTGGATCTCCAACGGGAAGGCTTCTTAAATTAATTGTTCCTCCAACTTCTTCGACGAGCTCTGAAAGACAATTTAAATGTCCACCAGCTCCGTGATCGTGAATGGAAACAATGGGGTTATTGGTTGATTCTACAAAAGCCCTAACGGCATTGCAAGCTCTTTTTTGCATTTCTGGATTTGATCGTTGAATTGCGTTTAATTCAATAGAGCTGTTAAATTCTCCTGTTGCTACTGAAGAAACAGAACTTCCTCCCATTCCAATACGGTAATTATCACCGCCTAAAACAACAATTTTATCTCCTTTTTCTGGCACATGTTTTAGAGCGTCCTCCCGTTTTCCGTAACCAATTCCTCCGGCTTGCATGATCACTTTATCAAAGCCAAACTTCTTTCCGTTTTCAAGGTGTTCAAAAGTGAATACGGATCCATTAATTAATGGTTGTCCGAATTTATTTCCAAAATCTGAAGCGCCATCAGAGGCTTTAATTAGAATATCCATTGGGGTTTGATACAACCAATCTCTTTGGGGCAAACCATTTTCCCATTCTCTGTTCTTTTCTAATCGAGAATAAGCGGTCATATAAACGGCTGTTCCTGCCATTGGCACAGAACCTTGTCCTCCTGCCATTCTATCTCTAATTTCTCCACCTGCGCCTGTTGCTGCGCCATTAAAAGGCTCAACTGTTGTTGGGAAATTATGGGTTTCTGCTTTTAAAGAAAGAACGGTCTCAATCTCTTTTATTTGGAAGAAGTCTGCTTTATTTTGTGTTTCTGGCGCAAATTGCATGGCGCGAGGTCCTTCAACAAAACTCACGTTATCTTTATAGGCAGAAACAATGGTATTGGGGTTTTCTTTTGCTGTTCTACGAATTAAATTAAATAATGACGAAGGTTTTTCTTTGCCGTCAATAATAAATTTTCCGTTAAATATTTTATGGCGACAATGTTCAGAATTCACTTGAGAAAATCCAAACACTTCACTGTCTGTTAATTTTCTTCCAACTCTTACTGAAACCTCTTCTAAATAAGTTACTTCTTCAGCACTCAAAGCCAATCCTTCTGATTGGTTGTAAGCCGCAATATCTTGGATAGAAAGAATACTTTCTGGCTGAACATCGACCTTAAATAATTCTTGAGTTAGTGCTGTAAACAGGTTTGCTAACATTGGATCGTAAGCTACAGCTTCCGAATCGACAATGCGATATTCTTCTATTCTAACAATATTTTTTATGGCCATGTTTTGAGTAATCTCAACGGCATTAGTACTCCAAGGAGACACCATTGCAGCTCTAGGACCAATAAAAAAACCAGTTAATTCTGAATCATTCAATTGCTCTCCAGCCAATAACCAATTTAATTTGGGTAAATCACTTTCGTTCATTGTCCCATTAAATTGGACTGCAATAATCTTTTCTGATTGCGTCTTAAAGAATACTATCATTTCTTTATTTTAAGTTAGAAGCTGCAAAAGTAAGAAGAACCGTAAACTGAACACTTTCTCAAGCTGTTTTTTTTTCAACATTTCAACAAGACAACCTTTTTACGAATTGAACCGTATGAGTAAGCGATCAAACAAAGTATTACTAGAAATTGGACATCCAAGAAATTATAGAGGGTTGTTATGCGGGAAACCGAAAACACCAAGAAGCATTATACAATATGTTTTCTTCTAAAATGTTCGGGGTATGTCTTACCTACACTAGAGACAGGGCCTTAGCTCAAGACATCTTACACGATGGTTTTTTTAAAGTATTTAAGAAGTTTGACAAATACAATAGTGAATGGAACTTAAATGCATGGATTAGAAGGATTATCGTAAATACTGCTATAGATCATTTCCGGAAAACGAATAGGATGACGAATGTAGATTTTCAAGAGTCTGTTTATTTAGCTGGTAGTTTTGACGAAACTACAGAAATGTCAAAATCGAACGATTTATCCGACATTATCAACATGCTTCCAAATGGTGCTAAAACCATCTTTAACCTTTATACTATTGAAGGCTATAAGCACAGGGAAATTGCTAAAATGTTAAACATAAGTGTTGGTACATCCAAATCGCAACTTTCAAAAGCGAAAAGTGTTTTAAGAAATCTCGTTAACAAATATTACATCAGATAGCGTTTGAAGGACATCGACAACATAGAAGATTGGTATAGAGAGGAGCTCAACAACTATAGTGTTGAGCCTGATAAAAGCAGTTGGTCATCTCTAGCTGAAGACCTAGACGCGACCGCACCTTTAACAGACGAAACATTTAGCGACTGGTACAAGAAAGAAGTTTCTAAACTAGAGGAACGTCCGGACTATACTGTTTGGGAAAAACTTTCTACGCAACTCGACACCACTTCTGTTTGGGGAAAACTAACCCTTTCTCTCAATAGATATGATCAATTGATTTGGTGGAGAAACATAGCGATAAGAGCTTCTGCGATTTTACTACTTTGCTTTGGAAGTTATTTAACCTACAACAATTATTCACGCGAGGATAGTGCTATCGCTTTCAACACAAATTCTAGCAACAAAAAAAAGAGCCCGAGCCCTTTAACAAGTTTAACTGAAAAATCTATTCCTGAAAAAATCTATTTTAACACCAATGTCAAATCATCAAACAATCCGAATGTTAACGACATTCAGCCTCAGATCAACAGCCAAAATACGCTGCTTCATTCTCAAGTAACCCAA
>JAWUVT010000049.1:0-14332 GCA_034112225.1 Flavobacteriales bacterium | reverse complement strand
ATGAATTTAGGAGTCCGTAATTTTATTATATAACTTGAAAGTAGAGCTATCATAAATTTTCAGTTTCTTCTAATAAATACTGTGGTCTATTCTTAACTTGTTCAAATATTTTACCGATGTATAATCCTAATATACCTATTGTAATTAAAACAAATAAACTGGTGGTTCTTTTCCATTTCAATCAACAGCTTGGCTAGAAGCATCATGTTCAATTACTTTGCTGAGTAATATTTATTTACCTCTTTAAGAATTTTCTTTTTTGTATTTTCTTTTATTTCTATAATCGATTACAGATTCTGCTACATCATATTTATACCCTAATAAAGAATTTAATAGTTCGTCATTTGAGAACTTGCCATTTAAAAGCTTTGGCAAATTGATTTGTTGCTTTAATAAAGGCGCCACAAAAACATTATTTATGCCTCTACGTATTATTGAGCTACTGTTATAGCCTGCCTTATGATACACCATGCTGTCAAACAAAAGTACATCTCCTGGTTTCGCAATAATTTGATATTCATTTTCTGAAACGAAATCTAATGAAGGAATTTTTTCTTCTTTATGACTATATGGAAGTACAATTGTAGAGCCTGTTTGAGAATTAAATTCATCAATACAATAAAACACACTTATTCCCAAAGGTTTCGAAATTACATACTCTTGATAAGGTAAATCTCTATGCCAAGAGCTTTGATGATGGTCTCTATTAGGTCGGTTAATAATTCCATTTTGTAAATGCAGTAATACCTCTTTTCCGAGAACACCTGTCACTATTTTCAGTACGTCTTTATTTGTAATAAGTTTTAAAAATAAATCATCATACAGCAATGGGCATCTTAACATGTCAAGTTCATTAATAGCTATAATGTTCTCTAAACCAAATTCATCTTCTTGTAATTTATAGTTTTCATCTAAAGAATGCCTAATGTTATTAAGAGTAGGCTCATCTAAAACTTTATCTAAGACTGTAAAACCTTTTCTTTTTACATTTTCAATATGTTTTTCTAAATCTGAAAGTTTTTCTTTTACCGAAGATATACCATAGTGCTCTATCATAATTTATTTTTTTTAAGTTCACCATAGATGACCATATTATTCTTGTTCTTTTTAAAAATCTTTTGTAAAATGTGGAAAGGATACAATATAAATGGATTTAATATGATATTGAACACTTTTGGAAATGTTGTTTTATACTTTACGTTTCTATTACCTGTATAAATAGTTTTTTCTTTTTGGGATAATTTCAGCTTACCGCTTTCATTACTTTTAATTAGCTTATTAGAGATGCCAAAAACAATATTGGAGATAGGATAGGTTAATCCGGCTAGGTTGTTAATTGAAAGATCATATTTTTTTGAGAGTTGTTTAATATCTTCAAATTCATATCTCTTTATGTGTCCTGCAATTTCATCTTCAATACCCCAATAATCCATACTTGAAGGGACTAATGTAATTATAATTCCATTTTCATTTAATACTTCTTTACACTTCAGAAAGTAATCGTTTAAAACTTCTGCTGGCATATGTTCAATAACCATACATGAGATAATGATGTCAACTTTAGAATCTAATTCTTTTAAAATGAAATCTTCATTAAAGACATTATAATCACCTTTTTTTATACAATCAATATTCCTTACTTTATTATTTTCGCAAGCAGATTCATTTAAATCAAACCCAGTCCCAGTAAAACCTTTATCTAAAAATATTTTAGAGACATTTCCATTTCCTGAACCAATCTCTATGAAGCTTTTTAGCCCTTGGCTTTTAAGTACTTCTAACCTTTCTTTTAAATAAATATATTGTAATATATTTCCTGGAGGTAATCCTATCATAAATTCACGCTTTTATCTATTAAATACTGTGGTCGATTTTTAACTTGCTCAAACATTTTCCCTAAATAAAGGCCTAGAATTCCTATAGCCATCAAAATAAGGCCTATTCCTAATAACATTATTACAACCATACTCGCCCATCCCGTTAAAAATCCTGATGTAAAGTACCTAGCCAAAACCAAAATAATCCCTATAAATGAAATCATTGAAAATACAAAACCTAAGTAGATACTTAATCTTAATAATTTATCTGATTGGTATATAACTCCAACAATCGCATGTTCGATTAACTTTTTAAGGTTATATGAGCTTTCTCCTTCATACCGTTGTTCATGCTTAATTATTATTGAGTCAGTTTTAAAGCCTATCCACCTTAAAACCATTAAATAATGAAATTGATAATCGTTACATTTTATAAAAGCATCGATAGCTTTACGTGATACTAAGCTATAGGAACCAACATCTTTACTAGATTTAGTCAGTTTATTATCGGCTAAATAATTAAAGACTTTATTAAATATTACAGCAGTAATGTTTTTGAATTTCGAATGAGCTCTTTTCTCTTTTTGTGTGAAAACAATATCATAACCTTCATTCCATTTTAAAACAAGATCTTTAATATATTTAGGATTATCTTGTAAATCACAATCCATAACAATACAGCAATCTCCTTTAGAAATTTCTAGACCTGATTTTATTGCAATATGTTGCCCGAAATTCCTGCTGAATCGGATGCCCTTCACATTTTTATTTGACTCAGCAACTAAACATATTGCCTCCCATGAGTTGTCTGGCCCACAATCTTCAACAAGAATAATTTCATAATTAGAGGTAATCTTAATAACTTCCTCTTCTATTCTTCTAACGAGTTCTGGTATTATTTTTTCTGCATTATAGACTGGAGAAACTATAGATATGATCGGTTCTTTTACCATTATTTTAGCATCTTTAAGTATTTAGAAGCCTCTTTTCCTTCATTAAAAATTAAATCTAATATTGTAACTCCATGTTCAAAATCCCCATTTATTTGTTCATATTCCGAGTAGTTTGAATAGTCGTAATAGGAGACTTTTATGTTTTTTTTAGAAAATAAAGATTCTTCCATGTAATTTTTTGCTGCCGGACCCGAAAAATATTCAGTAGCACCTAATTGATCACAGAGGTCAACTAATTTTTCTGTTTTACCTTCATCTAATAATTTGTAATGACTAGAAAATGTAATTTTTGTCTTAATTTCTAAATAGTTACAGATTTTAGTAATGAAATGATAATTTACCTCAGAAATAGTTTCTTGAGTCGCTGTTTTGTATAATTCTTCTATAAATGGCAGTACCTCTTTGTAACACTTTGATTTGGAGTAAGCGCCTTTTAGCGAGTTCAAATGATTATTGTTCCATTCTTTATCACTTATTTTCGTTTCGTTTATTTTTTGGTAAAATTTACCTTTCACCTCAACAGGAATAGTTAACCATTTTAGCCCTGATGGAGTTTTAACCTTATTTCTGTTTCTCCAATCTCTTTTGGTGTATTGCATATCATCGTATAAAACAAATTCATCGACTAACGCAATACTATCGAAGTATCCCTTCCAAGGGATATAGTTAGATTGGGAAATTGCAACTTTTCTCATTATTATTATTATATTTTATAACCTAACACTACTTGGTATGTTAACAACTCTTTCTTCAAACCACTGGGAATTAGTTAAGTCACTTTTTGGACAATCTTTAAACATTTCTAATTTATTCATCAATGCCCATATAGGTCTTGTCATTACTCCATTAGAATTGGTTTCTTCTAAAAAGATGTCTCTGTCTTCTTTGTTTTTTAAAACTACAGTATTTAACCAATAATTTGATTTAGTATTTTCTGGTTCAGCAATGTAATTAATTTCAGATTTAGAGAAAAATTCTTGATAGTGAGTAGCCAAATTTCTTTTGTTTAATAAGAATTTTTCTAACGCTTCTAATTGAGCGCAAGCTAAAGCTGCATTAAGATTAGGCATTCTGTAATTATACCCAATCTCATCATGAACATATTCCCATTGATGAGGCACTTTTGCTTGAGTAGATAAGTGTTTGGCTTTTTTTGCCAATTCATCATTATCTGTAATTATAGCACCGCCACCACCACAAGTAATGGTTTTATTGCCATTAAAACTAAATGTTCCTAATAATCCAAATGTACCTGTGTGTTGCTTTTTATAATAACTCCCTAACGATTCGGCTGCATCTTCTATTACAGGGATGTTGTATGACGTGCAAAGTTCTATTAATTCATCAATATACATGGGTAAACCATATGTATGCATTGGAATACACGCAGCAATTCTTTTACCAGTAATTTTATTGTAACAAACACCATTTCTTAATTCTGCTATATTTTTAAGATGTTTTCTTAACAGTGATGGCGATAGACCTAATGTTTCGTTATCAACATCAACAAAATGAGGTGTTGCGTTGCAATAGCTTATTGCATTTGCCGTAGCAATAAATGTTAAAGGTTGAGTCAATACTTCGTCCGTTTTTTTAACACCTGCTAATAAGAGAGAGAGATGAAGAGCATTGGTACCATTAACAATAGCAATACAATGTTTTGCACCAGTAATTTGACACATTTTTTTTTCAAATAAATCTACATATGCACCAACAGAAGATACAAAAGTAGAATCAATACAATCGTTTAAGTATTTTTTTTCGTTACCAATAAACCGTGGTTCATGTAAGGGAATGAAATCTTGATTGGGAAATTGAGACTTTATAAATTGTATTACTTCTTTAAACATTATAAATTCCAGCTTTATATTGTTTCAAATTTTCTGTATTAGAAAACCAATTAATTGTTTCTTGTAAACCTTCCTCTAAAGTATGATTAACCGACCAATTAGTATGTTCTATTATTTTTTTATTATCACCAAACAATCTAAATACTTCCGATTTTTCTGGACGAATTCTATCTTCGTCTTGAATGATTTTGGCATTAGGATTGATTAATTCAATTAAGGTGTCAGCCATCTTTTGCATAGAGATCTCAGAGTTTGTGGCGATGTTACATTCATGACCTATTAAACTGTCAGATTCAGCAATTTTTATAAAACCATTTACAGTGTCATTCACAAATAGTAAATCTCTAGTAGGCGTTAAATCTCCCAATTTAATTTCATCAAAACCATTTAATAATTGTGTAATAATAGTTGGTATAATGGCTCTAGCAGATTGCCTTGGACCATAAGTGTTAAAAGGCCTTACAATCGTAATTGGCATGTCAAATGAGCGGTAAAAAGAATCCGCCATACAATCTGCACCAATCTTAGATGCTGAATAAGGGGATTGAGGTTGTTTCGGGTGTTTCTCATCTATTGGTACATATTGTGCTGTACCATAGATTTCTGATGTAGAGGTAACCAAAACTCTTTCTATTCCTAGGTCTTTTGCTGCCTGTATTATGTTTAAAGTCCCTTTTACGTTGGTGTCTACATAACTGTCTGGAGAATGATAAGAGTAAGGAATTGCGATTAAGGCGGCTAAGTGAAAAACAACTTGACACCCTTTCATCGCTGTTCTAACGCCATTTGGGTCTCTTACATCACCAGAAAAAATCTCAATTTTATCTAGTTTCTCTTTTGGGAAGGTGTCTAGCCATCCCCAGGAATTAAATGAGTTGTAATAAACAAAAGCTTTAACAGTATATCCTTCATCAATTAATTTCTCAACCAAATGACTGCCAATAAAACCGTCAGCACCAGTAACCAATATTTTTTTATCGAATAATTTCATTGAATCGGATTGATTTATTTTTTTGTATTCTCACTATAATTTCCATAACCAGAACCAGAACCATAGCCATAGCCATAGCCATAGCCATATCCATAACCATAACCATACTTTCCATAACCAATTCTTTTCTCTTTGATATCGTTAACGATAACACCACATTTATCATGGTAGGGTTCGAGGTCTTTGGCAATTTTAAGGAAGTTAGGTATTCGTGTATGTCTTTGTCGAACAGTTAGTAATACCACATCCGAAATGTTTATTAAAATTCTTGCATCAGTTACTAAGCCTATTGGAGAGGTATCTATTATGATATGATCATACTCGGTCTGCAATGTTTCTATTAATGTATTAAATTCAGGTGAAGAAAGAAGTTCAGAAGGGTTAGGAGGTATAGGTCCAGAAGTTATTAAATCTAAGTATTCATTGTCGGTTTTTTGAGTGGCTTCTATAATTGAACATTTCCCAATGAGTAATGTGCTTAAGCCAATATTGTTATTGACTTCAAAATCATCAAATATTCGTGGCTTTCTTAAATCTGCTCCGATTAGAATCGTTTTCTTTTTTAATAAAGCATAAGAGGAAGCAATATTCATGGAACAAAATGTTTTGCCTTCCCCAGCAACAGAGGAAGTGATCATGACCACTCGACATCCTTTTTTGTGAGATAAATATTGAATGTTGGTTCGAATCGTTCGAAAGGCCTCAGAAATAATTGATTTTGGATGACTAAATAATAGTAGATTGTTTTTTTCTTTGTTGTGCCCGAGATAACCTATTATTGGAATATTAGTATTCGATTCAATATCAGATTTATCAATTACTTTATTGTTGATGAAATTAATAATTAAAATAATAAATAGACCTATAAAAAGATAGGTGGTTAAATACTTCTTGTAGATACTTTTATTAGAAACACTTGTTTTTCTTACTCGATATTTATTTGCATAATCTAAGATGCTTGCTTTGGCAATGGTAGACGCTTTAGCAATCTCTGCCTCTTGTCTTTTTTCAAGTAGGTAGGTATATAATTTGTTTTGAATGCTATAATTTCGAAAAGCAATGGTGTATTTTCTTTCTGTTGTTGGTGTTTCTATTATTTTTTGTTCTAAAAAAAGTAATTGTTTCTTCGCAATGAGAAAATCGTTTTCACTTTTATTTTTAAGTGAGATTAAATTCTCAATTAAAATGGATTTAGAAAATTCAATATCATTTTTCAACAATATCATTGCCGTATTTTCTTCCCGAATTGTAAATTTATACTCTTCTCGTTTAGAATATTTGGCAATTAAATCAACCATTAAACTATATAAAACACTACTACTGTTAATGGAGTAAGGAATAACTAAGCCTTTAGCATCATCATTTTCTGTAATATATTGGATTGTCGTTTCTGAAAATCTTATGGTAAACTCTAACTCTAATTTTTTTTGCTCTAATTGAGTAATTTGATTAATTATTTTTTCTCCATTGTAGTCTATTCTTTTAGAATTCGTATTCTTCTTAAAGGCTTCCAATTTCGTTTCTGCAACGATCAATGAATTGGCAACAATATCTATTTGTTCATTCACAAAAGCTAAGGTATTGATCCCTTTTTCGTTGCCTTTATTAATTCCGTAGGCAATAAAACTTTTCATAACACCATTCACTACATCTTTCTCTTTGCTGATGTTTTTGCCATTAAGTGATAGGATAAGAATAGAAGAGGCTGCATTTAAATCAATATTAATAGTTGTTGCATCTTGATAATATTTGGCTAAAGCTTCAGGGTCGTTGATCGTAAACTGATAGTTTTTCTCATTAAATTCAGGGCTAAAACTGTTGATATCAACTGTTAGATTATTCTCCACTAAAGAAATTGTGGAGCCAAATGAATGTGTACTGCCTAGATCGTTTTCAAAACCATCTGTTGATAGGGCATATTCGGTGGCGGATATAAATTTTAAGTGAAATTTCACACCATAAATGGCTTTATTTTTTAAGGTATCAATATGGACTTTAAATGGACTTGTTTTGTAGACTTCAGTTCTCCTGACGTTACCAATGTCATAATAACTTACTTTTAAAGCAGGGAGTTTAGAAACAACATCCATCATGAGTGGAAAAGACTTGATGATTCCCATTTCATTAGCCAGTCGGTTTCGTTCATTGGCAATTTCCATTCCCGGTAAAAAAGCATCCGCTCCATAACTTTTCCACTCGTCTTTCACCAATATCCGTCCTGTAATTTCGTAGGTGGGTACATTGTATCGAACTTTGTATAACCCATAGGCTCCGCCAATTAATAGAGCAAGAACTAAAACATACCAATATCTCACTCCTTTAAAAAAGTAAACCTTTAGCAGCTCTAAAGAAATGCCAATATTTTCATTCTTATTCATGGATACAGTTTAAGTCGCAAATATCCATTTTATAATTTAAGAAACGGAATACAATTCTATATATATTAATAGAATAATAGCTATTTTTGTTAATAAATTCGTGTTTTCTATGAAATCCAACAAATTTATTCTCCTTTTTTTAGCTAAAGCAATTCTACTCTACATCATTTGGTATGTTGGTTACGAATTGTGGTTGAAAAAGCTTGGCAGTCTAGATGTTTTGATCATAGATAACTTGATGTATTTAAGTTTTGAAACCTTAACTTTTTTTAATTTTATTGTCAATTTGGATCATCATAAAATGTGGATTGATCAATCCAGTGTGGCTGTTCTTGTTGGTACAGGGTGCAATGGTGTTGAGCTTTTTGCACTTTTTACAGGGTTTATATTAGCGTTTAATGGAAAATGGAAAAATAAACTATGGTTTATTCCTGCAGGGATACTTATCATTCATTTCTTTAATGTGTTAAGAATTATTGCATTAACCCTAAATGGGTTAATCTCCCCTTCATTTCTAGAATTTAACCATAAATATACCTTTACCATCATTTTATATTGTCTTACTTTTTTTGGATGGATGTTGTGGGTGAAGTATTTTTCTACAAAAAAAGATCAAGAAATTGGAATTGAATAAACTTAAAATAATTTCGATAGTAGGTGTTATCTTGATTCTGATATTTACTTATTTTAGAGAAAATCTACTATTAGAAATTAATGCATTATTAAGTGGAGAACTGTTTGATCGTTCTTACTTTTATTGGTTTTTTGATTTCTTTAAAGACATGGATCAACCAAATTTAGTGAGATGGAAGTGGGGGGTAACTGCTTTTTTTAGCCTCATGATAACCTTGCTCACCATCGGTTCATTATATTGTTGGTTTGGAGCTTTTCAAATGATAAAATTCATTTCAAAATTGTACCTTCTCCTCTTTGGGGTGCTTACAATTGTAGCTGTTGTTGGATTTATTTTTAACTCTTTTGCTACCGTTTACCCGCTATTAAGAAAAGTACTAGGCCTTGTGCAATCACCAATTCCATTTTTCGGTTTTTACCTGCTAATTTATAAAATAAATAACCAGAAGGAACCAAACTCTAAAGTTGATTAGTCTAATCGAATAATTGTTAATTATTGTCTATGTTTGCAACTTTTATAATTAAAATGAACATGTTTTTCAAAAAAAATCTTAGCTATATCTTCTTAGCTGTTTTCTGTATTACTTTAATTGTAACACCTTTTAGTAATGTTATTGCTCAGTGCAATACAGAATCTCCTTTTTATTCTGAGTCTGGGAATCCTAACCCTTGTTGTATCGTAGCAGGTGCATGTGGAGATTGTCCATTGTGTGTTGAAGCACCATTGGATGGTGGTTTAACGTTTCTTTTAATAGCGGGCATTGCTTTTGGCCTTAAAAAAGCATTGTTTAGTAAATAGTACTCCCATTGGCATTCCTTTGGATCACACGTAAAAGTTAGGGAGTTAAAGAGATGTAACAGGCTATTGATGCAAAAGGGATGAGGCAAAAGGGAAGAGAAATGCTAGAGGGATTCAAACCTTATGAATTAACCGCAAAGGGCTCACCGATTTTTTATCGCACAAGGCTTTTGCAATTCATCGTCTAAAATGTTTTCCATTTCTCTTATTTCATCTACAGACTCTCACCTCTTAGTTATTCGAAATTTTAGTATGTATTAGATGAGCAACGAGAAATAAAATTTACGAAAACCCTTTGATCCCATTTTGATGAAAAACAGAAAGCACGAAACTTCCGATTTCTAAACCGGTGTTTTGTTAGGCCAACATTTAAGAGTCTCTTGTCCTACTCCCTTAATTTTGAACTTGATCCATTTCTTTACTTAATACCGAATAGATTTTTCTTTATCCGATTAAATCTGTTTTTTCATTTCCTTTTTTCTTAAAAAAAACAAGAGATTAACTACCTTTGTCATTCTTTAAAAAAAATAGATTATGGGTGCTGATAAAGAAATATTCGACTTAATTGCAGAAGAGGCAGTTCGACAAAAAGAAGGCGTAGAATTAATCGCTTCAGAAAATTACGTGAGTGATGATGTAATGGAGGCGATGGGAAGTGTTCTCACCAATAAATACGCTGAAGGGTTACCTTTCAAAAGGTATTACGGAGGGTGTGAAGTCGTTGATGAAATAGAAGACCTTACTAGAGAAAGAGCCAAACAATTATTTAATGCAGAATGGGTAAATGTTCAACCGCATTCTGGAGCACAGGCTAATGCAGCTGTAATGCTAGGGGTATTAAACCCTGGAGATAAAATTTTAGGATTTGATTTGTCACACGGGGGACACTTAACACACGGATCTCCTGTTAATTTTTCAGGAAAATTATACCAAACAAGCTTTTACGGCGTAAGTAAAACAACTGGAACTGTTGATTATGATGCCATGGAAGCAGTGGCAATCAAAGAAAAACCGCAGTTAATTATTGCTGGAGCTTCGGCTTATTCAAGAGATTGGGATTATGCAAGAATGAGAGTTTTAGCAGATAAAGTTGGCGCCTTATTAATGGCAGATATTTCTCACCCTGCAGGACTAATCGCAAGAGGATTGTTGAATGATCCAATGCCTCATTGTCATATAATTACCACTACAACTCACAAAACTTTACGTGGGCCAAGAGGAGGTATGATTATGATGGGTAAAGATTTTGAAAATCCGATGGGACACAAAACCATGAAAGGGGTGACTAAAATGATGAGTCAAGTATTAGATGGTGCTGTATTTCCAGGTACTCAAGGCGGTCCATTAGAACATGTTATTGCAGCCAAAGGTGTCGCTTTTAAAGAAGCAATGACGGATGAGTATATGGATTACTGTATTCAGTTGATGAAAAATGCCAAAGTAATGGCAGCAGAATTAGTGAAAAGAGGCTACGGCGTAATTTCTGGAGGAACAGAGAACCATTGTATGTTGATTGATTTAAGATCAAAAGACATTACAGGGAAAGCGGCGGAGAACTTATTGGTAACGGCAGACATTACCGTAAATAAAAATATGGTTCCTTTTGATGATAAGTCACCATTTGTAACTTCAGGAATTAGGGTAGGTACTGCAGCTATAACTACAAGAGGAGTTAAAGAAGATGAAATTATTAAAATTGTTGAATTTATTGATCGAGTGATTACCAATAGAGATGACGAAGCTGTTATTGATGAGGTAAGAGCTGAGATCAATGAAATGATGAATAAATATCCATTATACAGTAATCAGTAGTTTAGTTAATGGTTTTGGGTTTAAATCTCAAAACACAAAACAATAAAAAGATGATAAACGCAAACGATACATCACTAAAAACGTGGTTGGAAGTTCCTGAAAATTCAGATTTTCCAATTCAAAATATTCCTTTTGGAATCGCTCAAGTAAACCATGAAACTTTTGTAGCCTCAAGAATTGGCGATACGGTAATCAATATTTATAAACTGGCTCAAATGGGTTGTTTTAATAACATTGATGTAGAATTTTTCAATTCGGATAAGTTGAATGATTTTATGTTGTTGGGAAAGCAAGCCACCAGAGCGGTAAGAAATGAAATTTCTGCAGTTTTTAATGTAGAGAATGAAGCCAAGAAAGCCGATTTACAAGAGGTGTTAACTCCTGTTCATGAAGTGGAAATGTTACTGCCAATTGCCATTGGAGACTATACCGATTTTTACTCCAGTGAGCAACATGCTTTTAATGTAGGATGTTTATTTAGAGATCCGAATAACGCGTTATTGCCCAATTGGAAACATATTCCTGTAGGGTACCATGGTCGATCAAGTTCTATTTTGCCTTCTGGGGTAGCATTTCATAGACCAAAAGGACAAATGAAACCACCTACAGCAGAAGTGCCCGTTTTTGGACCCTCTAACTTATTAGATTTTGAATTAGAAACCGCATTTTTTACCTATGAAGGAAATGCATTAGGAGATTCTATTGCTACAGGTGAAGCAGATGACTTTATCTTTGGAATGGCTTTATTAAATGATTGGAGTGCCAGAGATATTCAAGGGTGGGAGTATGTGCCTTTAGGGCCTTTCTTAGGAAAGAGTTTTGCTTCACACATTTCTTGTTGGATTGTTACTTTAGATGCTTTAGAGCCGTTTAGAACCGCAGGACCGATTCAGGACCCTAAAGTGCTGCCTTATCTAGAATATACAGGAGACAAACACATTGATATTAATTTAGAAGTATTGATTCAACCAGAAGGAAGTGAAGAAACCGCGGTTGCTCAATCGAATTACAAGTACATGTATTGGAACATGAACCAACAGTTGGCCCACCATTCGGTAAATGGATGTAACATTAAAGTTGGTGATTGTATGGGTTCAGGAACGATTTCTGGACCAAAAGAAGGTCAGTTTGGCTCTATGCTAGAAATTAGCTGGAAAGGAACAAAAACAGTTCCGATGAAAGATGGGTCTGAACGTAAATTTATTAACGATAACGATACTGTAATTATGAGGGGATTTGCTCAGAAAGATGGTGTAAGAATCGGCTTTGGTGAAGTTGCTGCAAAGGTACTTGCTGCTAAATAGAAAAAATAGTATTGCGTCTAATCCTAAAATAGATTGACTGTTTTAGATTTTTAAAATACAAACCTATATCATTAATTTGGTATAGGTTTTTTATGGTTACTGTTTTTAATTTGCTGGATTCATTATTTCTTTCCAAGGTATCTGAGAAAGTCCCATTAAAGCAGCTGTTCTATATATAGCGACATAAAATAGCCCTATAATGAAAAATAATCCAGAAAAACGAACCCTAACTCCATCGCAAAAACAACAAAAAACGATTGATACTATTCCTAAAACCAAAACAGGGGTAGAGTTTGGTAATGCCTGTATATTACTGTCCTTTTGTCCTTAATTTTCCATACTGTAAAAGTATGGCTTCTATCGGCAAGAAATTATAAAACTAAAAACCAAAGCAAGAGAACTTAAAGCTATATCTACTGGTATTACTTTGTGTTTTTTAAGAATAGGACTAGATAATAAGGTAGTAATTAATCTCAATAAGATTTGAATCAATATAAAACGTTTTTATAAAAGAGATTAAATTTGATGGCATCGAGATAGTTTCTATAAATAGCAGCATTAAAGGCCCTAGTTAAACCTTCACTTTTACAGAGAATGTTTCCTGCACATACTGATTTTTCATGTAAAAAAAATGAGTATAGAATTCAAAAAAAAACGAGGCCCAATTAAAAGTATAAATAAAAGTGTGAAAATTAAATTTATAATTTGATCTATTATTTGAATTGCTCTAATTGTTAACGGCATTAAGTAATTTACCTAAACTAGCAGCTATTTCTCCTGCAAACATAAACCACCAGATTAAAGCAATTAGAGTTCCAATTATTCCTAAAATTAAGCCAGCTTTTGGTAATCCTTTTTTTTTATTTTTTTTGCCTACTTGACTCATTCCAATAGCACCAAAAAGAATAGCTAATGCACCAAAAAGAATAGCCTCAAAGCTGAAGCAGGATATGAAAGAACAAATTACTGATAAAATTCCTAAGACTAATGCCACAACACCCATACCTCTTCCTGCATTGGTTCTTTCTGAATTATTTCCTGCAGTTGTTTCTGTAGAGTTTATAGTTTCTTCACTCATAATTTAAACTTATTAGTTAATTTTTTAATTAGTTGAGGACTAATATAGAAAGATAAAATATATTGAACAATATTTATCGAATATTAACCCTTTTTAGTCTATTACAACAATGCTCTTGTCGAGTGTTGGTTGGGTGATCGGTAATAACTGTTGGATAAAAAGTGATCTGTGTTCATAAAACTTTAAACGCTCATCCAGGCTTTATAATGAATTGATGAATCCTCTTTTTTAACTATCGAATATTTTTTAAAGTAGATTGTGTCTGAAGCTTTTAAGTTGATTTTTCAATTGTTCCTAAGGCTATTTTATTCGATGCTTTAGTGCCATTTAGAACCGCAGGACCTTAAAGTGCTGCCTTATCTAGAATATACAGGAGATAAACACATATTGGAACATGACCCAACAGTTGGCGCATACATAAAGCTTGCTGGCTTTATTTGCTAGCACAGTACTTATTAGAGACAAAACTAACCTTATTACGCTATAGCAACAGCAACAAAAAAAGATTGATAATATTCCTAAAACCAAAACAGGAGTAGAGTTTGGTAATGCCTGTATATAGCTGTCCTTTTGTCTTTAATTTTCCATAGTGTAAAATTATTACTTCTAATTGATTATTAATTCTATCGGTAAGAAATTATAAAAGCTAAAAACAAAAGCAAGAGAACTTAAAGCTATATCTACTGGTATTACTTTGTATTTTTTAAGAATAGAACT
>JAWUVT010000048.1:0-16126 GCA_034112225.1 Flavobacteriales bacterium | reverse complement strand
TGCGGAGAGATCCCACCCTCGCAGATTCCTCTTTTCTCCGCCAATAACGGATAAAGCCCGTACTTATAGTTTGAACTGGAGTTACGTGCATTTCGATAATCTCAGATCGTTTCTTAAATGGAGTTCATAAAGTCCATTCTCCTACAACTTGTGCAAAGATTGAAATACTAAAGAATGTAATTCATAAGCTACTTAGAGTAAGTTTTAAAAGAGTCTGCATTTTTGTATTTTTAGGGAACTCTAATTTTACTTGTTTAAGTAAAGCATAATCACGCTAACTTAAAGAATATTTATTAACCTGATTAATAGACTGTTAGTTTAACTATAGGTATTGTTCCTGGTAAATCGAAATCATTAATTTTAAATTTGTAACGGATTTAAATGAAGTGCGTCAAAAGGGTATAAATCATTAAAACAAAAATTATGAATGAAGAAATTTTAATACCTATTTCACTATTTGGTTCTCTATTTGGAATCCTCTACATCTATTTTATGACAAGAAACAAAGAGCGTTTGGCATTAATTGAAAAGGGGGTAAGTGCAGAATTATTTAGCAACCCTATTAATTCAGGAAAATGGAACTTGAAACTAGGTATTATGGCCATTGGTGTAGGAGTAGGTATTGTTATTGGGAATCTATTTGTGACTATTGGATTGTTGAATGAAGAAATAGCGTACCCATCTATGGTTTTTATTTTCGCTGGAGTTGGTTTAGTAGCTAGTTATTATTTGACTGAAGGAAAGAAATCAGAAAGCAAATAAAAAAAGAGAATGTTAAAAAGAGAAGATCAATTTTTTATTAAAAAGGTATTAGCAGGGGATTCCTCTGCTTTTGCTGTATTGGTTGATCGCCATAAAAATGATGTTTTTAATATCTGTGTTAAGATATTACGGAATAAAGAGGAGGCAGAGGAGGTGGCTCAAGATACTTTTTTAAAGGTGTTCGATAAACTAAATACTTTTAAGAAAGAGTCAAAATTTTCTACATGGCTATATCGTATAGCATTCAACACAAGTATTTCTCAACTAAGAAAAAGCAAGTCGAAGCAATTGGATACAGTTGATTATTTTATTGAAATCCATTCAGAAGAGGAATTGATTGATAAATTAAATTTAGAAAACATAGAGGAGCGAGAAAGGAAGTTGAAGTTTGCGATTTCAGCGTTAAATAGTGAACAGCAACTTTTGCTACAGTTATATTATGAAAAGGATATATCAGTAATAGAAGTGGCAAAAATCACTAATCTCTCCGAGAGTAATGTAAAAGTTAAAATTCATCGTGCACGGCAAAAATTATTTCAGCTGATGCAACCTAGTACACAAGGAAAAACCGCATAGTATGAGTGAGCAAGATAAAAAGATAAAAGAGTTGTTGAAAGGACATTTTGAGGAGTCAACCCCATCACTAGACTTTACCAATAAGATTATGGATAAGATTGGTGCACAAGAGTTGGTGCAGGAGCATGTCAAATTTGAATATGTGCCGGTGATTTCAAAAAAGGGGTGGATCCTAATCGCATCCTTATTTCTAGTCCTTCTATTTTTAGGACTTACAGGAACAAAAGAAACTCAATTTAATGCGACGAATTATATACCTGAATGGGAGGTCGATCTATCAGTAGCTCAGTTTCAACTTGTTTTTATTGCCGTATTAAGTGTTTTGTCGTTGCTAACGCTAGACCGTCTTTATCTAAAATTTAGATCGTCTTAAACTGTAAAAGCTAGAATGGTTTAAGGATTATTGTTTCGCTATTATTTCCGTTGATAATGGTTTTGTGTTAATTGGCTTAAATAAGTTTTAGATGTTACCAATTGAAATTCCAAAGGTTGGGGCTTGACTTTCCTTATTGAACCAGCCCTTGTATGTAGATTGATCAAACTTCCCGAAGATTTCTCAATTCTGCTTCGCGGTTGCCTAATGCCTTTTGCCTAGTTGTATAGCCCAAACAATTAAAAGGAAGAAGAAGGATTGAACGATTTGAGAACAATGACAGCGCAAAAGTTTAAAGGCAATGTTGATTGGATCCATAAAGTGGATACACAAGCTGACCATATCACCCTTTTAAGCGATTCGATAAAATCACTAAGAACCGTTACCTTCAGGTTTTTTTAGATGACACGTTTTAACTGGAAAACCTTTTCAACTTTCCACTAGAAAAACTTGATCAACTAATAAAACCTAACCGCTAGAGGGTTTAAATTTTTTTATAATTATTTTTCGTTTTTTAGAATACTTTTTCATTTTTTAGAACACTTTTTCGTTTTTTAGAATACTTTTTCGTTTTTTAGAACACTTTTTCGTTTTTTAGAATACTTTTTCGTTTTTAGAACTCCTGCATCTTCCAACTGAATAAAAATGCAGGTTGTCATTTTAGTGTTCACGTAAAATTGGAATGGCTTAGCGGGTTAGAAATTTTTAATGTTAAATTTTAAGTGTGAACTCTTCTGAGGCTTGCTTTCTTTTTTCATTCCATTCAACTGCTTTCTCTTTTTATGCTTGATATCTTTTCTGAGGGATATGCAGATCAGTTTGGAGAAAATGAAGGAAAGAAAGTAGTTAAAGAATATTTACTAGAAACTGCTGGAGAAAGTTTAAGGAGACAAAAATGAACTGCTCCAACTTAAATTTAACAATTGGAAAGGTGATTTGGAACAGGTGGATGATGTTTGAATTCTAGGATTAAAAATTTGAGGTCTTCGATTTCAATTCTTTTAATCCGCTTATATGGCGTGACTTTATTTTTAATTAGTGTAGTATAATATGATTGAATGGACTTTTTTTTCTTTCCTTTTTGTTCTAGAACTTCGTAAACACTAACTTTTTTATTTTTTTTTAAAATGCATCAATTATCCAGCTATCTTCACATTTGTCTTTGTCATTGAATAGAATTTCACCAACATATTCTGCTACTTTAAGTATTCCATTTATTTCGTCCATCTCAATCAATTGCGCTGAACCACAATCCTCATATTCGGCTAATTTATTTCTGTCAGATCTTATATTCAGATGTTTTTGAGCATCAGGAGCCCCGTCTTTATGAAAATAGCTTACTAAATCACAGCGTTGGTACAAACCCCAATCCTCTTTTTTTAAGTTGAGGAGTCTAGTTCATAGCTGTTGGATGATGGTTTCTCTTTGGTTCGATTTTTTTAGTAGTCCATACAGATCTTTCGCTCGACTTCCTTCTGATTGAGAATCATAGGCATAATTATTAATCGCTCCTTTTACGATTACACTTGAAAAGTCAATTTGAGGGTTTTCTTTTAGAAGGAGATACGCTTCTCCAGTCCCGAGTTTTAGTGAGTTTAGAAATTTCTTTTCTATTTCTTTTTCTTGAATTCTCAATTTTGATGTAAGGGCAGTTAACGCAACTGTATGTTGCGTTTTTCAGTTGGTTGAACGCTTAAAAATAAGAATTGTTGAAAGGAATCGCCCGTTACTGCAAAACCTTAGTAGCGAAAACCTTGTCAAGTTACAAAGCGAGTCCCTCACTAGTCGTAGAATGAAAAAGTAACTAAGCGAAGATTTTATCTTCGCTTTTGTATTTTGGTAGCATTTTGTAAATGCGTGAATAAGCCAAGCACCACCAGGCCATAGTAGGTTGAACCGATTTAGAGCAGCACGAACAAAAGGAGTTGTTTTTGAATTGTTGTTCAACGAAGTTGCCTCTTTTTAAGGCGGAATTTAAACGCGATTTTCAAGACTAAAACTTCTCTCCTTTAGCAACGGTTGTAAAAGAGTATTCGAATAAAAAAAGCGGTTTGAAATCTCTTTCAAACCGCTTTAACTCTTTAAAAATAATGTGGTAATCTCTATTTCTTTTTTCTTTGGTAGTAACTAACAATACTAGCTTTAGCTAGGGTATTGTTCCAGAGGTAGTAACCCGCTATTGCAGGATTTGCATTTTTGTCTATCCCTAATTTGTCAGTTTTTAAAGCATAAACCGTAATCATATACTGATGTAATCCATGACCTTCAGGCGGACAAGGACCACCGTATCCATTTGCGCCATAGTTGGTCATACTTTGGATAGCTCCTTCTGGCGCTAAATTTAGTTTTACATCACCCGCACCCGCAACCAATTCGTTAATGGTAGATGGGATATCAAAAACAACCCAGTGCCACCATCCACTTCCCGTTGGAGCATCTGGATCGTACATCGTAATGGCAAAACTTTTAGTACCTTCAGGGGCATTTGTCCATGACAGTTGAGGAGATTGGTTTTTTCCGGTACATCCAAAACCATTAAACTCTTGGTTAATTGTTGCTTCACCACCCAAGTCTTTACTAGATAAGGTAAATGTTTCCTGGGCAAATAATGCTCCAGAGAAAGAAATGAGTACTGCTAAAATAAAATTCGATTTTTTCATAAGGTTTGTTTTTAGTTTATGGGTACAAACATATGAATGTATACGCTGAATTCTACATTCGATTTAGCTCAAAAAGTATTGATAGAAGTTCAATCTATTTGATACTGTTTTGGTGTGATTCCAAATTTTGTTTTAAAAGCGCTTATAAAATTGGATAAGCTTTCATAACCAATTTCCTCATAAATGTCTGAAGGTCTTTTTTTATGATTCTTCAATAAGTAAGCTGCGTGTTCTAACCTTTTATCTTGAAACCATTTTATGGGGGATTCTTTATAGTGTTTTTCAAAATCTCTTTTAAATTTAGACACACTCCTATTGCATAAGAATGAAAGTTCTTTTATCGTGAGCTTGTTTAATTGATTACTTTCAATGGTTTGTATAAATTTTCCACTCTCATGGTCTCCATCACTAATTAAGGAGTAAAGAAAATCTACCCCTTTAAAATCAATCAGGTAAAGCATGATTTCTTCAAATTTTGCATTTAAAATGTTTCGTTGAATGCGTTCAGAAAGTTTAGAAATATCCAAAAGGCTGCTGGCAAACCTTGAGATATAGGTGTCATAATCAAACAGGTAAGTAGAGAAATACGCTTTTTTTTCTGACGGATTAAATTCAAATTTCCGGATAAAATTTAATACGTCTACATTTGAAAAGAAGAAGAGAATGCTTTTGTAATATTTTTTTTCGTTAGAAAGCTTTTCTGTCATTAAGCAATGTCCAGACTTCATGACTAGAAATTGAGTGTTATTAATGGAGAACGAAGAATTATCAAAAAAAACTTCTTTGGTTCCTTCTTGGAGGAAGCTAAATGTGTTTTTATTAAGAATTATTTGCTGCTTAGAAAGTTCTTGAGTGCTTTCATAATCATACACTTCAATAGACATCGAAGAATTTAAACTGAATTCATCTGGAAGGATAATGGTCTTCATTAATGTCGGATTCATTTCTATTGAACTTGAACACATTTGAATGCGATTCGTGTTGTTTAAAACGAAGTTAGTTGTTTTTTGTGATAAAGTGAATAGCGAACCTCGAATCGATCAAGTTTTTCTTAAATTTACGGTCATCTTAAAAATGAACAACTTACTCCGCATAAATATAATTACAGAACTACCCATTTGGTTTAGTGTCTTCTGTGTATTACTCGGTGCTGTTTATGCATTTGTACTTTATCGTAAAGAAGAAAAATTGAATGAGATTGCTCCTTGGTTAATTCAACTCATGGCCAGCTTTCGATTTTTATTAATTACCCTTTTAGCTTTTCTTTTATTATCCCCTTTTATTAAAACGCGATTTACTAAAGTAGAGAAACCCGTTATCATTATAGCGCAAGATAATTCTTTATCAATTTTATTGAATAAAGATTCTATTTTTTATCAAAATGAATACCTCCAAAAGCTTAAGGGTTTAAAAAAGAGTTTAGCAAAAAAGTATGAAGTAAAAACCTACACCTTTGGAGATGCTTTAACTGAAGGAAACCAAATTGATTATTCGAAAAAGAGTACAGATTTGTCAAACACTTTTGATGAAATTGGGAACAAGTTTTACAATAGAAATGTAGGCGCTTTAATTTTGGCTTCAGACGGTATCTACAATCAAGGAGCGAATCCCATTTACAATTCAGGCATTGAATATCCAATATATACAATTGCTTTAGGAGATACTTCAATTCAGAAAGACCTAGTTTTAAAAGAAGTCGTTCACAATAAAATTACATTTTTAGGCAATCAGTTTCCTGTTGAGGTTGCTGCAGCCGCTTTTCAATGTGAGCAGCGTTCAACACAGTTAACCATTACACACAATGGCAAACAACTCTTTACAAAGGAATATGAAATTGGTTCGGAAGAATTTTTAATTCATGAAGACGTTTTGTTGGAAGCCAAAGAGGTTGGTGTTCAGCATTATACAGTTTCATTCTCTACTATTGATGGAGAAGTTAGTTTGGAAAACAATGTAAAAGACATTTATATCGAAGTGTTAGATGGCAGGCAAGAGATTCTAATCTTAGCAAATGCACCCCATCCAGATGTTAAGGCCTTAAAATTGAGTATTGAGAGTAATGAAAATTATCAGGTAAATCATCAGTTGATTCAAGATTTTGATGGAAATACAGCAGCGTATAGCTTGGTCATTCTTCATCAGTTGCCTAAGAAAAGCAGTCCAGCATTAAAAAAAGTCTTAGCAAGTAATGTCTCTGTACTTTATATTTTAGGAAATCAATCCAATATGAACACTTTTAACGCCTTAAACATAGGCCTGAATATTGCAAAATCTGGCAATCGCTTTAATGAAATATTACCTGCGGTAGCAGCTAACTTTCCGTTGTTTAACCTGTCTAAAAACACCACTAAAGCTTTAAATGATATGCCCCCCGTTGTTGGCCCTTTTGGAGATTATCAAACCAAAAAAAACGGATATACCTTGCTCAATCAGAAAATTGGAAATGTAGAAACACCTAGTCCCCTAATGGTTTTTTTCCATGAAAATGGAAAGAAATCCGCTGTTTTATCTGCCGAAGGTATCTGGAAATGGAGAATGCAAAACTTTTTAAAACATAAGAATCACGAAGCATTTAATGAACTCGTTAACAAAACAGTTCAGTTTTTAGCAGTTAAAGAAGATAAAAGTAAGTTTAGAGTGATTACAGAGAACAGCTATTTAGAAAATGAAGAGGTTCAATTTAATTCAGAATTATACAACGACAGTTATGAGTTGGTGAATGAACCTGAAATTACAATAGATTTGTTGGAAGAAAATGGAGAACAATACAGCTTTGTATTCAATAGAACTTCCACCTCTTATGTGTTAAATGCAGGTATTTTGCCCGCTGGGTTTTATACGTATAAAGCCAACGTAACCTATGGTGCGAAAGACTTTATTGAATCAGGTCAGTTTCAAATTAAAGAGTTGTTGTTAGAAGCGAATAATACCGTTGCCAATCATCAAGTATTGCAAAATATAGCTCAAAAATTTGGAGGAAAATTGTTTTATCCGAATCAACTCAACGAGCTTTCAGACTCTATCAACGCGAATAAAGATATTGCTTCAATTCTGTATGAAGAAAACGATCTAAAAGAACTCATCAACCTGAAATGGATTTTCTTTGTACTACTAGCTCTTTTAAGTCTTGAATGGTTTTTACGAAAACGTAACGGAGCTTATTAGTTTAAAGGGGTAATGAGCAAGGAGTAAGTAAAACAAGATATGAGTTCAGTTACAATTTTTAAGAGCATCATCGGCATTATCATTGTCAACTTTTTGTTGGAACGATGGATGGATTGGTTGAATGATAAAAACTCATCAGCAACTTTACCAGAAGAATTAAAAGGAATTTATGAGGAAGAAAAATATGCGAAACAAAGAGCTTACGATAAAGTAAAAGGACGCTTTTCAATGGTGTCTTCCTCTTTCAGTTTCATCTTGATATTAACGGTGTTGTTTTTTGATGGGTTCGCCTTTGTTGACGAATATGCCAGAACAATTACCGATCATCCAATCTTACTTCCGCTACTATTTTTTGCCATTTTAATGACAGCTTCAGATCTGTTAACCACCCCGTTTTCTTGGTACAGTACCTTTGTAATTGAAGAACAATTTGGTTTTAACCGAACAACGATTAAAACGTATCTTTTAGATAAAATTAAAGGGGCCCTTGTTGGAGCGATAATTGGTGGAGGGTTAATGGGGGTGTTGATTTGGTTTTACAATTCTACAGGCGAATTATTTTGGATCTGGTCTTGGGGAGCCGTAACTGTTTTTATGGTTTTGGCCACTATGTTTTACGCTTCAATTATTGTTCCGTTATTTAATCAATTAACACCTTTGGAGGATGGAGATTTAAAAAATGAGATTACTGTTTATTGCAAAAAAGTGGGGTTTAATTTAGACAATCTGTTGGTTATGGATGGCTCCAAAAGGTCTGCGAAAGCCAATGCCTTTTTTAGCGGATTAGGAGCTAAAAAAAGAATCGTTCTCTATGATACATTAACAAAAGAATATTCAAAGGAAGAGATTACAGCGGTATTGGCACACGAAATAGGCCATTACAAAAAGAAGCATACATTAATTGCTATGGTGGCAGGTGTTTTACAAATGGGAGTGATGTTGTTTGTTCTTTCTCAGGTCATTAATCAACCTGAATTCTCAATGGCTTTAGGAGGCAAGGGACAGAGTTTTCATATGGGGCTACTTGTTTTTTCTATGCTGTATTCACCGCTGTCAATGTTGATAGGAGTGGTTATGAATGTGCTTTCCAGAAAAAATGAATATGAGGCGGATAACTACGCTAAAACAACTTACAATGCAGCACCATTAGTGAGTTCACTTCAAAAGCTTTCGGTAGATAGTTTAAGTAATTTAACACCACACCCTTATTACGTATTTTTGAATTACTCTCACCCTACATTATTGCAGCGAATAAATGCATTAAGTAAATAGAAGTAGTTTTTTTTCTCTAAGGAAAAAGGCTACCTTTATACTGATCAAATTATTTTTAAATGAAAAAATCATTCCTAAGCAAATTTTTAGCATTCTTCTTTTTATGTAGTTTGGCAGTCCCTGTTACCGTTTCATTACAGTCTTGTAGTGGCCCAAAATACAAAACCAGAAATGGGGGTAAAAGAATTAACTCTTCAGGAAAGGTAGGGCACAGAAAAAGTAAAAACAATCATGTTTGGGGAAAGTGATCTTCATGAATTGCTCACTATTTTTGAAATTTCCGAAGACGAACCTGAAGTTTGACGAATTGGGAAAAAATATTTTCACTCCTATTGCTTAAGGTATTCCTTAAGCAGAATTGACTGATGGAAAGTTGGAAAGCTTTTTAAGAAACATCACAAAGGATTAAAATTAACGCTGATGGTTCGCTGAATCATGCTAAGAAATGATCTCTTTTACAGAGATGTTCCACAAAATTTACAATGTTTGGCATCATCATCATGCCCTTCTAAAGAACAATTTGTACAAGCTTGCGTGTTGGAATGGGTGTCCGCTTTTGCAATTTCAGCACCAACAATTCCTGTAGGAACAGCAATGATGGCATAACCGATAATCATAATAAAAGACGCTAGGGTTTGTCCCAGTACAGTTTGAGGAGCAATATCTCCATAGCCAACTGTGGTTAGCGTGACAATGGCCCAATAAATACTTCTCGGAATACTTGTAAAACCACTCTCTGGAGTTTCTATCAAGTACATCATTGTTCCTAAAATGAAAGTTAAGCTGAGTAACGCAAATAAAAACACGACTATTTTGGGCCTACTGGCTTTTAAAGCCTTGATAAGTACATTGGCCTCACCAATGAACTGCGCCAATTTTAGGATTCGGAAAACACGCAATAATCGGATGCTTCTAATAATTGCTAAAGTGTGAGAGCCTACAATAAATATCCCTAAGTACGTAGGGATGATTGAAATTAAATCAATAACACCATAAAAGCTAAAAACGTATTTTAAAGGTTTGCCAATAGAAATGAGCCGGGCAATATATTCTAAGGTAAATAAAAGGGTGAAAATCCATTCTATAATTCTAAGTTCTTTCCCATAAATTACTTCAATGCTGTTCACACTTTCCAGCATTACGGTAGCAACACTCAATAAAATAGCGACTAATAGAATGATGTCAAAATACTTACCTGCTTTAGTGTCCGCTTCATAAATTACTTCATGTAATTTTTGTTGCCAAGGTGATAATTGTTGGGTTGATTTGCTCACCCATCAAAAGTACAAATTAACCAGCAATAAAAAAGGCCTGAAGTTGACTTCAGGCCTTAATTGTGGTTTCTGTGAATGCTCTTATTTTACAATAAAACGCTCAACAATTTTTTCATTTCCTAAAGTGAATTCAACAAAATAAACTCCGTTAGCGAAATTACTCGTGTTAAATGATTCTCTGTAAGTTCCAGAAGAGATATTGCCTAAAGAGCGGTTGGTTAACTCCTTTCCTAAAACATCAATTAATCGAATGCTTACTTGATTATTATTGGTGATGTTAAATTTAATCTTTAAGACATCAGTAACAGGATTTGGATAAGCAACTATCTTTTCTACCGTTAAACCTTCAGCTATTCCAACAGGAAAAAGGAATGCAATATCATCAATTGTTAATTGACTTCCTGGATGGTCTCCTCCCAATATGCTAATCAATACGCTATCAGGAGTCATTGCTAAACTAAGCGCTTGAGTGGATAATGTATAAGTAGATGTTTGAGTTAATTGAGCGCCACTTTGGTAAAAAGTAGTACCTCCATTTTTAAATTCCAAAATTAGATAGGAGGTATCAACTTCTGAGAATGTGTTCTTGTAATAGAATTCGATTGAGGAAGGTTTCGCTGTATAAGGAGCTCCACCAGTAATACCATTTTGGTTAAAACTACCATTTGTAGCAACTCCTTTAATGGTATCATTGTTAGAATTAAGGATCGTGTTTAATTCCAATGCAAAACTTCCAGAATGAGCAGTTGTAGATTTAACAGCAGGCATCAGCGGTTCGTTAAATACAAAATCGTTTGACGTATTCCAGCCGTCAAGCTTATCACTAGAAGTTGTTGTCCAATTTTCAAAACTATGGTTGACTAGATTCATTGTTCCTAATGCACTTTTCATTTGAATGTCATCATATTGAATCCAAGACCCTGGCACTCCTTTGAAATCGTTTAAAGGATCACCTATTGATACCGCAAATAAAAGAGAATCAGAACCTATGGCGTTAATGGGATAAGCAAATCTTTTCCAAGTCGTTTGTTCTCCTTTTATATAAAATATTCCGCCACCAGTAATCGTTCCTAAGGCAGAGGTTCCAGCGACTATCACTGAAGAATCGTTAGGCATAATAGCATATTTATACCAGCCAATTAAACTGTCTACCGCTCCAGGAAATGGAAGTGTAACTGCCTGTCCGGGCGTTTGTTCTTCAGGATCTCCACTGGCTATGAAGCCAGATATGGTGTCTGCAGTTGTAGGGTTAGTGATCACTTTTAATTGGATCGCGTATGTTCCTGTAACAGCATCAGTAACCCGTAAGACGGAACTTTCTCCAAGATGTCCATACTCATCAATATTGGTACGATAGTTATCTAAGTTTAGAACGCTGGGCTGGGTCCAGTCTTCAAAATTTTCAAATTGAGCAAAAGAAAATGTGCTTATTAATAAAATTGAAATAAAGAGGGTAGTTTTTTTCATAAGTGTAGTTTTAAGTTTAACACTAAAACTACTCAATTAATCGACAGAAACAACCTGTTGGTCATATAATTTCTAAACTTCCAATTCCTTCACGGAGAACTTCTGGTTCAGTTCCTGTACAATCAATAATCGTAGAAGCTTCATTTTTACCGTAACCACCATCAATCACTAACGCTAAAATGTGTTTGTATTTCTCATGAATCAATTCAGGATCTGTAATGTATTCCAGCAGCTCGTCCTCATCATCGTGAACAGATGTTGTGATTAATGGGTTTCCTAGTTCTTTGACCAACATTCTGGCAATGTTGTTATCGGGAACACGAATGCCAATTGTTTTCTTCTTGGATTTAAAGAGTTTAGGAACACTGTTGTTGGCATTCAAAATAAAAGTATAAGGCCCCGGAAGCGCTCTTTTCATCATTTTGTAGATGTTGTTTCCAAATTGTACCGTGTAGTCAGAGAGGTTACTTAAATCATAACAAATCAAAGAAAAGTTAGACTTCTCAAGTTTAACCCCCTTAATCTGAGCCATTCGTTCTACTGCTTTACGATTGTTTAAATCGCAAGCCATGGAGTAAACGGTATCCGTTGGGTAAATAATGACTCCGCCTTTTTTTAAAATCTTAATGGCTTCAGCTATTTTTCGTTGGTCGGGATTCTCTGGGTGTATTGATAAAAGCATAAGCAGTTTAAAAGTTTGTAAAGGTAACAAGTTGTAACGTTTGTAAAGTGAACAAGTTTATAAATTTGTTCACCTTATTAAATAGCGTGTTGATCAAAAAAATAAATTTCAAACTTCAAACTTCATCCATCATTATTCATTAATCCATCCATTCATTCATTCATTCACTTTCTTATGATCTGCCAAAAACTGAGCTAAACCACTGTCAGTTAAAGGATGTTTTAATAGTCCTAGAATGGCGCTTAATGGTCCAGTCATTACATTTGCACCAATTTCTGCACATTGCAGAATATGGGTGGTATGGCGAATAGAAGCAGCTAATATTTCAGTCTCAAAAGCATAGTTGTCATAGATGACTCGGATTTGATGGATTAATTGAATCCCATCTGCAGAGATATCATCTAAACGGCCAATAAAAGTAGAAACGTAAGTTGCACCAGCTTTAGCAGCTAGTAATGCTTGTCCTGCCGAAAATATTAACGTACAATTTGTTTTGATTCCTTTATTAGAAAAATATTTAATGGCTTTAATTCCTTCTTTTATCGCAGGAATTTTAACCACAATTTGAGGATGTAATGCCGCAAGGTTCTCCCCCTCCTTAATCATTCCTTCAAAATCAGTTGCAATCACTTCAGCACTAACATCCCCATCAACAATATCGCAAATGGCTTTGTAATGCGCCATTATATTGTCGTAACCTTTAATGCCTTCTTTAGCCATTAATGAAGGGTTGGTGGTCACCCCATCTAAAATGCCTAAATCTTGAGCTTCTTTAATTTGCGCTAAATTGGCTGTATCTATAAAAAACTTCATTGCTTACAAAATTTAATTCCTTTCAAAGATAAGAAACTCCTAAAGATTCTAAAACATAAAATTGAAGCAAGCTAATGTTTATGGAGAACTACTTAAAACGTTCCAAGAACTCTTTTTTTCGAGTAGAAGAAACATCTACATAACTATCGTCAATCATTCGAACCTGTCCGCCTTTGCCTTTTATGTATTTTGTGATGTATTGGAGATTTACTAAGTGAGACTTATGTGTTCTAATAAAATTAAAATCACATAACAATTCATCAAAGTGTTTTAATGTTTTGGATACTAAATAGGTTTTACCATTTGTTAAATAGAAATTGGTGTAATTATCGTTTGCTTCAACTCTAATAATTTCATTGACATTAACAACTTCAAACCCATCCATCTGTGGAAGTACAATTTTCTTGTATTGAACAGCAGTTGATTTAATATTATCCATTAGAATTTTGGTGTGAAAATTAGTGTCACCTCCTTTTTTACGAATAGAAATTTTATCTACAGCAGCAACCAGTTCGTCAATGTCAATTGGTTTAAGAATATAATAGGCTGCGCTAAGGTTTAACGCTTTAATTGCATAATCACGATAAGCAGTTACAAAAATGATCTCAAAATCAATATCATCTAATGCGTCTAATAAATCAAAAGCATTGCCATAAGGCATTTCTATATCTAAAAAAACAACATCAGGTGTAGTCTTTTTTATTGCTTCTAAACCGGTCTGAACAGAATCTGCCATTTCCAGCAGATCAACATTGGGGCAGTACTTCGCAATGTAATTTTTAAGCGTTTCTCTGCTGGCCTCCTCATCTTCAACAATAATCGCTTTTAGTCGGCTCATAATTATGCTTTTATCAAGTTATCTTGATGAATTGTTACCGTAACTTTAGTTCCCGTTTTAGTTGCTTTATCTGCATCTTCAATAACTACATCTAATTTTTTTTTATAAATATCTCCAATAATTTTTAGACGAGAATTTATATTTTTAATTCCAGTGGATTGCAATTTTTTCTGGTGATCTGTTTTAATAGCTTGAGATTTTTCTCTCCCAATACCATCATCTTCAATCGTTACAATAATATCGTTTTCAGCTTGAGAAATTTCAACTTTTAAAAACCCTTTACTCTTTTTATAACGCAACCCATGCCAAACAGCATTTTCAATATAAGGTTGGATTAACATGGGCGGAATAAGCGTGTCTTCCGTATGAATTCCTTTATCCACCACAAAAGTGTAATCAAATTTATCTTTAAAACGATGATTCTCTAACTTTAGGTACATTTCTAAAATATCAATTTCTTTGGTCAGTGGGATAAAATCCTCTTGAGAACTCTCCATTACATCTCTCATTAAACTTGAAAAATCAGACAGATATCTATTGGCAGCACGTTCATCATTTTTAGAAATAAAGCTATTGACCGAGTTTAATGCATTAAAAATGAAATGAGGATTCATTTGCGCTCTCAATGATTTTAGAACCAATAACTTATTGGCTTTATTTTTTGCTGTATTACTTCTGTAAACTAAAAATGAAGTGATGATTAGTATAAGAATACCAAAAAGTAAAGAATAAGTGAGTATACGTTGTTGCGTAATAAATTCCTCTTGAATAATTCTTTCTTGCTTTAAAATTTCAATCGTTTTTTCATTGAGTTGTTTGTCTTTTTCTAACAGCGAAAGTTTGTTCTGAGCATTGACGAGCATTGCCCCTTTTTTGTTTTGAGCTGCTATTTTAAGCTTTCTAATCGTGTATAAAGAGTCTTCTAGAATTTGGTGTTCTTTATATTTTTTTAACGCTTTAGCGTCTTGTTCCGTTTTGTTATAAGCCTCAGACAATATTTTAAAGGCCTTACTCTTATTTTCTATATCTCCAACTTCATCAGCTAATAGAACACTGTTTTCAAGATGTTGAATGGCTTCTTCATTTTTGTTTTGTTGAAGTAAAATAGTGGCAATATCAATGTTGTTTTTTGATTCTTGGGCACTATTACTTCTTCCTTGATTAAAGCTTAAGGCTTCTTGATTGATCTGTATTCCTTCTTCAAGATTTTGTTCTTCTAGGTAGATTTCAGAAATGTTAGAATACGCTTGATTAACAGCTTGATCATCATTGAGATCAATTGCTGTGTTTTGGGAATTTCTATAATACATTATGGCTTTAGGGGTATTACTTTTCGCTTTTTCTAATTCTCCTAATTTGAAGTTTAAGCGTGCAATCCCATTTTTATGGTCTCTTTTTTCCTCAAGCCTTAACGCTTCTTTATAGTTGCTTTCTGAAGAGATAAGTTCGTTGGATTTCAGCAGAACATCTCCTAATGCGGTTCTTGCTTTTACGAGTTGATCTAAGGACGATACACTATTTAGATAAAGACGGTAATAGTTTTCGCTAGAAATTAAATCCAATGATAGTTCTGCTGATTTTCCCGCAGAGAAATAAAGAGGAATAAGTTGTTGGTGGTGAATTTGTTTGATTTTAGAAGCACTTTTTTCTTTAGGATGAACTAAATCGGTATAAATAGTAATTGCCTTTTTATAGTTTTTTAAGGAAAGCCCATATTCATTTAAATCAAAATTAAACTGACCAAGAATTCCATAAGCTTCCGCTTCTTGAAGCAGGTAATTTTCTTGAATGGCGATTAATATTCCATCATGCACAAGGTCAAAAGCAGTCTCGGGATCTTTTTGAACTATTTTTTTGGCTTCAGTTAGTTTTTTCTCAACTTCAGGTATTCTTGAGCTAGACGCTTTACTCCTAAATTTTGAAGAACTACTTTTTGTCTTCTGCTTGCTTTGTTCCTGACCCAGCACATTATTGTGGGCTAGACATAATGTAAATAAGATAAAAAAGGATGTGATTCGTTTATTCAAGTCTAAATGGGTTTTGATGGGTTAAAGGTACTATTTCTTTTAGACTTGATTCGTGGTGAAGTTGTTTTAGGCCTTTTTTTTAAAGGGGATTGAATAGGCTATTTAGACTTTACTCCTACAAACTACTCGTTAACTCAATTAAACGACCTGTTCCCTAATTCTGGATTGATATGCCTTTTGATCTCTAGTAGTTTAGTAGAAAATTAACCCCTTAAAA
>JAWUVT010000047.1:0-15163 GCA_034112225.1 Flavobacteriales bacterium | reverse complement strand
TTAAAGAATGGGCGAAAAAAACAGTTGTGCTGCTCGAATTAGATTATCCAAGAAGATTTCAACTCCCCCAAAAGTATAAAGAGCAAAATGCAGGCTTGCAACGGGCTTTTAATGTATCAGGATATCCTACTATTTGGGTATTTAACTTAGGGAAAGATGATAAAGGTCAATATGCAATTGCAGCGCTTGGTAAAACAGGATACGTGAAAGGAGTGTCAGCTTTTACAGGTGGTGTAAATAACATGATTGAAAAAGGAAAAGCGAAGTAAATCGTATTAAATTAGAACAAAAGCCACGAATTAGAGTGGCTTTTTTGTTTCAGACCTTTTATAGAAAATAGAATTTAATTTAAAAATACATTTGAATTGTTATGAGACTTCTTTTATTGTTTTTTTTTTCATCACTAACGGTACTCTCTTTTGCACAACAAACCATTAATGGAACTTTAATGCATGGGGGAGTTCAGCGGTCTTACATTTTATATGTGCCAGCATCTTATTCTGCAACAAATGCGGCTCCATTAGTTTTTAATTTTCATGGTTATACCAGTAATGCCTCACTGCAATTAATTTATGGAGATTTTAGATCCATAGCAGATACCGCAGGTTTTTTATTGGTGCTTCCACAAGGTACTTTGGATGGACAAGGATATACCTACTGGAATGCCAATTGGGGAGGAACAATAGATGATGTAGGTTTTACCGAAGCGTTATTGGATGACCTGTCTAACACCTATACCATTAATCAAGATAGAGTTTACAGCACGGGGATGTCTAATGGAGGCTTTATGAGTTATTATTTGGCCTGTCATTTAAGCAATAGAATTGCAGCTATTGCTTCGGTAACAGGAGCAATGACTTTAGGAACACCTTCAACGTGTTCTCCTCAACACGCCATGCCCGTTTTAGAAATACACGGAGATGCAGACGCTATAGTTGCCTATACGGGGTCCAATTTTAGTGAAGCTGTTCAAGATGGGTTGGATTATTGGATGAATTACAACAACAACAATACAACACCTGTTTTTACGACGTTACCAAACATCAGTACAACTGATAATTCTACGGTTGAACATTATGTCTACACCAATGGCGATAACTGTGTAGAGGTGGAGCATTATAAAATTTTAAATGGCGGTCATACTTGGCCAGGAGCAGCTTTTGATACTGGAAGTGGTGCAACCAATCATGACATTAATGCTTCTGAATTGATTTGGGATTTTTTCTTAAAATATGATATTAACGGAAAAGTAGGCTGTACAATTGCTGGGATTGAATATACTAATGAGCAAGATATTGAAATTAAAACATATCCAAATCCAGCAAGACACTCTCTTAACTTAAGCTGGGGAAAAGAAAATGTAACAAGTATTCGTCTAGTCAATGGTTTAGGAGAAGAAATACGAAGGATACTCGTTAAAAAGAATTCAATAGAAATTGCTACAGCAAGTCTGAGTAAAGGAATTTACTTTATAGAACTATGGGATGAAGAAAAACGGATTGCAACTTCAAAAGTGATAATGGATTAGACTTACTCTAGACTAAAAAGAACAAAAAAAAACCTCACCAATTGGAGAAGTTTTTTTGTTCAATTGGGAGGGTGTTAATTAAAGAAATTAATATATGATTCTTCCGCTTTAACGGTTGCAGGTTTAGGAAATTCTCCATGTACAATTAGTGCATTTTTAGGGTGATGTTCTAATTCGCTCAATTTATTTCTATTTAAAACCATTACTGTTGAATGCCCATGATGATCCATTTTATCTAAGATCGTTTCTTCGTTAAAATCACATTGCCAATGTGTTTCTGTCATCTCTTCTTTGTAAGCAATTTCAGGCTGTTGGAATTTTAAAATAGTGGTGTTCATCAATTCCTTCAAAATCGAAATCTAATCTTAATATTCCGCTATCAAAAATCAGATTTTCATCAGTTAATACTAACTCTTTAAAAGATATTTTACATGTAGCAGGCGTTTTAAAATTTATTTTAATTTCTCCTGGGTTGATTTCAACGGTTTGACTCATTTCTTTTTTTACTATCTTGATGAATAACTCTTGTAAAGTTATCCTCCAGACCATAAAAAAAAGGCTGACAAATGTCAGTCTTAGAATTGGATGATGTCATTTTTTATTTAGCGTTGTATTTTTCTAGAATTGGAATTAAGTCTTTGAATTTTATTTCTTCAAAATTTAGTTCATTCATAATCTCGGGTTTATCTTTCATTAGCGATTTAATTAACAATCGGAAAGGTTTTTTTCTCTTTTTAACTTCTATATATTCTTTTGTATCAATTTTTCTAATCATGAAAACTTCTCTATTAATACTAACTCCAGGAGTTGCATACATTGTTCCATTTCCCCCCATCATTGGAGCACTTCCTGAATTACATACATACTGATAAGAGTATAGGTTAAGATCTCCCTTAAGCTTATTTTTAACGAGAATATTGTATCTTATTTGATGAAAAGGGCTACATAATTTAAGTTCAATTGATTCAATTATTGTTAAATTTTCAGTTTCAATAGTTATTTTTAATATTCCTCCAAGATTTAAGATTTCACCTTTTTCTTCTGGGCTTGCTTTAAATTTTAATTTATTATATCCAATCCTATAAAAATATCCGACTATTCTTTTATTACCACTAGTAAGGTAATGGCCTTTTTTATAGTTTTTTTTTGTTTTAGCAGTTTGTTTTGATTTTTGACCTTCAGTTTTTCCTTTTAGGGGTTTATGTTTTAGGGTCTTTTTTAATGCCCCATTTTCCTCATAATAAAACCACTTTCCAATTTTGTTGGTACTTGTGATTCTACCTTTTGATTTTAGTTTTCCGTTTTCATAAAATGAAGCTTGAATATAAGATTTACTATCATTTGATTGATAGGTTTTCTGTTCTATTAAGGTTTTTTGAGAATTGTATTCTTTTACCTCATACAGTAAATTCTTAGTATGAGCGTAATATTCATTTTCTGTTCGCCACTGTAAAGAATCATTCTTGAAAAAAGAACTTTGAATAAGTTCTCCATTTTCATTCCACTGACTCCATGTTCCTGTTTTATTTTCAGTAGTAAAAAAATGTTCCAATCTTTTTTCACCATTATCCCAATTTTTGTTATAAGTAGAGTCTTGAGCTTTTGTAAAGATCGAAAACGTTAAGAAAACGATAAAAGTAATTATTTTCAATTTCTAGTTCTTTTTAAAGGCATTAATAGCATTCTTCGTAAAATCAGACAAAACCAATTGACCACTCATTGCTGCTCTTTCCGTTAACAAAGTGTCCCAATGCTCAGTACCTGTCCAGAAAACAGTTTTAAGCATGCTCATTGCCTCAGGGTTAGAGTTGGCTAACTTTGTAGCTAAAGTTTCAATAGCGTCATCCATTTGAGTTACATCATCAAAAGTTTCCGCATACAACCCTTTTTCTCTAGCCCATTCTGCAGTATACCATTCTGTAGCATTAATGGCCATCATACTCATGGCAGAAGTTCCTACTTTACGCTCAACTGCTGGTCCAACCACAAATGGTCCAATGCCTACAGCCAATTCGCTTAATTTAACAGATGCATGTTTGGTAGCGTAACAGAAATCTACAGCACTTGCCATTCCAACTCCACCACCAACAGCTTTACCTTGTACACGTCCAATAATTAATTTTGGACACTTTCGAGCTGCATTAATTACGTTTGCAAAACCAGAAAAGAAAACTCTACCAGTCTCTAAATCATTGATAGAAATCAATTCATCAAAACTTGCTCCCGCACAAAATGCTCTTTCTCCTGCAGATTTTAAGATAATTACTTTGATGGTATCGTTATTTCCTGCCTCAGTAATGGTATCTGCTAATTGGTTTAATACTTTCCCCGGTAATGAATTACTTAAGGGATGAAAAAATTCGACGGTTGCAATTCCATGCTCATTAATTGCTATTTGTACTGTTCCTTGTTCTACTGCTGTCATTTTGTGTTTTGGTTTAGGGGGGTTGGTGTTTAGTTTATGGTGTTTGGTTTATCGGAATCAGTGTGTAGTTATATCTAAACACTAACAACTAACAACTAGTTCTGTTCTTCAGAAAATGTTAATACATAGCCATTAACATCAACTACAGAAAATTCTATAGTATTGTAAAATGTACTTTCTAAATCTGAAATAATCTCTGCTTCGTTGTGAAAAAATTCTTCATGAATTTCAGAAATTCGATCTACCTTAATGTAAAAGGTTAGTCCTCCACCAGGTTTCTCTCCAGCCATTCGTGGTAAACCTGATGATAAACTTTTTTTAGTTTGAAACATCAGTACAACGTCATTTCGTTTGACCATTGCCCAATCTAATTTTCCTGTTTCTGGAACCGTCATTAATAAGGTAAACCCTAAAACATCGGTATAGTATTCGACTGTTTCTTCAATGTCGTTTACCATTAAGTTGGGGGTAAGTGAGTTTAATGCCATAGTTTTTAGTGTTTAGTATTTGGTGTATGGTTTTTAGATTAAATTTTAGTCTTATGATAATTGATAAAACCATTCAGCAATTTTTTACAAGTTGTTAATTGCAAAAGTATTTTTTTTAATTGTTCTTCTGATATATAATTTAAATCACAAGGAATTATAAGTTGAGCTTCAGATTCAAACAAAGAACCTCTTGAAATATAAAAGAATTGTAAACTGTCTTTTGTACTATTAATTCCACTTCCTTCTGCAATATTTGAGATTACAGAGATTGATGCACGTCTTAACTGGTTTGTTAAACCATATATTTCTTCATGAGGAAATTTTTTAGTGATTACATAAATTTCAGAAACAAGTTTTCTACACGCTTTCCAAACATCTAATTCATCATAATTTAAAAATCCCATTTTTATAGTGTTTAGTTGATAGTGTTTAGTATTTGGATTCTTCTAAAAACCAAACACGAAACACCAAAAACTAGTTTTGTTCCTTAAATTTGATCATGGTTAAGATGGTTGCCAAAGCAACAGTTTCGCCAGTTTCATCATAAACATCCACTAAGAATTTTACAATTCCTTTTTTGATATCTGCTCCCTTTGGAATTTCTTCACCTTCCTCAAATGTTTTCTTTTCTTGAGATGTTTTTTCTTTAGCCGTAAAACGAACTCCTAAAGTCATTCCAGGATAAACAGGTTTTGTAAATCGACACTCATCTAAACCGTAGTTTAATAAAACAGGACCTTTTTTACCATCAACAAATAAACCAGCAGCTTTAGATAATACCCAATAACCGTGAGCAACATTTTGCTCAAAGATGGTTCCATCTAAAGAAGTAGCATCCACGTGAGCGTAGAAATTATCTCCACTTACGTTGGCAAAGTTGACAATGTCGGCATCAGTAACGGTATGCTTTCTTGTAATTACCGTATCACCAATTTCAATTTCTTCAAAATACTTTTGAAAAACATGCTTGTCATGTTCTGTTTGTTCAGCTCCGTACTGGTAAGTTTTTGTAATGTTGGTAATCGTAGTAGGGCTTCCTTGAATAGAGGTTCTGTGCAAGTAGTGTAAAATACCACGTTTACCCCCCATTTCTTCTCCACCACCAGCTCTTCCTGGTCCACCGTGCGTTAACAATGGCATTGGAGAACCGTGACCTGTACTTTCTTTCGCACAATCTTTATTTAAGACTAAGATTCTACCATTAGATGACGCTGCACCTAAAACAAATTCGGTAGCAATTTTATCATCTGCAGTTACAATAGAAGTAACCAAAGATCCTTTCCCCATTTTGACCAACTCAATGGCCTCATCCATATTTTTATAAGGCATAATGGTGGATACTGGACCAAACGCTTCAATGTCGTGAACATCCTTTTTGTTAAAGGGATCATCGTTTCTAAAGAGGATAGGAGAGAAGAAGGCTCCTTTCTCTTTATCCCCACCAACAATATCAAAATTGTCTAGGTCGCCATAGACAATCTCTTGTGATGTAGATAAATGCTCAACACTTTCTCTCACTCTTTCTACTTGCAGTTTAGTTGCTAAAGCTCCCATACGAACACCTTCTTGAGAAGGATCACCAATCACCGTTTTGGCTAATCGTTGACCCAAAGCAATTTGAACATCCTCCACCAAATTTTCAGGAACCATTATTCTTCGGACAGCGGTACATTTTTGACCTGTTTTCCCAGTTATTTCTCTAACGACTTCTTTTATAAATAAATCAAACTCTATCGTTCCAGGAACGGCATCAGCACCTAAAATTGAAGCGTTTAATGAATCCGCTTCTAAATTGAATGGAACAGATTCTTGAACAAACTGAGGTAAAGATTTTAACATTCTTCCTGTTGCTGCAGAGCCCGTAAAAGTAACTACATCTTGACTGCTTACATGGTCTAAAATGCCATGTCCTAAACCACAAACCAATTGTAAAGCACCTTCGGGTAATATTTTTGAATTCACAATTTCTTGAACCATCAACTCTGTTAAATAACACGTATGTTCCGATGGCTTCACAATTGCAGGAACACCAGCCATTAAGTTACAAGCTATTTTTTCTAACATTCCCCAAATAGGGAAGTTGAATGCATTGATATGAATGGCAACACCTTCTTTAGGAACCATAATATGGTGTCCAATAAAAGTACCTCCTTGTGATAATGGTACCGTATCTCCATCAATGTAATACGGTAAATCAGGAAACTGTCTTCTTAAACTTGCGTTTGCAAAAAGGTTTCCAATTCCACCTTCAATATCTATCCAGCTATCCATCTTTGTTGCTCCAGTAGCAGCACTTAGGGTGTAGAACTTCTTTTTTATGCTCATGAGGTGTAATGCTAATTTTTTCAGCATTAATCCTCTTTCTTGAAACGTCATTTTTCTTAATGCAAAACCACCTTTTTGTTTGGCGTAATCCATCATTAAAGCATAATCCAACCCTTCACTTGAGGTTGAACCTAAACTTTCGCCATTAATGGCATTGAATAAAGCAACACCATCTCCAGCACCTTCTACCCATTCTCCTTGAACATAATTCTTAACCTTCGTTATAATACTCATAAATCAGCTTGTTTTAGGACCACTAAATTAGGTTTTTGGAAGGAAATAAACAAGGTGAAGAATGTAGATGTTTCTTATTGCTCTAACAAGGTTTTAAGCTCTTCAATAGAAGTGTTATAACTAATTCTACCTTCTTTCGCTACAGATATTTTTCCTGTTTCTTCAGAAATAATAATGGCAATAGAACGAGAAGTCTCCGTTATTCCTGCAGCAGCTCGATGTCTTAAGCCAAAGTGAGCAGGAAATTCTTGGTTTTCTGATACCGGTAAAATACAACTTGCCGCAATAATTTTATTGTCTTCAATAATAACTCCACCATCATGTAGTGGACTGTTTTTAAAGAAAATGGATTCTAAAATAGCAGCGGATAAAGTAGCGTTTATTTTTTCGCCTGTAGTAGAATAATACCTTAATTCAGATTTGATATCGATAATAATTAAAGCACCTGTTTTGGTGTGCGATAAATTTTTTGCCGCACTAATTATTTGATCCACTTCAAGCGTTGTTTTATTGGATTCGTTAGGACTAATCATACGGAAGAGACGACTCCGCCTCTTGCCTGAAAAAATACTGTTGTTGCCAATTAACAATAAAAACCGTCTTATTTCTTGTTGAAAAACAATAATTAAAGCCAACACCCCTACACCAATAAATTGACCTAAAATTTCGCTTAACAACTCCATTTGAAGGGCTTCCACAATTTTCCAAAACAAATAAAGAGCAAGAATCCCTAAGAAAATTTTAATGGCAACAGTCCCTTTTACCAGTTTGTATAACTGAAACATAATGATGGCCACCAATAAAATATCGATTACATCTAACCATCTAAATGTTATAAAAAGGAGATTACTAAGCATTTTTCAAAAGTAATGTTTTAATTAATTCTTGTAACGTGTGTTTGCAATATCTAATAAAACACTATAAGGATCTTTAGTTGTCATTTTTGCTTTTAGCCAAGCATAATAAGACATGGCTTGTAAATCTTCTTGTTCAGAAGGGATTTTTACCAAGGTAGATTTTACTTTTTCTACGAACGCTTTATTTTTTAGAAGATGAGGATCAATAATAATCGCTTTTACGGTTTGGATAAATTGATTGGATCGGGTATACAATGGGTGATTAAATAGTTCGGAAAAGTTACGTTCAAAAGAACGTATTTTATTCAGCGCTATTTCGTGATTCTCCAATTCATATTGAATCATTATTTCGATCATGTTCTTTTTAAGTACCCATTCGATACCCATTTTTTTTGTCAACCAATTTTCCGAGTGGTTAAGGGTTTGAAGAATGTAATTGCATTTTTTAAACGCATTAGCATACCCTAAATAAATAGAGAGATTTATTTTAATGTTGAGCTGATCTTCAAGAGTTAATTTGTTAAATGTTTGTGTTTTTATGTTCTCTAACAAATCGATTGATTTGTCGTTTTGATTTAAAAAAGAAAAATTGGCTGCAGAAAGCATGATGTGTTTTGGGTAGAACTGCTTGTAAAAGGGTTTATTATAGGCTAACATACTCTCATGCATCTGATTTAAGTAGTGATTAGATTCATCAAATTTTCGATTCCTGTAAAGAATATGAGCAATCATATATAAAATGTGAATCTTATAATAATGGTTTTTCTTAGAAAATCCGTGTTTAGCAATCAATTCTTGATACATTTTAATAATGTAGGGCTCAAACTTGTAGAAGTCTTTTTTAGAGAACATCACTTTTCTAGTGAGATCTAACACTTTATAAAGAATCTCTGGTCGTTTAAAAACGGTATCATTTAACCCATGCTTAGCCAATAGATCTGCTACAAGTTCATTTACATTCTTATCTTTTCCTTTAAGAATAACTTCATTTAATTCTATTTTTATAAAATTGTAAGCAATGTTTACCCTTTCATTTTCATTGACGAACGCTTTGTTTTTTTTCCATTTGCTATAGATGTCATTGATGTCTGGAGCAAATTCGTTAGCACAAGAATCTATTTGCAGTTGATAAATGTTGTTTAACAATTCATATTGTTCGTTCTCAATAGCCGTTTGTTCAGCTTTAATTAAAAATCGCCAAGCCAACTCATTACTTTGGTTGTTTAACAAATAGGAGGCAAGAGTTAGTAATCCAGATATAGAGGAAGCAGCAGTGGTGTCGGCATCAATTTGTTTGAGAACAATAAAGTCGGTGAGGTGCTTTAACAACCTCTTTCTTAAGGTATGATAGGCCACCTTGTTTGGCGTTTTGTACAGTTTTTTTTGAATTTCTTTAGGATTCAATTGATCACCAATGTACTCGAACAAATCTAAATCTTTTCGTTCCTTTTTACTTTTTTGTCGGTTAATAAAAATTCTAAATTCTCTTTTGTCATCCTCTGAAAGCGTATTGATTATTTCTTGAAGTTTATCCATTAATTGAAGTCAGTAAATTAGGTTATAAACTTAATCTAAATATTGATTTATTACAAATTATATGTCAGGATAAAAGTCAGTATAATTTATTTTCGGTTTTTAAGCGGATCATTTTGAATATAAGTTTGTATCGAATTTAAAAACAAATAAAAATTTAGCAGATGAAAAGTAAATTAATAATTATTGCGGCAATACTATTCATAACTAATAATGTCTTTTCCCAAGAAAAGATTGAAAAGCGAGAATCGGTAAGGTTTAATCATTCTTTAGGGTTTGGAGCAGGAATCTCTACCGGTTATGGAATGTCATATCGGTATTTTGGAAAGAAGTTAGGTGCGCAAGTAAACTTTTCGCCATATAAAGATGAGAATAAGGTGAATATTAGTTCTGGGCTTACTTTTTTATATCGCATAGTAGAGCTCGAAGAATGGTCTTTTTATGTCTACCAAGGCAATCATTTTTATTATGATAAAGACACTTCAACTGATTACAATTATATGAATGATGAAAGCGTTACCCAAACAATTGAAACAAAGTATGTTAATAATGGAGTTGGACTCGGAGCAGAGTACGCTACTACTGAAAGATTATCTTTCAATGGTATGCTAGGGTACGGAGGTCAAGAAAACTTTGAGAAAATTTCAATAACAGTAGAGGTAGCCGTTTATTTTAAATTTTAGGAAGGTTGATTAAGCTAACCGATCAATTGTACGATTATTAACGCTATTATTTTTAAAGAAGAAGAAAAGAATTAGGCTTTAGAATCAATTAAGGAAGTTAAATTTACAACTAATTTTATAAGATAGAATTGTATCACTACATGATGAAAAATGAAAACAAAAAATAACCGATTCAATTTAATAAGCATATTTACAGTGCTCCTCTTGCTTCAATCTTGTGCTCCCTCAAGGATCGTTCGACCATTGAATAAGGGAGAACGGCAAGTTAGTGCAAATTTAGGAGGGCCTTTGTTAAGTTTTGCAGGAACTGTTATTCCTCTGCCATTAACGGCTATTTCTTATGCTCAAGGAGTATCAGATAAGGTAACTATTTTTGGAGGATTGCATACCACAGCGATGTTGTTTGGTGTTTTTCAAACAGACATCGGAGCCTGTATTAATTTGTATCATCCAGATAGCTCGAAGTTTGGACTGAGTGTTAACCCAGTTATAAATTTAGCTTTTGATAAATGGGAGGGTAATTTTAAATTTTGGCCAGAGGTTGATGTCAATGCTTATTGGGAGTTGAAGAAGAATAAAAGTTTTGTTTATGCAGGGGTTTCTAATTGGTTTGAACTTTCCAATGAGAGAGCTCATCAAGAAACCCAAGAAAATAGATGGTTGGTGAATCCTCAAATAGGGTATACCTCTGTGCAAAACAGGTGGAACTACAATTTTGAAACGAAATGGTTAGTGCCAAACCTCGCCACAAAACCTAATGTTGTGGATTATAAAGGAATCAACGGAAAAGGTGGTGTTGGAATTTACATCACATTAACAAGAAAATTTTAGAAGATGAAAAAGATCATAATGGTACTAACTGCATGTGTTCTTCTTTCCAGCTGTTTTAAGTTGGATGACAATCTATTTAATGCAGATAAAATAGAAGCCTATCAATTGGACGGGTTTGATGGAGAGCAAGATTTTGTTTTAGATGCATCCTACAATGTTCCCTCTAATTTAATCAAGATATTCACCTTGAATTCCCAACTGTCTTCAGAACCTTCGGCAACATCTATCGCTGCGATTTACATAGGAGACCTCAATACCATCAATACAGATACGGTAATTATGTATTGCCATGGAAATAAATCGCATATGGATTTTTACTGGCAACGTGCCAAGCTATTGGCGAATGTTGGCCGAACCAATAATTATGGGGTATTAATGATAGACTATAGAGGCTTTGGAATGAGCGAAGGTTCTTCTTCGGAAGAGACGATGTATACAGATGTGAATACAGCATTGATTTGGTTAAGTGAAATGGGTTTGACCAATGATCGTTTAATACTCTATGGATTTAGTTTAGGTACAGCACCAGCAACAGAGCTTTCAGCCAACCCAAGAGCTATGATTCCTGCGAAATTAATTTTAGAAGCACCCTTTGCTTCTGCAGCGGTAATGGTTCAAGATGCCAGCGTGTTAGCGATGCCTTCCTCTTTTGTAACGAGTTTAGCAATTGATAATGCCGAAGAAATAAAAAAAGTGAATCAACCTTTTTTATGGATACACGGTACTGCAGATCAAAAAAATAGTTTTACTACCCACGGTCAAGTCGTTTATGATAATTATAACGGGAGCGCTAAAGAATCAATAGTTGTTCAAGGAGCTGGTCATAGTGATGTTCCTCTGTTATTCGGTTTTCAAAATTATTGCAAGCGTCTAGATGCTTTTATTAAAAGATAGAAAAGGTGTATTTTTATACCCATTTAAAAGCTTTAAGCAGTGTAAGAGGCTCCTGAAATTAACAAGAAGAAGATGAATAATCCCTTCAAAAAAAATGAATGTGGGCAACGATACGAATTGTAGTTTTACTTTGAGTTAAAATGAAAACTAAACAGTCTGATGAAAACAATTAAAAAAGGTTTTAAAATAGCGATTAAATTTTCACTTGGATTTATCGCCTTTATTGGATTGTATTTGTTGCTTTCTGAAGTGAGTGAACACATCACCGTTAATAACGAGTATGTAACGCCAAAAGAAGGAATAGAGCTTTTTATAGTTTCTAATGGTGTGCATGCAGACATTTGTATCCCTTTGATGAAAGGAAATGAATTGTGGAGGAAGTACTTTGATGTAGCGCAGTTTAAAACCCTGAAGAAGCAACCTCAATACATTTCTTTTGGGTGGGGGGATAAAGGGTTCTATTTAGAGACCCCAACTTGGGCTGATTTAACTCTTGAAACGGCAATAACTGCTGCGTTTCTTCCTTCAGCAACGGCACTCCATGTGTCTTATGTGAACACTAAACCGATACCCTCAGAAAATGTAAAATCATTTATAGTGACCACAGCAACTTTCCAAAAAATACAAAATTACATTGGTTCCTATGTGCAATTAAAATCCAATCAATCACAATTAATTGATTGTTGTAGATACCCCGATGTGCATGACAATTTTTATGAAGCAAATGGAAAATATCATTTATTTAGAACGTGTAATGTTTGGACCAATGACGTGTTAAAAGATGCGGGAATTAAAACGGCAATTTGGACTCCTTTTGATTCAGGAATATTAAGTCAATTTGAATAAGTGGTGATCAATAATACATATTATAAAGGTTTTCTTTTAATCACATTGTTTGTGGTTTCAGCAGTTGTACTCTATTTTTTAGATCCGATTGCTCAGGATTTGGCTTATCATAAATTTTCTGATTGTAGGCCTTTTTTTGGAATCAATCATTTTATGGATGTAATCAGTAATTTACCTTTTATTCTTATTGGTTTTATGGGAATACGATTGGCCAATGAAGCCTATCGAAAAAAAACAATGCTCTTTTTTTTAATGACTTTCGTATTGTTTGTTGGAGTGTTTTTTACGGGGATAGGTTCTGCTTTCTACCATTACGATCCAACCAATTTTTCATTAATATTTGACAGGTTACCAATGACATTAGTCTTTACCCCATTTTTTGCAACTATTGTTTATGACTATGTAGATAGAAAAATTGGAAGCTTGGTCTTTTACAGTTTTATGCTGTTGGGTATTTACAGTATTTTTTATTGGTATTATACAGAAATAATTGGAGTAGGAGATTTACGTCTGTATGCTTTTGTTCAGTTCTTTCCAATTGTAACAGTCCCCTTAATACTTCTTTTTTATAAAAATGAGCGCCTTTACACTTCGAAAATATGGATGGTTGTTGGGACTTATACCCTTGCAAAATTCTTCGAGCACTTCGATGTGCAAATTTTTGAGTTTTCAGGATTTATAAGTGGCCATACCATTAAACATTTGTTTAGTGCTTTGGCGGTATATTTTATCTATTTAATTTATCAGAAAAGGATAACAGAATGATAAATAGTGGAGACTACCGTTATGGCTTTAACGGACAGGAAAAGTTAGATGAGATTGCAGGGGTTACTGGAAGTCATTTAGATTTCGGTGCGAGAATCTATGATAGTCGATTAGGAAAGTTTTTAAGTACTGACCCTTGGGAGAGTAAATATGCTTGGCAAACACCTTATGCTTATTTTGCTAATAGTCCAATATCAACTATTGATTGGAAAGGATTTGGTGATACTGATGATAAAAAAACAAGTGCAAATACAAGTACAACAGAGACTGTTCATTCTGAAAAAATTGCACTTAATAAGCCAAAAGCCTCTACTGTAAATATTGAACTGGTAAGAACAACAGAAACAAGTAACTCTACTATTGGAACATTCAATATTGATAATGGTGAAGTTGAAGGGTATATTTTAGAAGAAGCAGGAGGAACAGCTACTGAACAGACCACTGCAGGTTCGGATAAGCGAATTAATGAAGGGACGTATGACGTTTTACCATATTCGTCTACAAAGTATCCAGATAATTATGAGCTTCAAGATGTTGAAGGGAGAAGTAAAATACTTATTCACGTAGGGAATACAGCAGCTGATACAGAGGGATGTTTGCTTTGCGGAAGTACTAAGTCAAAGGATTTTGTAGGAGGGAGTTCGACAAAATACAATGCAGTAAACAATTATATCAAAAAGGTTCAATCTAGTGATAAATCTAATGAAAGAAGAGGATCCACAAAAATTGTAATTAAAATTACAACTGCTGAAAAAGTTAAAACTAAAGCTTTTAAACAACAAAAATACAAACAACATCGAAACCAAATGAAAGGAATTTATTAATTGTATTTTTAATAAAAATTAATTTATATGAAGAGAGTGATTGTCGTATTTTTTATATTTTTTATGTCTTGTTCTGAAGAAATTCGGGAGGTTAAAGGAAGTTCTGGAATTGCTAATGAAAATAGGAGCATAGAATCAATAGAAAAGAAAAATAGAGTTATCAAAAAAGATAGTAATAGCTCAAATAGTGAATTTGGGAGTGTAGATTATTATTTGTCTAATAGTTTAAATTATGCTCCTTATGTAAATTTAAGTTTTGCATTGACAGAGTTAACCCTTAAAATAAAAAAGGAAGAAGGGTTTAAGAGTAAGTTAATTTCAAAATTTAATAACCATAGCAAGGAAATGGATTATCTAAAAGGATATCCAACTGTTGATAATCAGATTAATTTCTTTTTAACCCAATTAAAAGAATTGGAATGTTGTGATTCTGAGAGAGATTTTATTATTAGTAATTTGTCTGTTAATGACAGTTCGTTAAGTTCAGAAGTATATTCAACTCTATTTAGGGAGTTAACAGAAGCTGATGGTGCTGCTCATTGGGAAATATCGAATGCTTTGTTTACAATGACTATTTTAGAAGGGAATAAAGTCTTAGAAGTTAAAAATGTAGATGAAAAAGTTTTTAAAGGTTATGTTGAGTGGGTTGATAAATTAGATACTTATTGTTTTGTTGCAATGTCAAACGATAATGTTCCTAGACTTATTATTGAAAGAAAGATCAATTATCTTCTTGGAAGTATTGATAAGGTTAAACATCCAGAATTTTACAAGAGACTGGAAATGGCTGAAATTAGAGTTGTTGATTAGGTTCTTTATCAGTGGTAAATGAATAAGAGAAAGCCTAGTAGAAATGTTAGGCTTTTTTATTGGTAAGCTTTTTTAGCTTTGAAATCCCGCTTCCCGCTCACTCGAGCATAAACTGCTCTC
>JAWUVT010000046.1:0-13456 GCA_034112225.1 Flavobacteriales bacterium | reverse complement strand
TGAGTGTACTTTTATTCTGGCTGCATCTTTAAGATAGGGTATGTTATATTTAAGACTTGGGTCAATAATGTATTTTATACCTTGATATGTAATCTCGCACCATGTGTGGTAATCTCCAACGTTTACTCCTTTAATAGAAGATGTACCATATACTACATATTTTCTTTTGCAATTTTTAAATTGCATGCCCATTGAACCAGATACTTTTCTTGCGTCAAATTTTAAGCTCGTCAGAATCTTTGAGACAATGTGTCCTGTTAAATAACATATTCCAGTCAACTGATTAGTTGATTCGTTTTCTAATATATTTTGAACATCTGTTCCAATTTTCAATAATTTTTCTTCTATACTATTCATTATTATATGTTTTAATTATTAATAGCATCATTGCTATTTCTAACTGCATAACAACTGAATAAAGGATTGTTACCCTAAACACTGAAAAAATATGTGGATAAAAAAAAACACTCCTGGAAGAGTGCTTAGAGAAATGAAACGATGATTAATGTCTTAATGTTCCTGGTCTATGAAATGTAGATGATTGAATTTTATAATAATACAGTTGTTTTTATATCTATTGTTTTCTCTCCATTTTCAACTTCTTTCATTGTAAACCCGATGTAACGTTCACCTGAAGAATCCAATCGGCCGAGAGTAAATTTAAGTTGAAATACGTTTAAACTTGTTAAATCTGAAGTGAAATTGAAATTAGTGTCAAGCTTACTCTCATTTTTCCAACTATATCCCTTCCAAGAACTACCGAATGCATTGTCATCTTCACTTATGTTTAGGCTTTCCAAATCTTTACAGTGTAACACACCTATAGTAACGTAATTGGAATCAGAATTAATTACAATTTTATCATAAGTGCCTAATATTCCACTACCCGTTAAAACATAATTCTTTCCTTCCTTAACTATTAAAATAGATTCTTTAGAAGAAGTTTCAAACCTTAATTGTTTTAGTAGTTCACTTAATTCGTCATATTCAACTTCAGTCAATCCCAAATTAACATGATAAGGAAGTCCACCTTTAGAATTAATTAAATTCATCTCGTCCATATAATTTAAAAACCATTGATGATTTTGTTGAATCCCATTTTTATACTTAGTCTGCAAATCATTTAGTCTGATTGAACCTTTTATGTTTTGAATTCTTGCTTCATAATTTCCAGGTGGTAATAAAATCTCTAAATCAGTTTTTAAATTACCAGTTAAAGAAGAGGAAGTATTCATTACTTGGTCGGATTGGCAACCAAATAAGATTAAACAGATTGTTATATAAAATAGATTTCTCATCATCATTATTTACTTAACGAGTTGTATGCTATGAAATCTCCTCCGCAGTTGCAACACGTTATATTTCCATTATGTATTTTTTAAAAACCTCAAAATCAACATGGTCGATTTCTTTTTCGGAAGGAAAACTATGCCCGTCCAATCCTAAATAAAGAGGGATTGGCTTGGTGATTTCTTTTCCTTTCCCTATTACCTTGTTATTTGTTGTTATTAGAACCTCTCTTTCAACTGCGATACTGAAGTCTGACCAGCCATAATTAAATTCAGATTCACACTTCTTGCAAGTCCATTTTTCATTAGAACATTCAGGACCATTTTCAAGAGTCTCAACTATAAAATGCTTTTTTACTTTGTTAACTAACAGGGTTGTTTCCCATGCCTTAAAAGATTCTCCAAAGTCAACACAATTTATCCCAACTATTTGGATGAACCTTGGATGTTGACAAGCACATGAATCACTATCGTAATACATTTTAACAGTTTTGTCAATTAGCTCTGAAGCTTTATTATATCTTTTTTGAAAATCACTTTCTAATGCATCAATATCACTCGGTGTTGATGGTTTTTCATCATCACTTTTGTTGTTCTTGTTTGAAAACAGTTTGAAAATATTCATATTGAATTGATGATGACGACAACTCTATTTTTCATTTTTATTCTTAAATTAAATTGTCAATTCTGCAAATTCCACTTTAGTTTTTAAACTGTTTAAATGCACATTCTTGTACAAATGATTGTGTTGTCTTTGAACTTGAGCTACAATAATTCCAGGATGCTTTTTAAATTTTTGGCTAAGTTGTAAAATCAATTCTTTTTTATAGTTAGGATACTGAAACAACTCCTTCCTTTCTTTTTCTGATAATAACATACGAGCTGCAAAAGCATCCGCTTCCTCTTCTTTTTCTTTATCAGGTTTAATACTTTCTATCCCGTCAATAAAAATGTCTTTTTTACCATGGTATAAAATATGTCCTAACTCATGAAAGAATGTAAACCAAAAAGCATTATAATCTTTTTTCCTATCTGTTATTTGAATAAGTGGTAAGTTATTATTTTTAATCCATCTTGTAGCTCCGTAAATAGGAGCTTTAGCGATACAAGGCGTATAAACTAAAGCTACACCAAAAGAAGCACAAAGCTCTTGTAGTTCTTCTAACCAAGTATCAGAATGTTTATATGCAATATCTTGAATTTTCTCTAAAGAATTACGTAATCCTTTTTTATCGAAATCTGCTACCTCTATCTTCTCTGCCTGCAATTCCCCTAAACGTAACCAAACTGATATAGCTTGAGGTTCTGCTGTATGTCGAAGCTCTATTTTAAAAGCTAATGAACTTCCATTATAAATATTTGACCACTGTGCAGGAGAAGCTACCCTGAAAAACTTTAGTAAACTATCTGCTAATTCAGGTTTTTTATGAGTATCAGGAAGTAAACCAAAAGATTTCATTTTAGCTAATGGAAAAGAAGATACCCATTCTTGGCATTGCTCTAAATGTTCCATTTGCTCTGTCTCTAATAGCTCATCTTGATAAGTACGCTCTAAATTAAGCCAGAAACTTGCAGGAACACCCAGTACATATTCTAATTTGGTAGCTGTTTCTTTGGTTACTGGTGCTTTTCCTTTTATCAATTCATTTAGCTTTGGAACAGACCTTCCTATTCGCTCTGCTAATTCTGCTTGCGACATGCTAATGTGGTCTATATGCTCTTGAATAGTATCACCTGGACAAGAAAGTAAAGATTTTTTTAATTGTAAATCAGTCATTTTATTTCCTTTTTAAGTTAATGTGGGTCATCTACAGACTCAATACTAATAATCGTAACATCTTTTAAATCTACACCTCCATCCTCTAAGGTTGGGATTGGGTCTTGGTTGATAATAAATAGTATTCTCCAGTTTTCTTGTATGTCTATTGACCAAATACCTTTTCCTTTACCTATGTGTTGGTGCAATCGTAATACATGTAATTTTGAGATAACCTCTAAATTATCTGCATTTTTAAGCTGGGAAATACGCAACTTAACCTTTTTTGCTATTGCGCCATAACTCTTAACTATACCTTTGTCTGTCGTGAGGGACTTCTTCAGTTTATTGCTTCTATACGATAAATCCATTACAATGTTACAAAATTATTTACTTAAAAGGTTAATCATTTTTACTTTTATTAAAATTTACAATATTAATCCCCATCATTTTATTGTTTCCCTGACTGCCTACAGGCGACATATTTACACACAAAACAAGTATGAAATAAAACTGAATAAATCCCTGTAAAGATAAATATTTGCTACACACAATAAGAGTATACAACTCAGCATTTTCAGTTATTGGCCTGAATAGCTCTTTATAAATTACAACCCTTATAAATAGTGAAGCTTGAGCAATAAGAGAAACAACATTTCCGCTATTTTCATAGATTCCAAACCTAATCAAACCTTACATGTCCCAAGAAGAAAGAAATATTAATAATACACATCCTCGCAAAATAAAACGGCTAATGCTCAAGAAATAGATTGTAAAATTGAATTGTTACATACCCATGAATGGTGCTTGATGGTTTAGCTTATCGAAGTAGATGCGACATGTGTCGTTTTCAACAATAACGTTAATTTTTATGGTTTTAGTCGTTGCATCAATTGTTGTTCTGTACATCATCACAATTATACCAGATTTAGAAGAGGTAATAGCCTTTAACTTAATAGGGTAGGAAAATTGAATTTCGTCATAGAAGTTGAGTAATTTTTCATCATCAAATTTTGCTCTTGTTAAAGAAGAGGTGTGCTTTAGTAAATCTTGAAGTCTGTTTAGCTTTGCAAGAGTTTGTATATAAGTAGGAAAATCACTTCCAAGGAATATCGCTGGATTATCAAAAACAATCACATCCTCCTTTTCATCCTCAACGTGTATTTGTATTTTTACTTTAGCTTCATTTTGCAGCACAACTTAAACCCCAAGCACTTGTGTTTGGGGTTTTACTTTTTAGAAACTTTTTTTAGGTTTATCGATAGATCAAGTCCAAAAGCTATCCAAATTTAGTGGGTAAGCAAACTCAATTCTGCTTCGCAGCATTCGAAAAGACATTACAAGAGGGAGTATTGGTCTAGGAGTCACTGTCATCTCGACCCTGTGGAGAGATCCCACCCTCGAAAAAGTCATCTCGCCCTTATAGAGAGATCTCCCGCCGATCAATTCCTCTGTTCTCAGTATGATTTCTCAAACTTCACAAAGATTTCTCAATTCTGCTTCGCGGCATTCAAAAAGACAGTTGTCTGGTTTTCTGTTGGAATTTATTCTGAGTTTAGCAGAAGTACAGGGAGCGTCATCCTGAATTCATTACAGGCGCTAAAAAACCACAAAAAAAAGGAGGGTTGGTCTCTGTATTTTTTTATTTAGCATGTTTTTACTGTGCGAATGGAGTTGTATATTTGTGGTTTAGTCTTTAGAAAGTTAGAATGAATCACCTATGAGTAATCCTGAAAATGAAACACGATCTGATCGATGGAGAGTTGTGTATAATGCAAAATTTACGCTAAGTTTTTGTCTCCTTTCTTTAGGAATGTTGTTGGTCAATATGATTACTGGAGGTATTTGGAATAACTTGTTTAGCCTAAGCCCTAATTTAAGTGTGTTGGGTGCTTATCGTTTAATCAGTTATATATTTTGTCATGCCAATGTTCAGCACCTGATTAGTAATTTCTTATTTCTACTGTTGCTTGGTCCTATTTTAGAAGAGAAGTATGGCGCTAAAAATTTAGCGATCATGACCGCAGTTACCGCTGTTTTTACGGGCTTTGTGAATGCTGTTTTTTTTAACGATTCAATTATTGGTGCAAGCGGAATCGTATTTATGTTTATCGTACTTTCTTCTATCGTTAATGTAAAGCAAAAGGAGATTCCTTTAACGTTTATATTTATCGTGCTCATTTATATCGGTGGAGAGTTGTTTAATGGTTTTGATAATGATAATATTTCCCAGTTTGGTCACGTATTGGGTGGCTTTTGTGGGGGCGTCTTAGGTTTCTTGTTTAATAAGAAAGGCAACTAGCTTTCAGCAACTAGTTACTAGCAACTAGCTTTCGACAATCAACTCCTAATCACTAACTGTGGAGGGTGATCTCCTGGTTGGTCGGTTTGCAAAAAAAACTGAATGGTGTTGATGTGCTGTATTTCCAATTGGGTTGTTCAATTCTATTTTTTTTGAATAAATAAGAAATCGGTCAGTCGGCTTCGGTTAGGTCTTTGATGAGCGCTCTACAAAATATCGTGCTAAAATAATTAGCAATATTGATCGAGGTATCTGATTTTTGTTTAGCTCTGACTGCTTCTTGAGCTTTAATGTTGGTTTTAACCGGTTTGAGCAGTTGAGTAAAGCAGTTTTAGCTTAAAGCTTGTAGATCTCTTGTACTGCTTAAGTTGCCGCCTGTTTTTAGCCTGTTTTTGACCTGTTTTTTTTAGTAAATAAGTGTAAAGGTTCTCATTGGTTTAGCATTTCTCAAAAAAAATTGCTAAAAATATTAGCTATTCATTAACTATTTACTATATTTGCTCACGTTCTTGATAAAAACTAAAAAAATATTAGTATTCATCAAAAAAATAAAATTAATTCAAAACAAAACATACGGGTAAAGCAACTGTAATTTATTACATTTGGATGGCATAAATAATTAAAATTTAAAATCAATGAATGATAACTTTAGTAAGGTTAAAGAATTTGTTTTAGAACTTGGGTATACCATTACTAAAACAATTGAAGAGGATCAAATCATTATTATTAATGATGAAGACTCTGGGATAAATAACTGTGCAATAGGTTGTGCGGATCCAATTTTGATAATCGAGCAATATCTAATGGAGATACGTTCGGAATCGACAGAAGTGTTTCAGCGTTTGTTAATAAAGAATAGAGATATTATTCATGGGGCTTTTGTGCTAGATGAAAGTGGTAAAAAAGTTATATTTAGAGATACGTTACAAATTTTGAATTTAGACAGAAATGAACTTGAAGGAACATTAAATTCGTTGAGTTTGTTGTTGTCAGAATATTCAAATGAATTAATTAAATTTTCAAAAAATTAGGAGGACATAAAAATGAGTTTATTTAAAAGATTATTTACATTAGGAAAAGCAGAAGCTAACTCTGTAGTTGATAAGTTAGAGGATCCAATTAAAATGACAGAGCAAGGGATTCGAGATATGAAAAAAGATCTTGAAAACTGCTTGAAAGCGTTGGCTGAAGTTAAAGCATTAGAGATTCGTTCTCGAAATGAAATTAACACAGAGAAAGAGAAGGCTGTTGATTATGAAAAGAAAGCCATGTTGCTACTTCAAAGGGGAGAGTCGGGTCAGATTTCTGCAGATGAAGCTGATCGTTTAGCTGGTGAAGCTTTGAATAAAAAAGCAGAGAGTGAATCTCATGTAGAAAGAGCATCTGGTCAACAATTACAGTTTGAAAAGAATGTGAGTAAATTAGGCGTAAATGTTAAAACCTTACGGTCTAAGATTAGTTCTTGGGAAAATGAGTTGAAAACGCTTAAAGCTAGAGTAAAAGTAGCTTCTGCAACTAAGAATATCAATAAGCAAATGGCTTCGATTGACTCTTCTGATACCATTTCTTTGTTGGAAAGAATGAAGGATAAGGTGGAACAAGAGGAAGCTCTTTCTGATGCTTACGGAAGTATTGCGAACGAATCAAAATCTTTAGACGATGAAATAGATGGTGCCATAGGCAACGCTGGTTCTACCGCTTCAGATAGTCTTACCGAGTTGAAAGCGAAAATGGCGGCAAGTAAAAAAGGAACTTCAAAATAAATAAGGATGAGTAGAAAAACAGTAGTGCTCATTATCTTTGTAATTGGGTTACTTGTCGTATTGTGGTGGATGCTTAAGCTCGCTTTAAAACTGTTTATTCCTTTGACTATAATTTTTGCAGGAATTTATATTTGGTATAAATTTTTTAGAAATAAAACATAAATGAAGCAGTTAGGATTACATGTTTTAATGGAATTTAGTGAATGTTCACCTGGCATTTTAAATGATTTAGAGTGCTTAGAACTTGAGGTCAATCAGGCTGCTAAAATAGCGAATGCAACACTTATAAAATCGGTGTTTCATCAGTTTTCACCGCAAGGTGTTACTGGTGTCGTTGTTGTTGCAGAGAGTCATTTGGCAATTCATACTTGGCCCGAACACGGGTATGCTGCCGTTGATTTTTTTACTTGTAACCTGTCAATGGATTACCATAAAGCATATGCGCATTTGGCACTAGTTTTAAATTCAAAAAAGCATACTTATAAAAGTATAGAAAGAGGATTTGTTGAACGTAAATTTGTAGAGAATGAGTTACCAAGTTCTTAAAAAAAGAGCCTACGAAATTCTTGAAAAAGGACAGTCTAATGACTCCTGGAGTAGGAGGGTAGACCTCTTCATTATTGTATTGATTCTCTTGAATATCTTAGCCGTTATTCTGGAGTCTGTAAAATGGATGAGATCAGAATATGGCGTTCTATTTAATTACGTTGAAAATTTTTCAATCGCTATTTTTTCCATTGAATACCTTATTAGGATATGGTCCATTACCGAAAAAGAAACCTATTCTGCGCCATTTAAAGGACGATTAAAGTATTTATTTTCCTTTTACAGTATTGTAGATTTGTTGGCCGTAATTCCTGCATACATTCCGATGTTAGCAGTTGTTGATTCCCGAGTTGTTCGGGGAATTAGAATGTTGCGATTGTTCAGAATTCTAAAACTCTCCAGATACAATAAAGCTTTTAGTCATATTAGGCGTGTTATTTATCAGGCCAAAGAGGAACTTGTAATTTCTCTGTTTGCTGTTTTAACGCTCTTGGTGATTTCTTCTAGTTTAATGTATTTTATTGAGAATGAAGTTCAGCCAGAAGCTTTTTCAAGTATTCCGGCTACCATGTGGTGGGGTGTGGCTACACTAACTACTGTTGGGTATGGAGATGTTTACCCGATAACGGGTTTTGGTAAATTGATGGCTGGTGTTATGGCTATTTTAGGCGTTGGCCTTTTTGCTCTTCCAGCCGGTATTTTGGCCAATGGTTTTGGATCAACAATTGAAACCGAAAATCAAGAGAAGTTAGCGTTAATGAACGAAAAAAATAAAGAAGAAACATGCGGAAGGTGTGGACAGCAAATTCATAATAAAGAAGACTATGGGAATATTTGATTTTTTTAAAAGTGATAAAACCGAAACCAACATTAACTTTACGGTAAATGATATGAAAGTGGGTTTTATGGTGGACTATTTCGTAAAAACTTGGGAGGTTAAGAAGGTATATGTCTATGACTGGGGAAATAATTTTTTCTCTAAAGAATATTTACTTGATTCGGGAGATGAAACGATCTACTTGAGTGTGGAGGATGATGACAACTTAATCTGTTCTATTTGGAATAAGTTGGATATATTTGATATTGATTCTGGATTAGCCAACTCAATTACCGCAACAGATGATGCTCCTAATCGATTGGTTTATGAAAATAAAACGTTTATTAGAAAAGAGTCAAGTCAAGGTTGTTGTAATGAAGAGGGGGATGATAAGGATTCTGAGTTGGTGAATTGGACCTATGAAAACCCTGAAACAAATGAACTGTTATCAATTGACCGTTGGGGAGAAGAGGAATATGCAGCAGCAAAAGGGAAAAGGGTTAAAGAGTTTGAATTTTCGAATATTCTTCCACGATAAAAAAAAGTAAGTAATGAAAATAAATTTTACAATTTTAATAAGCCTTACCGTTCTAGCAAGTTTTTTTCTTGTGGGATGCGGAGGTAGAGAATTTAAAAAATCGCCACTAGACCAGTACATTACAGCATTTAGTAATGAATCTACATTTTCGGTGATCATTGAAGACATGGATGTAGACGGTACGTTCTTTAAAACCTATAAACACCAGTACAAGGTGATTCGAAATAAGAAAGATGGTACTCCGTATTCTGAAATTTCAGATTGGAAAGAAGTCGGAAAAGATTTTTTCTGGAAAAACGAAAATAATTTAGGAATGACCGTCTTAGAAAAAAATGGCGAAGGAAAAGTTTCGAAAACAGCATCTCCTCCCGGATACGGCTATGTAGGGAATTCAAAGTATGGGGAATGGAGAGGCGGAAGTGGCAATAGCTTTTGGGCATTCTACGGACAATATATGTTTATGTCTCACATGTTTGGAATGACCAATAGACCCGTTTATAGAAACCATTACAATACCTATAGATCTGGAGGATACTACGGGGGAAGAGGCTATTATGGACCAAAAAACGGAAGCAATTCCATGTATGGAACAAATTCTGCCCAAACCAAAAAATCAAAACCAGGATTCTTTCAAAGACGTTCTACAAAATCGGGATGGTCTTCTTCTCGGAGTAGATCTGGAGGTAGATCTAGAGGTTTCGGTTTCGGAAAATAATTTATCGTTATAACAAAAAGTAGCACTATGCAGTTTAATTTTTTAGCATCATTAGATCATCTAATTACAGCACTCATTTATTTATTGGTCAGTTTTGCCCTTTTCTTAATCGGAAAAAAGGTGTACCAGTTAATTCATCGTGGAATTGACATGGATCATGAACTGGTAGAGAAAGATAACCTCGCATTTTCATTGGCCAACGTAGGCTATTATACCGGGTTAATTATTGCCATTTCTAGTGTTTATGCTGGAGAAGGAATTGCACACATCGTAGACAACCTTATTGATATTTTTATTTATGGAATGCTTTCCATTATCTTATTGAATGCTTCTATGCTGATTTCTGATCACCTCATTTTACGAAAATTTTCAATTAAAAAGGAAATAATTGAAGATCAAAATGCTGGAACAGGAGTTATTGAAGCAGCCGTATGCATTGCCAATGGGTTAATTATTTATGGAGTGTTGGCCGAAAATCAAGACAATTTTGTTGGAGTAATCATCTTGTGGGCAGTGGCTCAACTGGCATTGGTATTGGTAGGACTTGTTTACAATGCCATAACTCCTTATGACATTCATGAACACATTGAAAAAGATAATGTTGCTGTAGGAATAGGATTTGCTGGAGCGATTATCGCCATTGGAAATTTAATACGTTTTGGAGCACAAATGGATGCCGACAATTGGATAATGGTTGGCGAAAACCTCCTTTTGGAAACCGGTGTTGGTTTATTGATGTTGCCATTGGCAAGGTGGTTAGCCGATAAAATTTTACTGCCAAAAAGGAAACTAACAGATGAAATTATTAATCAAGAACATCCTAACATTGGCGCTTCTATCATTGAAGCCTTCTCCTACATCGGGGGATCAATGTTGATTTGTATGAGCTTTTCTTAATGCCCATTGGTTTATTTTCTTTTAGCTAGATTCATATGAAAAAAGGGCTTTGGCTTAAAATCGCAATTTTTGCAACAGGAGTTTCTGGCCTAACCTCAGAATTTATTCTCTCCACTTTAGCTTCTTATTTTATTGGAGATACTATCGTTCAATGGACTGTGGTGTTGTCTATCATGCTCTTTGCTATGGGCTTAGGTAGTCAGGTAAGTCGCATCGTTGTTAAGCGGTTATTACTCACTTTTCTTGCTGTTGAATTCGCCCTGTCTTTACTCATTAGTTTTTCGCCATTGATCGTTTATTCTTTGGCTGCTAAAAGTGAATTTATTCACCTGCTTATCTACGGCTTAGCCTTGTTAGTTGGGTTTTGCATTGGCTTTGAAATCCCATTGGCTACCAGGTTAAATGAAGCTCATGAAACATTAGACAAGAACATCTCTAACATTATGTCTTGGGATTACATCGGTAGTTTAGTCGGTGGATTGTCATTCGCATTCTTTGGCTTGCCCTATCTTGGAATAACCAATACCGCATTTCTCTTTGGCTTATTAAATTTTAGTGTGGCAGTCATTTTATATTGGAAGTATCATGACCATAAATTGGGCGATAGAAAATTCATCGTATCCGCAATTGTTTGCTTGTCTATTCTTTTAAGTTTGGGGTTTTTATTTTCTGAAGAGATCATTCTTTTTGGAGAACAATCCAGGTACAAAGATAAAATCGTTTACCAAGAACAATCTAAGTATCAGAAAATTGTAATTACGCAGTGGAATGAGCACTATTGGTTGTTTATTAATGGAAATCAACAACTGAGTACTTTTGATGAGTTTCTTTACCACGAACCCATGATTCATCCCGTGATGGCTCTAACTCCTGAACATAAGGACATTCTAATTATTGGTGGAGGGGACGGTTTTAATGTAAAGGAACTGTTGAAGTATGATGACGTAGAGCACATTACGGTTGTAGACCTGGATCCTGCCATGACCAATTTGGGATTGAATTTTAAAGGCTTATTGTTGTATAATGATTCTGCTCTTCATGATGCTAGGGTTAAAATATTAAATACTGATGGATTTACTTTTTTAGAGAAAAGTGAGTCCTTTTATGATTTGATGATCGTTGATTTGCCTGATGCTAAAAATTTAGAAATCAATAAATTGTATACCCAAGAATTCTACCAGATGGCCAATCGTTTATTGAGGCCCAATGGCCATCTCATTACCCAAGCTGGAAGTCCTTATTACGCTACCCGAAGTTTCTATTGCATCAATAAAACCATGAAATCTGCTGGTTTTGAAACCCTTCAACTGCACAATCAAGTTTTAACCCTGGGAGAGTGGGGATGGATTATCGGAAGTAAGCATTACCGGAAGGATCAAATGATTGATGAAATGAAAAAAGCGTCTTACGAAGGCTTAAATAACAAGTGGTTGAACACTGAATCGATTAGTTTAATCACCTCTTTCGGTTTGCCATTATTCGATACCTCCAAGGTTCAAATCAATACCATTAATTCGCCAGTGCTCTACAGGTATTATTTAGATGGCAATTGGGATTTGTATTAAGACGAAATGGTCCTTACTGTTTAGGGAATTTTTAACACGGAAATAGCTCCGCACCCCTAAAAGATTGAAACCTACGCTGATCTGAAGCATAGGGTGGTAGAATACCAAGTTGATGTAAAACGGTTCTGTAGCTGCTGATATTCCTTCTTTGACGCGCAACAAATGCAAGTCAAGTTTGTTGTTTTGGCCATGTTTAAAAGAGTTTTTTTTCTAGAAAAATAAGATAAAATGTCTAAATGATACATTTGCGGTGTCCATTCATTTAAAATGTTACGCTGCTTTGCATCACAACTGATCATACTCCCTCCTCGTCAAATGACTTTATCTTCTCTAGGGTCTCTAATAGCTTTATTCATGTGATTTTAATGTTGGTTAATCTACATCGTTTACAAAAGTTAAAGGGACATCCTTTACCCATTTTAGGGAGTAATTTGGAATAATAAACAAATAAGCCTGTTCAAGATGATGAATTAAATGAAGCTTATTGTTCCCCTTCCAATATGTGATGTAATGGTATTCAAACGTATTAGGTAAAGGTTGAGTTATTTGAGCTCCTATTTTATTCAAATCTTCTTGACTTGCAGAAGATCCACAAATTTTCCCCAACCTTTTTGCTGTATGCTAGTTCATCCAGGCTTCAGCATTGGAGTTGTTATGGTCTCATTCCACCCTCCATAAAGTTGCCTGCTTCTGATACCACTCTTCAGAGTTGTGTTGTTGAATACAGGGATAGCCCTTTTCTGGTTAATCTACTCCTTTTGCATTCAACAAGTTAACTGCAAGGAATAGTATTGTGAATAAGAAGTTTTTCATGATGGTAGTTTTTTAATACGTTTAATAGTATTTAAATAAGGCCTTTACAGGAGTACTCAGAAATGAATGAAACGTTGAAATTATTTTTTATTGAAATGAAATAATTGCTGAAATCTAGTTGATAAATAAGGTTTCTCCACATTAAACGGTTCTCAATAAATAGTCACGATTTCGTTATCGAGTTGATCTATTTTCTATGGGGGTATGCTTTTTTTTCTTGTACACCCTAAAAAAGGGAAGTCGTGTTAAGTCAGGAAAGTGGGGTATCGGTTCGTGTTGTAAGTCCTTACAAGTGAATAGTTCAACGTAAAAAGTGGCAGAAAGTAGGAGAGGAGCAACAAAATTTTATATTTTAAGAGCAATAAGGTTTTGAGTTGTAATTCCTGTTTCTGTCCGCTTAGCATGTTTTCCCAACGTTATGTGTATGAAACGGAGCTGTACCGTTTGGCAGCTAT
>JAWUVT010000045.1:0-8738 GCA_034112225.1 Flavobacteriales bacterium | reverse complement strand
GGCAACAGAAGCTTCTTTTAGATTTATAATAATGGCTTAGATCTGAATGAGTTTGTTGAGACATTTTGCTTTAAATCATCAGAATAGAGCAACTCTAAAAACATTAAAAGTCTATTGCTTTGCATGAGGAGATTTTCCGGTTAATCATGCCAATAAAAAGGGGATAAAAATCTCATTACACACTAAAAGAAGACCTTGGTTGGATGGAGTTTTCTCTCCAATAAAAAATACAAGTCCGACTTTTCAATATGCTAATGCATAATCCGGGTTTAACAACAGAAGAAATGAATTCCGGTAAATTTTAAAAGAAAATTTACCGCTTCATATTTTTGTGTAGAGATGATCCAAATGCACTTTTTTGCACACGATTAGCTTACGGTGTCTGAATCCCCATTTTAATAGGGAAGAGATCACCTCTTAGGTTCTTTTTTCTTACTGAAGTTATCTGATCAAGAATTAGTCCTTCACTCATTTAATGAATGCAGGATAAGTTTTTGGGTTCATGTATTCATTTTAGAGGAGTTAGGAGCATCGATTTTCTCTTATTTGGAGGTCAACTATTTTTCTTAAAACCTAACTCTCACAATTTTTGGAATTGATCCGTAATGGGTTCGTATCGTTTCGCCTTAAGCTATTTTTTTTGAAATAGGAGCGTTGTTCTTAAAAGTTTAGGGCAAAAAAAAAGAGAAGCTAAAAGCTTCTCTTTTTAATAAGTATCGATTGAACCTTATTTTTTCAAAGAACCTACTACTGCTGCAAAAGCATCAGGATGGTTCATTGCTAAATCAGCTAAAACCTTACGGTTTAATTGGATGTCGTTTTTGGAAACTTCACCCATAAATTTAGAATAAGACATTCCGTGTAATCTAGCAGCTGCATTAATTCTTTGAATCCAAAGCGCTCTAAAATTTCTTTTCTTTTGTTTACGACCAGTATAAGCATATTCTCCAGCTTTTTCAACTGCGTTTTTTGCTACTGTCCATACATTTTTTCTTCTACCAAAGTAACCTCTGGCTTGCTTCATTATTTTTTTTCTTCTTGCTCTTGAAGCTACTGAATTCGTTGATCTAGGCATTTCATTTACGTTTTTTGAAATTTAGTGTTCTTTCGAATCTTTTAACTAAATCCCTGGTTATAACTTTATTAACTTTACGTTAACCGATTTAAGGCAACATTTTAGGAATTATATTCCTAATTGTAATTTTATACTTTTCATATCAACTTTAGCAACTAAACCTGACTTCGTTAAATTACGCTTTCTTTTAGTCGATTTCTTAGTTAAGATGTGACTTTTAAAAGCATGTTTCCTTTTAATTTTTCCTGATCCAGTCAATCGGAATCTTTTCTTAGCACTGGAGCCAGTTTTCATTTTTGGCATACTGTATATATTTAATTTATTACTACTTCTTTTTCTTAGGACTCAAATACATGAACATTCGCTTACCGTCCATTTTTGGTAAAGCTTCAACAACAGCAATATCTTCTAGTTCCGTTGCCATTTTTAACAATAGGATTTGACCTCTATCTTTAAAAATAATTGTTCTTCCTTTAAAGAATACGAATGCTTTTACTTTACATCCTTCTTCAATAAATTTACGTGCATGTTTTGTTTTAAATTCAAAATCATGATCATCCGTATTGGGACCGAATCTTATTTCTTTCAAAACAATTTTCTGCGCCTTTGCTTTAATCTCTTTTTGTTTCTTTTTTTGATCGTAAAGAAATTTCTTATAATCAATAATTTTACAAACTGGAGGTTTAGCATTAGGAGAAATTTCTACTAAATCTAATTCTTGTTCTTCCGCAAATTTTAAGGCTTGCTCAATCGGATATACGTCTGGCTCAACACCGTCTGCAATTACACGAACTTCTTTGGCAAATATTCTACCATTTATCTTATGAGGGTCTTCTTTCTTAACGAATCTACGTTTACCTCTATGTGAAAATCTTTTAGCGATGTCTTCTCTGTTTTAATTGTTAATTATATTTTATTTACTGCTCAATGTTTAGTTTTATGCAACCCCCCTTAATTTAAGATTGGCTGATTAGCGCTTCAACTTCTTGATTGACTAAATCTGCAAACTCTTTTTCCGTAAACTCTCCAATGTCTCCTTTTCCGTGTCGTCTTACTGCTAAAGAGCCTGACTCTACTTCCTTCTCCCCGATAATCAGCATGTAAGGCACTTTCTTTACCTCGGCATCTCTAATTTTCCGACCGATTTTTTCATTACGTTCATCTACGAAGCCGCGAATATCGTAATTATTTAGCGAATTTAATATCTTTTTGCAAGAATCATTGTATTTTTCGCTAATTGGCAAGATGGCCACCTGACTTGGAGTTAACCAAAGTGGGAAATTTCCAGCGCAATGTTCAATTAAAACCGCCACAAATCTTTCCATAGATCCAAAAGGTGCTCTATGAATCATTACCGGTCTGTGCATCTCGTTATCACTCCCTTTGTATTCCAATTCGAAACGTTCTGGTAAATTATAATCTACCTGTATAGTTCCCAGTTGCCATTTTCTTCCAATGGCATCTTTTACCATAAAATCCAATTTAGGACCATAAAAAGCAGCTTCCCCAGTTTCAATCACCGTATCTAATCCTTTTTCTGCAGAAGTTTTGATAATGGCTTGTTCTGCTTTTTCCCAGTTTTCATCCGAACCAATGTACTTTTCTGTATTCTCAGGATCCCTTAAAGAAATTTGAGCCGTAAATTCTTCAAAACCTAAAGCTTTAAATACATAAAGCACTAAATCAATTACCTTTTTAAATTCCTCTTCCAATTGATCGGGTCTACAAAAGAGGTGGGCATCATCTTGGGTAAACCCTCTAACACGCGTTAACCCATGTAATTCTCCACTTTGTTCGTAACGGTAAACCGTTCCAAATTCGGCATATCTTACCGGTAAATCTTTGTAGGATTTTGGCGATGTTTTGTAAATCTCACAATGGTGAGGACAATTCATTGGTTTTAATAAAAACTCTTCGCCTTTATTTGGAGTTAAGATCGGTTGAAATGAATCTGCTCCATATTTCTCATAATGACCTGAACAAACGTATAATTCTTTGTTTCCAATATGCGGTGTAATTACCGGTAAATAACCGGCCTTGAGTTGAGCTTTCTTTAAAAATTGCTCTAAACGCTCTCGGAGCATTGCTCCGTTAGGTAACCATAAAGGTAAACCTTGACCTACTTTTGCAGAAAAAGCAAATAACTCTAACTCCTTTCCTAATTTTCTATGGTCACGCTTTTTAGCTTCTTCTAAAAGTTCTAAATATGCTGTCAGTAGTTTTTGTTTTGGGAAACTAACCCCATAAACACGTACCAATTGATTCTTGGTTTGATCGGCTCTCCAATAAGCACCAGCAACACTCATTACTTTAAAGGCCTTTACAATTCCTGTATTGGGAATGTGTCCACCTCTACAAAGGTCTGTAAAGTCAGAATGGTCACAAAAAGTGATTTCTCCGTCCGTTAAGTTTTCAATTAACTCTACTTTATATTCGTTGCCTTCTGTGGTGTATTTGGCTAAAGCATCTGCTTTAGACACTTCTCGCAAGTTGAAATCTACTTTTTCACGAGCCAATTCTAAAAATTTGTCTTCAATTTTTTTAAAATCTGCTTCATGAATGGTCTCTTCTCCTGTATCTACATCGTAATAAAAACCATTTTCAATGGCTGGTCCAATGGTTAATTTAATGCCAGGATATAATTTCTCTAAAGCCTGTGCTAAGATGTGGGCAGAAGAATGCCAGAATGCTTTCTTTCCATCCGCATCATTAAACGTATACAAGGTAACATTGGCATCTGTGGTAATTGGGGTGGTAACTTCAACCGTTTGGTCGTTTACTTTTGCAGAGATTACATTTCTCGCAAACCCTTCACTAATGCTTTTTGCGACATCCATAGCCGTACTTCCTTTTGGAAGTTCTTTTATAGCGCCATCTGGTAAAGTTACTTTTATCATGGTACGTTAATTTTAGAACTGCAAAGTTAATGGAATAATTAGGAATGGTGAGTTTTGAATTCTGAATTTATTCAGTTGTTTTTACAGTTGATGTTTTGTGAAAAAATCAGGAGAACATGCCAAACGAAGCGGTGTCTGTTTTTAATGCATTTTCACTTTTTTGATCCTCCATCCAATTGATGGAATAATTGAGGAATGATGAGTTTTGAAATCTGAATTTATTCAGTTGTCATTCCCCATGCGTTTTGAGAAACTAGCAAAATATTTTTCCAAATCCTAAGTTGAAATACAAAAGAAAGTGTAGCCTTTTTTTATTTTGTTTTTGTTTTTTTGATCCTCAATCAATTCCTTAATTTTGTTTTTAATATGTTAGACGATACCATTTTAAATTACATGGAAGCCAATAAAGTATTTACCATCGCCACCTCGGTGGGAGGTGTACCATATTGTGCCAACTGTTTTTATGCCTACCATCCAGCGGGGAACACCCTTCTTTTTTTGTCGGACGAAGCTACGCGACACATTTCCGAAGCCCTAGCCAATCCACAAATTGCGGGAACCATACAAAATGGAGTCACTGCCGTAGCAGAACTTCAAGGCATCCAATTTCAAGGCGATTTTATTTCTCCTACAGCGCAAGAGCAAGAAGCATTTTATACACATTATTATGAGAAATTTCCTTTTGCCAAGGGGAGGCCCGCACCAATTTGGGGCATTCAATTGAATTGGATTAAAATGACCGACAATACCTTGGGTTTTGGTACTAAATTGAGCTGGGAGCGCTACTCGTAATTTGTCAGTAAATTAACGCAGAAAGCAAGCTTAAAAATGTTATAAAGTTCATGTTAATTCACTCATTTAGTTTAAGCGTTAACATTCTGTCCTTGTCTTGGGTGCATTTAGCTATTAATATTTGTTAATTTTGATGTGCAATGAAGAGATATGATTAGTACAGGAACAATAATCGCATTGGCTTGGCCAGATACAAAAGTAACCCATGAGGGGAAATGGTATGATGTACCGATGCGTTGGCTAGGTGCAATTGATAAGGACGGATTTTATAGTGCAGGACATGCTGCTTTTTTGTTGATTAACAATGCCTCTGGAGCGATTGACTATTTTGATTTTGGACGCTATCAAACCCCAATGAAGTATGGTCGAGTTCGCAATAAAAGAACCGATCCGGATATTGAAATGAAACACCAAGCAGTGATCAAAAACGATACGATTTTAAATTTAGATGAAATTTTGGTGGAGCGTTACCACAATAAAGCGTGCCATGGAGATGGTCGTTTAACCGCCTCTATCGTTAAAAATATAGATTACCAAAAAGCCTATCAAAAGGCGATGGCCATGCAAGCGCGTGAAGCCATTTATTATGGACCTTTTGAGTTGGGAGGAACCACTTGTTCTAGATTTGTGGCGCAAACCGTATTGAAATCTACCAGCAATTGGTTGACTAAATTTCTAATTATTTTTCCCTATACGGTATCTGCAACACCAAGATCCAACAATAAAGTATTGAATGACAGTTGTCATTATTATGAAATTAATGAGGGAAAAGTACGGCTGCGAAGAAGTCGCTTTTATAAATTTAAAAAGTTACTGAAATTGAACAAGAACAACACCATTAAAGTGAGCGTAAATCACCTCACCATAGCCTCTATTTAGTATGGGAAAAAGAATCGGAACCCTATACGCACCAGAAAGATCTGCAGCAATTCCTGTAAGCGCCCAATGGGTTTTAGGTCAAGGCGCTGGAGCTTGGTTTTGTATTGAACAATCGACTACCAAACACCACTATAAAATTCAACGGTATGCTGCCAATGAGAATTTAGATTGCGATCGTATTTTTGTGCTTGCAGCCAATGGTGCTAATTTTGATCTTGAGCAACCGTATGAATTTACGACCGTATCTCATTGTTCAATCGTTAGAATTATTCAGCAAAATCAACTGTTTATATTTCATTACAAAGGAGAATAACTTATGAAAAAAGAAAAATTAACGAGCGTACTTTTGGCATTATTTTTTGCATACGGAAGTTCTGCACAAAGCCCAACAACCAGTGTTCCAATTGCTTTAACTACAACGGACATCCAGCAAGGGGCACTCGCGGATGCAAATAAAATCATTGCGGTGGTTGTGCACCCTAGCGTAAAGGAGATGAACCCGACAGCAAAAAGTCTTCCCCAAGTGAAAGCTGTAAAGGGCCTTCATCAGCATGAGGTATGGAATACCCTTCTTAAAAATAATGTGAATGCATTCGGTAAGGTGAATTACACCGGAATGAAAGCCGCTTTATCCAAAATTGAAGCCTATTTAACTGTTTTAAAAGAAAATGCGCCTCAAAAGGAATGGACGAAGAATGAAAAACTTGCTTATTGGATTAACCTCTACAATGCCTCTACCGTTCATTTAATTGCCTCCAACTATCCCACGGGTAGCATTACCAAGTTAAAAGGGGGTAAGCCTTGGGACAAGCCATTTGTTCGCGCTGGAGAACAGGTTTATTCCTTGAATCAAATAGAAAACGAAATCATTCGTCCAAGGTTTCTAGAGCCTAGAATTCATGTGGCATTAAATTGTGCGGCCATCTCTTGTCCTAATTTATTGAATGCTGCCTATACTCCATTGAAGCTCAACAACCAACTGAACCAACAATGTACCATTTGGGTGAATGATGGCTCTAAAAATAAAATAACTGCAAGTCTGGTGGAAATGAGTCCAATTTTTCAATGGTATGCAGCAGATTTTAAAGCAGGCGGTGGGGTAGTGGCCTTTCTAAATAAGTATTCTACGGCCACAATTTTGCCTAAAACTAAGCGCTCTTATTTGGCCTACGATTGGGGTTTAAATGAGTAGGCCTGTTTTTTTGTCTTGCTCTGCCTCCTAAAGGTTCACTGAAGATGGCTCTTCAAAGTTTTTTTTTGCCGTTTTATGGGCGTTTGAAAGGGATTTAGGGAGTCGTATAAACGAGCTCTTTTTTTACGGTCTGATCCTGTCGCTCAACTTGTTTTTTTAAGCATTCGGGTACAACTTATTGTTCAGAAAGACATTTCTATTTGATACCTTTGCAACTATGACAACCTACGCTACATCAACAATTTGTGCTTTAGCCACTGCTCCAGGGATTGGAGCGATTGCTATTATCCGTTTATCAGGAGAAGAAGCCATCAACATCTGTAACCAAGTATTTAAGGGCAAGGATTTAACTGCCGTAGAATCACATACTGTTCATTTTGGAACGATTAAAGATGGCGATAAAATTTTAGATGAAGTTTTAGTCAGTGTTTTTAAAGGCAAGAAATCTTTTACTGGAGAAAATTCTGTAGAAATTTCTACCCACGGTTCGCCTTACATTCAGCAACAGGTCATTCAATTGTTAATTCAACATGGAGCTCAATCTGCAGGACCAGGCGAGTTTACCCTGCGTGCTTTTTTAAATGGTAAATTAGATTTGTCTCAAGCAGAAGCGGTGGCAGATGTTATTGCTGCGAATTCTGAAACTTCGCATGAATTGGCCATGAAACAAATGCGGGGAGGTTTTTCCAATGAAATTCAAAAATTGAGAGAAGAATTGATTCATTTTGCTTCTTTAATCGAATTGGAATTGGATTTTGGTGAAGAGGATGTGGAATTTGCTGATCGTAAAGATTTAAAAGAATTGGTGACTAGACTCACTAGTGCGTTAACTAAACTGATCAGCTCTTTTGATTACGGTAATGTGATTAAGTCTGGTGGTCCCGTAGCCATTATTGGTGAGCCTAATGTTGGGAAATCAACTTTATTGAACGCTTTATTAAATGAAGATCGAGCTATTGTTTCTGCTATCGCTGGAACAACACGAGATGTGATTGAGGATGAAATGATTATTAAAGGAATCAGTTTCCGTTTTATAGATACGGCAGGTATTCGCGAAACTACTGACGAGATAGAATCATTAGGAATTGAAAAAACCTTTGAAAAGTTAGCTCAAGCTTCCATTGTGTTACTCTTGGTTGATGCGTCAACAATTACTCGAGAAGCATTAGAGGCCGACATTGAAAAGATTGAAGCCAAAATTGAAGACAAGAATAAACGCTTGATTGTGGTAGCCAATAAAGTGGACAATACTAGAGATCAAGAAGGCATTTTGAGAACCTTTAAGGGCATTAAAAATGTGATTTATACTTCTGCGAAAAAGAAAGAAAACATCAAGGCGCTTGAAGAGCGCTTGTTCGATTTTGTTCAGTCTGGTGCTTTAAATAATGATGTTGTGGTCACTAATGCTCGCCATTTTGAAGCCTTAACGCGTGCGAATTCTTCTTTAATCAAAGTCTTAGAAGGCTTAGACGTTAACATTACAGGCGATTTCTTGGCCATGGACATCCGCCAGGCCCTCCACTTTTTAGGGGAAATTACAGGGGAAATTACTACGGATGATCTGCTGGATAATATCTTTAGTAAGTTTTGTATCGGCAAATAGACCTTCTTTTCTAGTAGTTTTTTTTGGCTTCTTTTGTCTGATTATCAGTAATTTATGTGAATATCTATTGGCTGTGTTTTCCGATATTTTTCAATGTTCATGTTACTTTTGTTACCAGATTGTTACTCGAATTCACGAGTAACAAAAAGTAACAAATTATGAAATCAAAAAAGCAAACCGTTAAACTTCGAAAAAAACAACTTACCAATGGAAATATCAGTTTGTACTTAGATATTTGGTACGAAGTAAAAAGATCTTATGAGTTTTTAAAAATCTATTTAGTGAAAGCTAAGAGTAAGG
>JAWUVT010000044.1:0-8948 GCA_034112225.1 Flavobacteriales bacterium | reverse complement strand
CAGGTACAGGAAAAACACTAACCGCTAGTTTGTTGGGTAAAGCAACAGGTAAAGATGTCTATAAAATTGATATCTCTATGATTAGTAGTAAGTGGGTTGGGGAAACGGAAAAAAACTTAGCTCGAATTTTTGATGCTGCAGAGTCTAAAGATTGGATTTTGTTTTTTGATGAAGCAGATTCAATTTTTGGAAAAAGAACCAGTTCTGGTTCAGCCCAAGAAAAAAGTTCCAATCAAGAAGTCTCGTATTTACTTCAGCGGACAGAAGAATACCCTGGTATTGTTATTCTCGCCTCTAATTTAAAAGGAAACATTGATGATGCTTTTATCAGACGATTTCAGAGTATGGTTTATTTTAAAATACCTACTGCTAGCGAACGTTTATCCTTATGGAAAAAAGCTTTTGATGGCCAATTAGGACTTGAGGAAGACGTGAGTTTATTAGAAATTTCTAAAGATTATGAAATTGCGGGTGGAGCAATAATTAATGTGTTAAAATTCTGTTCGATTAGAGCTTTACAACATCAAAAAGAGGTCGTCTCTAAAAAGGACCTAATAGAAGGAATAAAAAACGAACTCATGAAAGAAGGGAAGGTAGGTTAGGTTTAAGGGCTTGCATGTAATAGTTAAGCCAAATAGCCACATAGTCAAGAGAAAATTAGGCTAGGTTTAACTCAATTTTTGATGCTCAATTTATCCACAAAAGGAAGAATGGAGCACATCTTTATTTCGCTTTCGGTTAAGATGTCAGAAAGTAGTTGCGCTAAGTTTTTTTCGGTTATAAAGCTGAATGATTTAAAACAAATGAGCGCTAAGGATTGATTGTATTGGAAACTCCCGGTGTTAATTGCTAAGTTTAAATCGTTAATATTTTTGAGGAGAATAGCTAATTCCGTCTCTTTTATTGAGAAAGGAAAAGAGGCGTAACAGTTGATGTACTGTTCATTCTCGGGAATGAAAATTTCAACATCCCATTGCAAATCATTTTGTGTGCTTGAAAAATAGAAAGAGTTTTCTTTTTGGTCGATAGGAATTCCTTTTAATTTTAGAAGCTCAGCAATTTTTTCTTTTAAATCTTCATTCTTTTTATTCCCTAAAGGATTAATAATAGAAGATTGGAACAGTTGGTTGACATCAGTTTTAATGCCCTCCTTCAACTGTTGAACAACATGATCAGTGATGGGCATTTTTTGGCGCACGTCATCAATATCAACTTGAGCGCTATCAATTATTGTTGAAGTAAATGAAGCTAACCCTACAGTGTAAGCCTCAGGATTGGCTAAATCTTTTACATAGTTAAGAAAGGTAGCGTAGGTTTGGTCTGCAATTGCGATGGACTTGAGTTGAAGATTTTTTTCTGAAAGCTGCTCAATCGTATACTTCTCACTCTCTAGAAACTCACCCAATAGGGTTAACTCCCAGTTGGATTCCGTAGTTCGAGGTAATTTAATGTCGAACGCTGCTGGATTGATCTGAAAAAGCTGTTGATCCATCAGCTTGCTATATTCACTTGAAGAGAAGGTCAGTTGATGTTGAAATAAATCAGTTGTTATTTTTTCGTTAAGCATGGTTGAATTGATTGAGGTAAGTGATCACTTAAAAGGGTTTACTGCATTTTTAGCCTTTTTTGCTAAACTGATCGATCCAGTAGTGAATTTTACGGCACTAGCAGCCTTGTCTTTTTCTTCAGGTTTCATTTTACTTTGGTCACCTGAAGGAATATCTTTATCAGGAGAGAATTTAATAAGGTAACCATATACATCTCCAGAACCCTTTGTCATTTTGTCTTTAGATGCCGCAACTGCTTTTTTTAATAAAGCTGCTTCATCCTCACTCATGGTTTCTTGTTGGTCCTCTTTTTTTCCTTTATGGGCATCAGCCATTTCATTAGAAACCATACTTTGAGATAGCGCACTTGTAGCGCCCAAACCAGATTTAGCAGCAGCACTAGAGACACCTTCAGCCTTTGCTACTTTATAACTTTCATTGCCTAAAAGGCTAGCACCTTTATCGATTTTTGTATCCTGGAAGGTTAAGCGTTGTTCAAGACTTCTGCCAGATTCAGTTCCAGTTCCTGCAGTATTTGTGGTGCCCATTCCTGCAATTATAGCAACACTTGCTCCCTCTGCTAGAAAATCAATACCACTTTTAATACTTCTACCTTCTAATTGATTAAAAATTGCAGGGTTCATGTTTAAATATTGGACCATTCCATTTAAGGAAGCAATAAGACCCGAAAGTCCTGATTGAATAAATTTTGTCCACAACATAATACTTCCACAAACCAATCCAACTGGCATAAAAATTGGGGCCAAAGGAGGGATAAGAGATAGTGCAGCTGAAAGATACATTACTGTAGAAGTAACTTCTGAAAGGCGGCCAAGAATAGATTTAATGGCAGTAAGACTTTGTGCCATTTCAAAGAAAACACCAGCACTAAAGTTTCCAGACCCAAATAAAGAGTCATTTAAACTGCTTGTTTCCTCGTAGAACTTATTGATTTCTTCGCTTGGAAAAGTAGAGGCATTAAAACCACCTTCAACTTCATCAGCTTTTAAACTACCATCAGCATCAAGACCTAAGTTAAAAACTCCATCTTTACCATTTATTTCGGTGCTGTTCGAAAGTCCTCTATCATCTACTTTTGATTTGTAGGATAAGAAACCAAAACTAATCGCTTTAAGGATTCCATTATAGATGGCCCCTTTTGCAGCAATACCAATAGTATCTCCTAGAGTAGCTATTCGTTCATCCGCATAAAGTCTATCAAATAAAGTGTCTTGAGCTTTAAAACGATGGGTAACTTTTTTTTCACGAGCAATACTGTATTCTATAATTCTTTTCCCTTCATCTCTAAGGCCTTCATCTTTTGATGCTTTTTTGTCCTTGTCTTTTTCTTTCTTATTGGTTTTTTCATCTTGTTCTAAATTGACCATTTGGTTAAAAAACATCTGCACAATGGCAGTGTCTTTTTCTGTGTCTTGAACTCTGTTCTGAGATAGGTTTGAGTTTCCTTTTGATTGTTCTTTATATTTTCCTAAAACGCCAATGTCAACTCGTTTTGTTGTATCTCCTGAGCCAATATGCCCATCAGAGATTGTAGTTAAATATCCCCAGTTTAAAACGTCATTGGCTACTTGATGGGTATTTATAGCATCTCGACTATCAACACCTCTTAATTCTTTTTGTGCTTGGTTATTAATTAATTGATGTAAATAATGATTTGTAGCAGCATCAGCTTGTACTTTAGTATCTGACCCCTTGATTTCGCCTTCTTTGCGTTGCATATCTTTTATTACCCCAGACATGCTTTTTCTCATTGTACTTACATCAGTTGTTTTATCATTTTGGCCTTTAGTTATGGCCTCAGATTCTTGACCATCAACATTGTCTCTGTGTGTTAAAACATCCAATACTTTCATTGAAGTGCCTTTATCTTTACCATGAACAATATCAAAACGGTCGGCATCTGTTTGGTCATCTGCTTCAATAAATTGCTCTTGTTTTGTATAGGCAGCCAGTTTACCCTCTTCCGAATTGATGTTCATTCGGATTTTTTTCATGGCCGTAACTTTGTTTGCTTTTGGAGAACCTGCTTTTAACCAAGCGTCAATTAAAGCTTTACTGGCTGTTAAGTATTCTTTAGCGGTAGCATATTGAGCTATAGTAACAATACTGTCAAGATCGGCAGCGAAGTCGTTGTATTTTTTTAGAGCGTTGTTGATTTTTATTGAACGTGTTTTATGAAAACGAGAGGTGGTGACTACATCATCGCTTAAAAGGGGTACGTTCAGGGATCCTTTTATCACATTATCTATCTGAATAGGACCATCTTCATCTACTGCTGCTGCTGAGGTTTCTATTGCCTCAGTAACCGCTGGCGATGAATTCTCACTAGCAGGCAGCTCATCCATTAAGTCAAATTTATCATCATCACCTTCAACTACTCTTTGAATTGTCGTTTGAGACTCTGGAGCTGAATTGCTAGCAATTTCTTGTGCCTTAAATTGAGCGGGTTGAGATGCGCTTGCTGTAACACTAGTATCGCTATAAGCCTGATCAGGTAATTCCTTACTGCTGATATTCTCTGCAGCATTCGCTTTGGAGTCTTGCTGTCTTATAGTTGCTTCTTTGGGTTTTTGCTCTGGAATCATTATCGTACTATAATTGGTTTAAAAATAAGTAATGATTTTAAATGACTCTTAATATGATCAGATGATTTGTTAACAACGATTTTTTATAAACGACTCGTAATCGTTTTAAAGAGTAATGTTTTTATTTTAAAAGAAAATTTGTTTTATTCAAATAATAGAGTTAGTGGCGACCATTGGGTAGGTTTCCTGGTTTCATAGGTGTATCCTCCCCAATGTTTTCTCTTTTATCCATATTAGACGTCATCATTTCTTTATTTTCTTCAACCCCACTAGTTTGATCTTTCGAATTAGAAAAAGCAGCAGATCGATCTCGACCATTAGGTAGAAGTTCTTTTTTCTTTAATTCCTTGTTTCCACCAAGTTTATTGGCAATAAATTTACCTGCATTTTTTGCTTTATCAACTTTGCCTAATGGTTTTGTTATTTTCTGATCAAAATCATTAAATGTAACGTTTAAATCAACTAATGCTTTTTTAGTTGTTTTAAGTGCTGTAGTTGTGGATTGAAATTTTGATTCTGACAGCATTACATCTAACTGTTCAATAGTTCCTTCGATGAACACTTTCATTAGTATTAGATCAGACCTACTATTATTTAATGTAATGGCAACATGTTGATCTTGAATAGTGGAGAGAGAATATAAGGCACCTATTATTTTAATAATTCCTCCAACTATAGGAGTAGAATCAGCCACACTTTTAGCAGTTTCTTCACTTACACCCAATGAGATTGCATGAACATCAAGTTTAGGTAAAAGGTCTGGAGCAGCACCAATTGCAGCTTCTTTTCCCGCATCAACTGTATTACTAGTTAGTGCTGTTAAGGTTTCATCTTTAGCTGCTTTTCCACTTTCTTTTAAAACTCCATTGGTGTCAGCTCCATCAGAATTATATCGTTTTGAGTTGATGTTATTTTTAACGACTGATTTTGCAGCTCCGGCAACAGCTCCAATAGGAGCTGTTATCAGTTCGGATGCTCCAGCTGTTAGAATATTAGCTATTCCTGAACCAATGTTCGTAATTTCAATAGCAATTAATTTTTTTAAATCTGGATCTAGCACTTCTCCCTCGGCCTGTTTCAGAATGTTGGTCAATCTTCCTAAAGTTTCAGGAATGAACTTACAGATTTCTCCATATTTTTTAAGGATTTCAGTGTTTTTAGCAAACGATCCATCAGATTCAGTAGCATTATCATTAGATGATGAGACTGCTTCGACAGAAGTCGCTCTTTCTGCAGAATTTTCTTTCATTTCTTGATTTTCTGCACTTAATTGAAACGTTTGGTTAACATTTTTTCCTTCTAGTTGAGGACTAGAACTAGTCTGTGTTTGTTTGAACTGCATGGCAGCGTTACCCAATACATCAGCTTCTTTCTCTAAACCACTATCATCATTAATTTGAAACTTTCCTTTTAATTGTTTTGTGGCTTTTACTCGCCCTTCTTTTTGCTGTACAACATGCCCTAATTCATGAGCGAGGTGCTTTTCTTGTCCAGAACCTAAATGAATCTCTGTGCCTTGGGCAAATGCATGTGCATTAAGTTGGGCTGGTTGAGCAGAGTTTCGGTGCACTTTTACATCATCCATAGAATGCCCTGAAATATTTTCCATACCTGACTTTAAATGATCAGGTAAGCCCGTTTTATTTTCTTGACGTTGGATCGGATTAAAACGTGCAGACATACTTTTTTCAACACCACTGCTAGAAACATCAATCGCTTTAAATTGAGTAGGAAAAGATTTATTTGAATCAAGTAGTGATTGTTCAGAAGAGGAGTCAAAACCTCTATCTCCATCTACTTTTAATTGAGTAGTGGGTTTGTTTGCATTCGCTTTGGAATCCGGTTTCGTATCGTTATTTTGTTGTTGCTCTTGAGCCAATTAATTTGATTAAGCTTAACTTAATAAAGGTAGTAAGCATTAATAAAGTAATGTGAATAATTAAAGGAAAGTTATAAGGAGTTATGAACGCTTATTGAAAATACTCAGGACAGGAGTATTTCATAGGTCCCAACGCTTTAGGGTGCCCATTAGTTAAGGCTTGATTGAAATCTTCGCAGGCATCAAATCGTTTACCCATATCTAACAATATTAACCCTCTGTTGTAATAGGCTTCTTTATTTAATGGATCAACAGAAATAGCATAAGTAAATAATTCCATGGCCTTTTCAGCATTACTTTTTTCCAATTGAAAAATTCCAAATTTCACCAATGCGCTAACAAGAGTTTTTAAGTGATCTCCAACCAGAATATGTCCCAATTCAATTGCTTGAGCAAAATAATTAATGCAGATTTCAAAACTATCAATCTCAAAAGCTGAAACAGCAGCATATTCATAAGCCAATAGGGGACTGTTTTTAGTGTTTAAATATTTTGAGAAATCTTGGAGGGCCAAATCATATGAGTTGATTTGATAATAACTACTTCCTCTCGCAAAATAAATAATGGTAGAATCCTTAAAGTGCGGTAATGCTTTGGTGTAATAATTGGCCGCTTTTTTATAAGCGCCTAATTTAAAAAGACAATTTGCTTTTTGTAAGATAACGTCCGGATTAGTAGGCATGTTGATTTCAGCTTTAGAGAATGCACTTAAAGCGCCTTTAATATTTTGCAATTTGAGCAAACACAAGGCTTGATTAAAATGGGCTTGATAATTTTTATCATCTAATCTTATGGCAGATGAATAGTCTAAATACGCATTTTCAACCTGCCCCAATTCATAAAAACAAAACCCTCTGTTGTAAAAACTCCCAAACAAAGAAGAGTCCAGCTCAATTGATTGCGTATAAAGGGGAATAGCATTCGTAAGATCATTCGCTTTTACGAGTACATCTGCCTGCTGCTGAAACTCTCTTCCTACAGAACCACAGGAGAACAATTGGATGCTAGTAATGGCAATGAATAGGATATAGAAATACTTCTTAAGCACAGCAAAAATTTATTTTTGAACAAATATATTATAATCCTTTCATCAATGCAATTTGATTTATATTTTTGTTACGTTAGGAGATACTATAAAAGTTTAATAATTATTAAGGAAAGCCATCACTATTTTTTTTAAATACCTGTATACAATTATTATTCTTATTTCCTTGGGTTTAATACCCATAACGGTGTTTTCATTTAAATCTGATGAGACATTTTCATTAAAAGAAATTGAAAGACAAAAGACAGAATTATTAAGTGATACTCTACTTAACGATAACCTATTAAATGATTCCCTAGTCAATGATACTTCGGAAATTGTGAAAGAACCACCAAATAAGTTGGTTACATTTTTCTCCTCAATTTTTAGTAGTGAAGGGTCTGTTCCTGTTGTCAATCCTGTTCCAATTGCCAACCCTATAGAGGAGGTTGAACCCCCAAATGTCTTTGAAAGATTTTCATCTTGGATTTTTAATAATGAAGAGGATACTACATTAATTAGTCCTGTTGATACAACAGTAATTTTTTATAAAAATTACAAAAAACGGAAAAATCATTTAAATGAAACCAAAGGTAAACCCAAAAAGATATGGATAGAAGGGGATATTTTAAGCCTATTTAAAGATAAAGTGGATGGACAATCCTCTTTGATGGATAGCCTTTATAATGGAAAACCTGTTTATCAAATCCACAGAAACAACCTCGAGTATTATTTACAACATCATATAGATACCAATACTTATAAATCTGAGTTAGAATGGGCAGATTTTCAGCGAATTACTGCTCAACCCTTTGAGGTGAAAAAGAAGGATCTTGCTAAGGAAAATTTTGTTTATGGGTTTCATCCATTTTGGATGGGAAATGCCTACTTCAATTATGATTTTAACCTCTATGATAGAATCGCTTATTATGGCTATGTAATTGATCCTGAGACTGGTTTAGATTTGTCGTCAGGAGGAGGAGTGGTGGCGCACAGTTGGAGTAATTCTACACTCCAAGAAAAAGCAATGTTGTACGGTTGCAAAACAGACTTGTGTCTTGCCAGTTATGAGATTGAGAATAATATTTTGGTTTTTGAAGATGCTGAAAATGGAGTACAGTTAAGAAAAACTTTGGTAGCCAACTTAAGTGCATTGGTGATCAATAAAGGAAATGGGGTTTGTATAGATATACAAAAAGTACCTGTTCGTTTCAAACACAATTATATTAATTTAATTAAATCCATCAACGAAGCTCTAAATGGTGCTTCGTCTAATCGTTTAGATACGAACTACCAACCTGAATATGAAATTACAGTTTTGTTGCCTAAATATGATGTAGGCTTCCCTTATCATATGAGTGATTCCGATTACAAGTTGCTCGAACCATTTGTAGACAGATGGATCGTAAATGGGGAGTCTTTTTATGGTGCTAAAGTCGATGAGGTAGAATTAAGTGAAGTGAGCTTGGACCAGTTGTGGAATATTGAAAGTCTTGATTTAGAAATAAACCATTATCCCAAAGGATTACTCAATAGGCTAATACTTGAAATTCCATACCACAATTCAAAATTAGCATTGCTTGGCGAGGATACTGTTCCTCAGATTAATCAGTACAGAAACATAAAAAATCTTAATCCAGATTTTGAAAATTGGTTTAAAACTAAACTCAGAGAAAAGTTAGCTTACGCCAATTTAAAACAAATTAAAGGGATTGCCATTTGGGGAATGGGGTATGCTGCGAATACCGATTTAAATCAAACCATAGCGTCTTACTTAAAAGGAGAGGATCCAGCAGTTAATCCAGCAATACAAGATTTAATAGCACAAGTGATTTTGGAGAACAATGAAGTTGAGCCCCCTGAAAAATCCGTTGAAACATCCGAAGAGCTAG
>JAWUVT010000043.1:0-20278 GCA_034112225.1 Flavobacteriales bacterium | reverse complement strand
AACAACGATACTGGATATACGGTTGGTTCAAATGGAACTATTCTAAAAACAACTAATGGTGGGGACAACTGGAATCCTCAAACAAGCGGAGTCACAGGGTATTTATCAGGTGTAACATTTACAAGTTTAGATACAGGCTATGCTGTTGGAGAGGCAGGCCTACTCTTAAAAACTAGTGATGGTGGCACAAACTGGGTCGCATTAACAAGTGGAACAACAAACGGTTTAGAAGACGTTTTCTTTGTAGGTGCAAACAATGGATATGCTGTAGGGCGGAATGGAAAAGTTCTGAAAACTATAGACGGTGGGGTAAATTGGGTAAATTCTGGAAACGGCATTGATCAGTCAGTAAGATTAACCGGCGTTCAATTCACTTCTATAAACTCTGGGATTATTAGCGGGTCTTCCGGATACATTTACAAGACATCTGATGCCGGAACAACGTGGAATCCTATTTCCCCTGCAATAACGAGCTTAAATTTGTACGAAACTCATTTTATATCTTCTACTATCGGATTTGTGGTTGGGGAAAATTTTGCTGTTCTGAAAACGATAGACGGAGGAGTAAATTGGAGTAGTATTACTGGTGGTGGTGGAGAATTAAATGGAGTGTACTTTACAGATGAGCACTTAGGCTATGCTGTAGGACATTACCAAGGCAGAGGTCTAATTAGAGAAACCACTGACGGCGGCTCAACTTGGGCAACAACACTGTCGGAGGGAGCATTATTATATCATGTACATTTCCCTTCTCAAAACATTGGATACACTGTTGGTTTTTCTGGTAAAATCTACAAACTAAACACAACGATTACAGGGCTAGATACTAAAATAGCGTGTGATTCCCTGGTGTGGATTGATGGGAATACCTACACAACAAACAACAATACAGCAACACATAATCTTGTTAATGGTGCAGCAAATGGAAATGATAGCTTAGTCAGATTAGATTTAACCATAATCAATCCAGCAATAGGAATTGATAGTAGAACGGAATGTAGTCCTTTTGTATGGATAGATGGAAACAGTTATTCTTCAAATAACAACACCGCAGTATATAGCCTAACTGGAGAAGCAGCAAATGGATGTGACTCTGTGGTGACATTGAACCTTACCATTAACACGGTAAACACTAACATTACACAGTCTGGATCCTTGTTAACTGCTGATAATTCCAGTGCAACTTACCAATGGCTAAACTGCCCCGCAATGACATCAATTGGAGGTGCAACCAATCAATCCTATAGCACCACAGAAAATGGAGATTTTGCGGTAATTGTAACCATTAATAGCTGTATAGACACTTCTATATGCTATACAGTAACAAGCGTTGCAGTTCTAGAAAATAACTTTAGTAATGACCTCTTCGCTTATCCCAATCCTACAAGTGGTAATTTCTCAGTTGATTTAGGTGCCAATTACAGCGCTGTATCCATTACAATAAAGGATTTGAAGGGTAAAATAATCAAGTCCAGTTTATACCACGAAAGTCAATTGCTAGACTTAGCGCTAGAAGAACCAGCGGGAATTTATTGATTGATTATTGAATCCGAAAAGAAGAAAGCTGAAATTCGAATCGTAAAAGAATAAACGATTTTCCAACATAAGGAAGCAATACTCCTGTTTTTCAATGCCACTAAAAAGGCTTTCTGTTTGCCCACAATAGACAGAAAGGTGTCTAATCTCCTTTTTTTTGAAAAAATTGTTTAGCAACTGTTTTTACCTGATAATTCAGCTTGATAAAGTTACTGATTTTGGATCTCTTATCAAGGCCAGAACCATTGGCGAAACACGCCAAGTCTAGCTCTTGGAATTTTAAGCGATTTTTGCATACCCATCCCTACTGCAAAAGCTTTGCGATAGCCATTGCCTTTATTTTTTTTCTGGTTTTCGTGGTCAATTTTCCCCGCAGAATGCATTCCCCCATTTAAGGTCATTTCCAATAGTAAGGCTAACCCGTTCTGTTATTCTATAAGCTGATTAAACTTTCTTGTAATTGTACTTTTGTTAATTCAATCCGCTCTCTTTTACTTAAAGTGTTCGTCTACTTTTAATTTATTTATTGAGAGGATTGATTCTTAATTCAAACACACTTTTTTTTGGGATCAAGTTCAAAATTATGAAGAAGAAGACTATTTTTTTGATCATCTTGAGTGTTTAAAACTCTCATTAATTGTTAATTAAATTCTGTTGCGACACCCAGAAATTTTGCCAATATTTGTATACCGATTTATATCCAATAGGAAATTCCTGGAACATTAAGACAGTACAAATTAGCGAGAAATCGCTTACTGTAAGGGGATAGACGACTAAACTAACAAGTAAAAAAGATGGAAGAAACGACAAAAACAAAACACGAGTTAAATATTGAAGCAGTTTTACCTGCCAATACCGTAGTTGCTCACGAAGAACCCATCTTAAAAGACAACCCTAACCGTTTTGTCTTATTCCCTATTGAACACGATGACATTTGGCAAATGTACAAAGACCAGCAAGCAAGCATCTGGACTGCTGAAGAAATCGATCTTTCTCAAGACATGGCAGATTGGAACGATAAATTAACTGAAGATGAACGTTTTTTCGTAAAACACGTTTTAGCTTTTTTTGCAGCAAGCGATGGTATTGTTAACGAAAACTTAGCAGAGAACTTCTTAAGTGAAGTTCAATATACGGAAGCCAAATTCTTTTATGGCTTTCAGATTATGATGGAAAATGTGCACTCAGAAACCTATTCTTTATTAATTGATACCTACATCAAAGATCCTAAAGAAAAAGATTATTTATTTAATGCCATCGAAACTTTTCCACCAGTTAGAAAAAAAGCGGATTGGGCAATGCGTTGGATAGACAATGGAAGTTATGCAGAGCGTTTAGTTGCTTTTGCTGCGGTTGAAGGGATTTTCTTCTCCGGAAGTTTCTGTTCTATTTTCTGGTTAAAGAAAAGAGGGTTAATGCCAGGCTTAACCTTCTCTAACGAGTTAATCTCAAGAGATGAGGGAATGCACATGGACTTTGCTTGTTTATTATACAACAACCACTTGGTGAACAAATTGTCTAAAGAAAAAGTAACTGGAATTATTACAGATGCGGTAAGAATTGAAGCTGAATTTGTTACCGAATCTTTACCCGTTCGTTTAATTGGAATGAATGCCGATTTAATGAACCAATACATTGAATTTGTTGCAGATCGATTGTTAGTCCAATTAGGATGTGATAAGGTTTACAACACCACTAACCCTTTTGATTTTATGGACATGATTTCTTTACAAGGCAAAACCAACTTCTTTGAAAAGAGAGTTGCTGAATACCAGAAGGCTGGAGTAGCGAACAGTACTCAAGATTTAAATGAAGGATTTAGCTTAGACGAAGATTTTTAACTGGCCTAATGTCATTCCGATTGGAGTGCAACGGAACATCCAAATCTTTTAATTTGTATTCCAATAATTAGTAATTAAACAAAAGATACCGCCGCTACGGTCGGTATGACAAAATAACCTGATAACCCCAACAAATGTTTGTAAAAAAGAGAGACGGCAGAAGAGAGCCCGTTCAGTTCGACAAAATTACGGCCCGAATTAAAAAGCTATGTTACGGCCTAAACAACTTAGTAGACCCTACCAAGGTTGCCATGCGTGTAATTGAAGGATTATACGACGGTGTAACGACTTCAGAATTAGACAATCTAGCGGCAGAGGTTGCTGCAACAATGACCGTACAGCATCCTGATTTTGCGTTATTAGCGTCAAGAATTGCGGTTTCCAACTTGCATAAAGCTACAGATAAGAGTTTTTCTAACACCATGGAAAAACTACACAAATACATTGATCCAAAAACAAACGAAGACGCTCCCCTTTTAGCGAATGATGTTTACGAGATCATCCAAAAAAATGCAGACCGTTTTGATTCTGCAATTATTTACGATAGAGATTTTAACTACGATTTCTTTGGCTTTAAAACCTTAGAAAGAGCTTACCTTTTAAAGTTAAACGGTAAAATTGCTGAACGTCCTCAACACATGTTGATGCGAGTTTCTATTGGAATTCACAAAGAGGATATTGAAGGGGCTATTGAGACGTATAATTTAATGTCTGAAAAGTGGTTTACACACGCTACACCAACATTATTTAATGCTGGAACGCCAAAACCACAAATGTCTTCTTGTTTCTTATTGGCCATGCAAGACGATAGTATTGCTGGAATTTATGACACCTTGAAACAAACGGCACAGATTTCTCAATCTGCAGGAGGAATTGGAATCAGCATCCACAATGTTAGAGCCACAGGTTCTTACATTAAAGGCACCAATGGAAATTCTAATGGGATTGTTCCCATGCTAAAAGTATTTAACGATACGGCTCGTTACGTTGATCAGGGTGGTGGAAAAAGAAAAGGCTCTTTTGCAGTATATTTAGAACCTTGGCATGCTGATGTTTTTGATTTCTTAGATTTAAAAAAGAACCACGGAAAAGAAGAGCAAAGAGCAAGAGATTTGTTTTATGCCATGTGGACTCCTGATTTATTCATGAAAAGAGTTGAAGCTGATGCCGAATGGACGTTAATGTGCCCGCATGAGTGTCCTGGTTTATACGATTCTTACGGAGCAGAATTTGAAGCGCTTTACACCCAATACGAAACAGAAGGAAAAGGAAGAAAAACAATCAAAGCGAGAGATCTTTGGAATACCATCTTAGAATCTCAAATTGAAACGGGAACGCCTTACATGCTTTACAAGGATTCATGTAACGAAAAATCTAACCAGAAAAATTTAGGTACAATTCGTTCTTCAAACTTATGTACGGAGATTATGGAGTATACCTCTAAAGATGAAGTTGCGGTCTGTAACTTAGCTTCTTTAGCACTTCCAAAGTTTGTGATTGATGGTAAATTCGATCACCAAAAGTTGTTTGACATCACTTATGTGTCCACAAAAAACTTGAACAAAATAATTGACAACAACTATTACCCAGTAAAGGAAGCAGAAAACTCTAACTTCCGTCATCGTCCTATCGGATTAGGGATTCAAGGGTTAGCGGATGCATTCATTTTATTAAGAATGCCTTTCGAATCTGCCGAAGCCAAACAGTTGAATAAAGAGATTTTCGAAACGCTTTATTATGCTGCTATGACAGCTTCTAAAGACTTGGCAAAAATTAATGGGACTTACGAATCTTACGAAGGCTCTCCAGTATCTCAAGGAATATTCCAGTACGACATGTGGGGAGTTACTCCAAGTAATCGTTGGGAATGGGACATCTTAAAAGAAGAAGTAGCAAAACATGGGGTAAGAAACTCCTTGTTATTGGCTCCAATGCCAACCGCTTCAACATCTCAAATATTAGGAAACAATGAGTGTTTTGAACCTTATACCTCTAATATTTATACGAGAAGAGTATTGTCAGGGGAGTTCATTATTGTGAACAAACACTTATTAAGAGACTTGAACAAGTTAGGGTTATGGAACGATGAGTTGAAAAATCAAATCATGTTAGCGAATGGTTCTATTCAAGACATTCCTGAAATTCCACAAAACTTAAAAGAACTGTACAAAACAGTTTGGGAAATCAAACAACGTAACATTATTGATATGTCTGCAGATAGAGGTGCTTACATCTGCCAATCACAATCCTTAAATCTGTTTGTTGAAAGTCCAAATTTTGCAAAATTAACCTCCATGCATTTCCATGCTTGGAAGAAAGGTTTAAAAACTGGAATGTATTATTTAAGAACAAAAGCGGCTCGTGATGCGGTGAAATTTACGGTAGAAACTACCGCGAAAGAAGCTCCAAAGCCAACAGCTAAAGAAATGGAAGAGGCTGCAATTTTAGCTTGTTCAATTGATAATCCAGACGATTGTGAAATGTGCTCTGGATAAAAATATTGTTCATTGAGCGGAACCGAAATGTGGCCCTATTTTAATCCGCACTTCGGTTCTCTTCAGAGAGCACCAATAGATAAAGATCCTTCTTCTAAGAGCGTCTCTCGTTGCAAAACAGAGGCGCTTTTTTTATCCATAGGAATTCTTATCATTTTCGTTACATTTGAATACTCTCTTTAAAAAATTTAATTGAAACAACTCTTTTGTACCCTATCTTTATTATTCGCTGTTGTGCTTTCTGCACAAACCAATTATTACCTCATTGATACTACTGGAATAAACATTTCAGCACTAGAGAAGAATGACCAACACCTTCTAGATTCAGTTTTGCCGCTCGCGAATTCGGCTTCACACGACTCCATTCTCATCCAACACATTGACTTTTTAGCAGAAAACTGTTGGGACGAAGTTCTTTGGCCAAGATACAATCAGATGCTTATTGAAATAGCGGATAGAAATTTAATAAAAGAATACAATACAACCTTTCTTTCATTTAAAGCGAGTGCAATTAGCAATATTGGATTGATGTTTGACAATCAAGGAAAGACTGTACTCGCAATTGAAAATTATAAAGCGGCTTTAGTGCTTTTTGAAAAAATTGGAGATAAAAAAGGGACTTCCTCTCCGATTAATAATCTGGGAAAAGTCTATTACAATATTGGAGATATTGAAAAGGCGCTTTCTTACTATCTAAAAGCATTGAAGTTAAGAGAAGATTTTGGCGAAGAAGAGAAAACCATCGTTGTCAATAACAATATTGCTAAAGTTTATCAAGAACAAGGAGAAGATTCAGTTTCAGAATTTTATTTTCGAAAAGCATTAAAAACGAGCTTAAAATACAACAATAAACATGTTCAGGCAATTACACATCATCACCTTGGCAAGGTTTTTTATCGAAAAAATCAGCTCGATTCTGCATTAGTTTATTATAAAATATCTTATCAACTCAGAAAAGAAATAGGACACAAACATGGAATGGCAGAGTCTTTACACTCAATGGGTTCTTTATATACTTCTATTGACAGAGAAGATGAGGCTTTTGCTGCGTATGATTTATCCTTAAAAATATTGGAAGGGACAAATTACTTAAACGGGTTTATTAGCGCAAAAAGTGGACTGGCGACTTTATACTTTCAGCGAGGAGAAAACCAAAAAGCGTTAACCCTTGCAGAATCGGCATTTGAATATGCCCAAAAAATAGGTTTTCCTGATGTGATTAAGAAAACATCAGGATTGCTAAGTGAAATATATGCCGCCGTTGGGAAATTTGAAAAGGCATTAGAAATGCAGATACTAAGGATACAAATGAGAGACAGCTTAGTAAACTTGGACAATACAAAATCCGTTTACAAACAACAGGTTGATTTTAATTTCCAACAAAAAGAACAAGCCTTAATCATAGAAGAGGAAAAAAGGAAGCTCATTTCTCGACAAGAAAAAGAGAAGAAAAATTTAATTATCACGTTTATCTCCATTGGGCTACTTCTTTTAATCGGATTTACGGTATTCCTTTACAATCGATTTAGACTCATTAAAAAACAAAACGCCTTAATTGAAGAACAAAAGCGAGTAGTAGATGAGCAACAAGTTAAGTTGGTGGGAATTAACGATGAATTAAGTTCAAAAAACGAAATGATTACGGATAGTATTTTTTACGCAAAAAAAATACAGAAAGCGATTCTGCCAGATCTAGCGCCTTTTCGAGAATACGTTCAAGACATCTTTGTTTTCTCTCAGCCAAAAGATATCGTTTCTGGAGATTTTTATTGGGGGTATAGAACCGAAAAAGAAATTCTATTTACCGTTGCTGATTGCACCGGCCATGGAGTTCCTGGAGCTTTTATGAGTTTAATTGGGAGTAACATCTTAGATAAGATTGTTGGGGAAATGAACATCACGAGACCAGACCTTATTCTTGAACAATTAAGTAAAGAAATCTATACCCGATTACAGGCTGAAAACGATGCTGATGTTAAAGACGGGATGGACCTAGTCATGTGCTCGGTTAACCTGGAAACTAAAAAGCTGCAATTAGCAGGAGCGTATAACCCCATGTACATTGTTAGGGATAAAGAAATTATTCAATTTAAAACGGATCGTTACCAATTAGGAAACCCTGATCATCTTGAAAATAAAAACATAACGCTCCAAACTTTTGATTTAAAGACAGACGATATCCTCTACTTATTTTCAGATGGATTCCCAGATCAGAAGGGGGGAGAAAAAGGAAAAAAATATTTTTACCAACCATTTAGAGAGCTTCTCATAAAAAATTCAGGACTTTCATTAGCTGAACAAAAAGTGAATTTTGGCAAAGAATTAGAAGCGTGGAAAGGTGAAAAAGAACAAATGGATGACATCCTAATAATGGGTTTAAAAATTTAATAGATGACGAGAAATATTTTCGACTTATACAAAACCATGAAGTCAGATAAAATAATTTGTGCATATCATGGAAATTTCAACTACGATGTTGTCAACGGATTATTAAAAACGGCTAAAATAAATTTAAGCCACCCTGAAAACAATAGAACCTCTGCAAAAAAGGCCTACAATGTGCTTGTAGAATGCCTAGAGAATATCCATAAACATTCTGAACATGGGGAGCAAAACAGGAATGAAGCGATCTTTTTATTGACCCAACCTCTAGATGGATTTTCAATTACTGTTGGAAACTTAGTTTCAATAGCCGAGAAAGAAAAACTTGAAAAAAATATTGATGAATTAAACAAGATGACTCGTGTTGAACTCAAAGCACATTACCGAAAAATAATTGAAAACGGTCAAATCTCTGAAAAAGGTGGCGCAGGATTAGGGATGACGGACATTGCCCTAAAATCAAGATCAAAATTAAATTATACCTTTAACGATTATAGTGAAAATGAACTTTTTTTCAGCTTAAGCGTTCACGTAAAAAACAAATAATATGGAAAACTATACAATTGAAGCAACAGAAAATACTCCCTTAGTTGATTTAAACCACAATACCCACACCTTACTTTTTGAAGGAGATTCAAGGCCAGAAAATGTACAGCAATTCTTTAATCCTGTGATAAAATGGCTAGATGATTATGGCAAACACTTATATTTTTTAAAAGACCTCAACAATTCTTCTATTGATGTTGTCTGCAACTTTAAGTTTGAATATTTTAATTCCTCTTCAGCAAAATATATCAGGGATGTAATTACAGCTCTTTCTAGTATAGAATCTGGTGTTAATTTAAAAATTAACTGGCACTATGAAGAAATGGATGAAGACATGCAAGAAGCTGGAGAAGAGTTTGAAGAAATGATGGGAATAAAATTCAATTTTATCGTTGAATAAGCAAGCCTGAAATTTGAGAAAATCGGATCCTCCCCTAAGTCTTAACCTATAAAAATGGTTCACGCAGCATGTGAGATAAAAAAAAAATGAACCAGGAAATGAGCTGGGAGGTGCGAACCTAGTACCCCCTAAAATTCGAATAATTAAGCTGCGAGAACCTCTGCACGAAATGAACGGAATAGGAAATGTTTTTGACTAGGAACTGCGGAAGCCTTGTACAATAAAAAAAATGGGGAAGATTTTTTCTAGAAAAAGCCCTTGCGTCCTTTGCGATAGTTCCTTTTTCTTTGCGGTTAATTTATAATGTTGGGTTGCTCGTTTTTTTTCTTCCCCCTAATTTCTTTTTTTATGAAAACTGAAGCCTACACTCCACTTCATTCATAGCAATGATCTAGGCGCATTGCTTTCGTTACTTATCAAGTAGGTTGCTCAGAAGGAGAAAGTCAATTACAGATCGTCTAAACCCTCAAGCTCATCTAACTCGTCTAATTCGTCCAGGGCTTCCAATTCATCGATTGCTTCATCAATTGATTCCGTTTTAGTTTCTTCAAACTGAACATCTTCAGCAACTTTATCTTGAATAAACAGCACTTTACCTAAGATAAAGAGTAAAACGATTACGGTAAAAATTAACAAATATTTCGACATCGGTTTTTGCTCCTCCTTAGCGTTAAGGAAAGCAAACACTGCCAAAACCAATGCTATCCCCATTGGTAAAACAGCCATGGTTCCCATCGGCAAAATGGTAAAAACAACTCCAATAATTGTAAAAACAAGGGTTAGTGTAATTAATAATTTTCTCATCATCATTTATTTTAAATTTGAAACTGTTTTCAATATTAACCTGCCAGAACCAACAGGTATACTGAATTTTATAAGTGCAGGAATTTTTTTATTGACCGTAAACCATATTAAATTTTGGTCTTTTCCTTTCACCACATCAGAGTTGGCAGCGATAGCGATTTTATAACATTTTTGAGCGCCTAAATTTCCTGCAGTTATCGTTTGTATGCCCATAAATTTAATGGTGACCGCAAATTCCTCTTCATCAAAAACTATGGAATAGTTTTTTTTATCGCCCACCTTAAATTTTTGAAAATCTAACCTCCTCATTTGGGTAATTAGAGAAACAATATCTACTGTATTGGCAGCAATAGCTACCTTATTTTTTACTTCTGGACGGTTCTTTTTTGAGGTGGTGGTGGCTATATTTTTACCGTCGGCACTAAATACGTATTTCTCTTTTTTAGCATATTCCCCTTCACTTACACTCCTTTTGTAAAGCCTTGGTTTTAGTGTTGTTGGATGAATGTACGAGTCATATACATCTCTTACCTTTAAGTAGGTATCCCATTTACTAAATGTTCTTGCAGCTATGCCTGTATGTAAATAGGTTGTTTTAGCGGTTTTTACCAATTCCGTTTCTATGGAGACCTGAGCCATAGTGGTCATTAACCCATTCATGTTGTATGACGCTACATATACGAGTTTCTCATTAGGGTTCTCTTGAGCTGAACTTATGTTTAGGATAAAAAAAAGAAAGTAACAAAGAAAAATAATTTTCATAAACTCTTTATAATTCGGGTTTGTATGCAAAAATTGCATCTTATAAAATTAGTACTATTTATTAAATTAAGCATCAACCCAACCTTCTTGAATTCTCCAGATGATGCAAAAAGGAATTTTAACCTGCATTGATTTTAATGGTAGAGATTGAGACGAACTCAGTATCAGTGAGGAAAGCGAATCGAGATAAAACTTGCCTCAGAAAATAAATTCGGTATATCGAAATTTAAAACGGCTCTGTGCCACTAATCGTTGGGTGGTTTTGAGCCCTCATTGTTTGTTGAAATCCGAAAAAGAGTTGGAGCTTGCACATTTGATGCGCTCAATAAAAATCGTATTCAATCGATAAGAAAAAAGAGGATAATTTTTCACCCAACAAAGGGTCTCATCTTATGAATGCTGCAATTTCCGACCAATAGGCTCCCTCTCCCTCCGCGAATAAACTGTTGAATAAAGGCAGCAAAAAATTCATATTGATACGGGATGCTAAAATTGTGGGAGAGGATGAAAGCCATTTACTATTGCATAAACAACTAATCCTACCGCATTTTTAGCACCAACTTTTTCAAGGATTCTTTTTCTATGATTCTCTACGGTACGTTTGCTAAGAAATAATTGAGTTGCAATTTCTTGGTTGGTTTGCTCTAAACAAATTAATTTTAAAACTTCCAGTTCTCTGCCAGACAAATCTTCATTAGAGCTTAACATTGTTTTATTAGAAGGGCTATTCATATACTGCATGAGCATTTCTTGATCAACCTCTGTAAAATATACCCCAGAATTGTTAACGGATTCAATGGCTGTAATAAGTAATTTTTTATTCGCATTTTTTGGAATAAAAGCAGAAACGCCTAACTTAATCATCTGCCCTAAAACGTTGCTTTTGTAATGAGAAGAAAGTACAATGATTTTTAATTCTGGATATTTTTCTTTCAAATTTTCAGTCAATTCAAATCCATTCATGGGTTTCATTTGAATATCTACTAAAACGATATCTGGAAAATCTGACTCAGAAGTTTCTTCAAGTCCCTCCAGAAATTCTAACCCATTATTGGAAGTTTTGATAACGTTAATGTTCTCCACAGTTGAAAGTAACAGCGAAATACCTTCTAAGAATAAAGCCTCATCATCTACTAGTGCTATATTAATAATTTTACTCATGGCGTTGGAAGTTTTAAAATTAATCGTGAACCCTTGTCTTTTTCACTTTTCCATTTGCTCTGCGCATTAATGGATTTAATTCTACTGTCAATGTTTTTAAGCCCCATACCTTTTTGGAGTCGTTCGATAGTAAAACCAATACCATTGTCAGATAGAATAATGTCAAGCGAAGTGTCTGTATCTCGAATATGAATCAGCATTTGGGTTGCTTTGGCATGCTTAATTACATTATTTAAAAACTCTTGTATAATCCGATAGATTTGAACTTCAAAAGTGATCGCTCTTTTTTGATACTTGTGGTTTAATATGAAATCAACAGAAAGGGATTGGTTCATATTTGCAATTAAAGCTTCAATAGTGAGTATTAATCCAAATTTTTCTAAATTAACGGGGTACAATGAATGAGAAATAGTTCGGGCAGCTTCAATTAATTCTGGAATTTGTTGTCCTATTATTTCTTTAGCTCTCGGACTGTTCCATGTCTCTTCATTATTGATCCAAAGAGAGAGGACATTTAATTTGTTGCCGATATCATCATGCAGCACTTCTGCAATCCGTTTCCGCTCACTTTCCTGAACGCTGGTGTACTGTAGTGCTACTTCTTTTTGATGGTCCAATTCAAGCTGATACTGACGAGACTTCTCCCTTAACATTTTATCAATAAAGGCTCTGTATACCGCTAAAGCAGCTACTATAATTATCGTCAGCACGACAATCAGAACAACTATATATTGAATATCCACTACCATTTACTTACTTTATAAAAGGTGTAAATGGAACTCCCATATAAAACAGAAGAAAGAAGATTATTTATAATCCAAATATTAATGTTCATTTCTGTTAATTGGTTCATCAATAAGAATAAAAATAAAGAGACGCCATAATAGAGGAATAAAGCGGTGTAAATAATCGATAATGGATTATTTTTCTCAAGTTCTTTTAAATTTTTAATTAAAAGAATAGCTAACAAACAAATAATGGTTAGGTGAGAGATTATTTTACCATATCCAGTAGATGCATCATCATGAATAAACCATAAAATGGTTGTTTCAGCAAAGATATAACAGGTAATTACCCATTTAATAATAGCTCCTTTTTTAGGGGTTTTTAATTCCTTTAGGAATAAGCTAATTAATATAAAAAACTCTCCTGAAACATAAAAAGGATAAAGGAACTGAGTCGTTTTACTCTCTATTATATCAATAAAAAAAAAGGTAAGAAGCTCTACTGTTAAAATAAACCCCAAATAGATAACATACCATTTGCTTAGTTCATTATTCCGTATTTTTTTGCTGCTACTGCCGTATATAAAAGCAGTAATCAATAAACAATAGGATAAGATTATAGACGTTAAAATATAATTATTCATTGATCGCTAAAAGAGTGAATTTTCCATTTTTATCTAAGGGTACAATAATTAGAAGCAATTCATCATTGTTTACACCTGCATGAGCATGGAATTTATTATTTTTCGTGACCCAGCCACAGTCCTCTTGTGTAAAATTAAATCCGGCAGTAGGATCAATTATTTTTTTGATTTTTGAAAAGTCAGTTCTAGTTTTTTTCCAGGAACTAATTGCTTGGGTACATCTTTCTTTTGAGAGCATAATTTTAAAGTAATAGTTTCTGAATAAAGTAGCTAGGTATTTTCATTAATTTATTCTTTATTTATTAAAGATGCTCCGGTTGTTCGTGCAGTACATCTACATGCAATCTCTAGTCCTAAAATACGGTTACAGATGTTTAATTTTCACTAAATTGATACGCCATCTGTTAAGTTTTCTAATTCAAAGATAGATGTTGTCTTTCATTATTATAAATTTTTACTGCATTTTTTACAGCTACTTATGAATCCTTTGTATTGTAGATTGTTTGGTCTACGTAGAATTCAGCTTTAAAAACACGGACATCCCTTTCTGTCATTGAATTTTATTAGCAGTTCTGCTCTTCGTCCATACTAATTTTAATGTTTCTCCTGAGCAATTCCCCAGTGTATTGACGGCTGCAATATTGAACCCCTCTATCAGAATGATGAATAAGTTGAGATCCACCTGTTTGGTATAAAGTCTTTTTTTAAAAGTTCTTAATGCGTTTAACAATTCTAGACTGTCACTTCTGTTGTAACCAACTATTCTGCGTAAATAAAGGTACGTAATTCTGGCTAAATAGCAGAATCCATTTACCATTCTGATGTAAGTAATCATTTTGTAGGTGATTGTCTATAGGTTTTGCAAGTTTCATACTTGCAGTAGTTGAGAAACTTCTACGCTGCTTACTGGTGAAATTCGCAATGGTACACCTACAAAACTTCATTACTTTGGTGTGCTTCAACCTCTGTATAAAATGCCCCATACAGTTGTCTTTAAATTATTAAACAATGCTCCCTCGCCAACAGAATGAATGAATGAATGAAGCAACCTCTTCAAGATGTAGGCACACACTCCGCCTTAATTCCAGCAACAATTCTTGAAGTAATGTGCACCATCGTAAGGCCCACGCGTAAAAGTTAGGGAGTAAAATTGTGGTTAAGCATCAATCCAATCTCCATGTTCTTTAATTAAGCCAATTAAAGAATCTACCGCTTCAGCTTCAGGAATATTTCGTTGTACCACTTCTTTCTCTTTGTATAAGGTAATTTTTCCTACGCCTGTCCCAACATAACCATAGTCGGCATCAGCCATTTCTCCAGGGCCATTTACAATACAGCCCATGATTCCAATTTTCAAACCTTTTAAATGAGAAGTAACGGCTCTAATTTTAGCGGTAGTTTCTTGTAAATCAAAAAGAGTTCTTCCGCAACTCGGGCAAGAAATATATTCTGTTTTAGAAATCCTTGTTCTGGTAGCTTGTAAAATTCCGAAACCAGTTGCATTAATCATTTTGTCTCCACCGCAATTTTCGGCTGCAATAAAAACTCCGTCACCTAAACCATCAATCAATAAGGCTCCCATATCTGTTGCTGCTTGCAGCTGAAGTTGATCCGCTGTTAAATTTCCGTAAGCTCTTCCTATAATTACAGGGGTGTTGCAGTTATTTTTCGACAATTCAACAAAGAGCTTTCTTTGTTCTGCCATTCCATGTTTGTTGGAGGTGCCAATCATTAAAACAGCTGTATCGTCATTTTTAAGCCGTCCTAAAAGGGCTTCTGAGAGATCTGACAAGGTTGTGTAAATCACGTTGAGTTGACCTGAAAGTTCTACTCCAGAGAGATAGGTTTTTGCTGCCAAAAAAGGATGACTTTTTTCTTTGTGATTGAGCCAAGTTTTGTGATTGTAAAGAACTCGTAAGGTTCCAGGAACTTCAAATTCAACAAGTTGATCGCCAACAAAAACATAGTCACATGCAGCCTCTGCAATATTCCATTTATCCAAAGGCACAGAATAGTTATAGCCTAAAGCGAAAAATGAAGCGGGTGTAATTTTTTCTTTCTGACTAAAATCTGCCATAACAATAGGCACATTTTTACCGCCAACATTCAATACCTTTTTCGAGTGCCTTCTGATGTATTCAAAGGGAGTGATTGGGTTTTCTTCAATGGTAGCAATGGCATCGTGCCCCGCTCTGTCCTTATACCTTCCAACCAAGGCTTGAGCCACAGGAATTTCAAATTCAGGCTCTTCGGTTAAGGAGACTCTAATGGTATCTCCTAAACCATCTTCTAACAGGGTGCCAATGCCTACAGCAGATTTAATTCTACCATCCTCTCCATCTCCTGCTTCGGTTACGCCTAAGTGCAAAGGATATTCCATCCCTTCTTCGGCCATCTTATTGACCAATAAACGGTAGGCTTGCACGACCACTTGTGTATTACTCGACTTCATGGATAAGATGATCTCATGGTAATTTTGAGCTCTACAAATTCGTAAAAACTCCAATGCAGATTCTACCATCCCAATAGCAGAATCTCCATAACGACTCATTATTCGGTCTGATAAAGACCCATGGTTAGTTCCTATTCGCATAGCCGTACCATTTTCTTTACAAATGGTAATTAAAGGAATTAAACGTGCTTCGATTCTTTCTAATTCTGCTTGATAAGATTCATCGGTGTATTCGATCTCCTCAAATTTCTTTTTATCCGCATAGTTTCCGGGGTTAATTCTCACTTTTTCTACAATTGTAGCCGCAATTTCTGCGGCATTGGGTGTAAAGTGAATGTCTGCCACTAATGGGGTATCGTAACCTCTTTTTCTAAGCTCGTCTTTTATGTTGGCTAAGTTTTCTGCTTCCTTTTTACTTGGAGCAGTAATTCTTACAATTTCACAACCGGCCTCAATCATTCTTATCGATTGCGCCACTGTTGCTTCAGTGTCCATTGTATCTGTTGTGGTCATGGATTGAATACGGATAGGGTTGTCTCCCCCAACACCAACATTACCTACCATTACTTCTCTCGACTTCAATCGATTATAGCTGGTTAAACTATTGCAATATTTCTTAGCTAAACTCATCCTCACAAAGTTATTATTTGAATTCCAATAACTTCGTTTTTAAATAAAGAATTTCTGCTAGCAAAATTACACGAGTAGACCTCCTTTAAAAGAAAGGTGACATTAGACAAGTGAGCTACAGCTTCAAAAAACAATTAGAAGCAAGTGTTCTGTCTGCTACTTTAAAGAAGAAAAAGATATTTTTTAGAGCGGACGGAGTTTCTTTAAGCTGGTCTATTTTAAAATTGAAAGGCTTTTTTGTCAAACTAAAAAAGTTTGAATGGCTTTTTTTAGCTAAAAAGTATACCAAAAGCTCTTTTATAAATGTATTAATGCTAACCGATAAACAATTCAAGGCAACCTCTCAACATTGAAATGACCCCTCAACTATAATTTGAAAAACAATCCTGTTGAGTGGTACGTAAATGTAAAAAAAAATAAAATTCGTAAAATTAATTCTATGAGAAAAAATTCAACCAAAACGCTACAATAATTGACTTAAGTAATCCAGCTAATGGATTTTACTTGACGACTATTACTGAAGGACCCAACAGGATTAGCAAGAAGGTAATTAAACAATAACTTCAGGCATAATGGCTGTTCAAACAATTAAAACATAGCTTCACAAGCTTAAAAAAATCTAATATGAAAAACATACTTACAGCGCTCTTAATATCAATAGTTACACTAACCAGCTTCGGTCAAAACAATGCTCCAATAGCGATTAATGATACTTTTTATCTTTCAATAAACGAATCACTGTCTATTCAACAATACTCTAATACTAATAACAGCGGATTCCCTGAAAGTTTCCTTTTAAATGATTCTGATCCTGATGGTAATCGTATTTATGCAGATACGGCTTTTTACAGTGGCACAGGAATTTTCAGCACCTCTTTCTCCATTATTTCAGTGCCAGATATTCATATCCTTGATATTGATTACACCCCTGCATTAAATTATTGGGGTATTGATAGTATTCATTACATTTTGCATGACAACGGAAACCCTGTAATGTTTGATACTGCAACAATATACATGTTCGTTAAAAGACCCGAGAGTGCAATTTTAGATTTAAACAACATGAGTGCAACGTTCGGGCTTTCTACGCTGTTTTATAAAGACAATCATACCGGGGGTTTGGAGGTGCCAAAAGGAAGTGACATGTCAACTGTTTTCGGTGCAAACTTATGGCTCTCAGGAAAAAATCAGAATACAGCTTTTTCAAATACAGAAATATTTGGCTCTGAATACCCTGTAACAATTCTTTACCAAACTTTTCATGGTAACAGTGGACCCATAATGAATCCTTTAGAATACAAACGATATGATTACAAATGGGATAGACATTGGAAAATAACAAGCACTGAAATTGATTACCATATAAACAACTGGAACATGGGAGGTTATCAGCCCATAGAAGTGATTGAAAACTGGCCAGCTCATGGTGATGTGAGTAAAGGACAGGCAGCCAATTTAGCTCCCTTTATAGACAACAATAATGATGGCATCTACAACCCAATGGATGGAGATTACCCACAAATTAAAGGGCAACAAGCGGTCTACCACATTTACAATGACATGAGGTATCAGCCACGCACTCCGAACCCTATGAGTACCGAAGTGCATTACATGGCCTACGCCTACAATTGCCCGTCCGATTCGGCCATTAACAATACCATATTTTTAGATTACACTGTTCATAATCGGTCTAACTTAACTTATGATAGTACTTATATTGGCATGTGGACTGATTTTGACATCGGACATGCTCATGATGATTATGTCGGGTGCGATATTAAAAGAGGAGCATACTACGGTTACAATGGAGACAATAATGATGAAAATACAGGTGGCATAATTGGTTATGGTAGTTACCCTCCAGCACAAGGAGTTGCTTTTTTAAAAGGAGCAAAACAAGATAATGATGGAATAGATAATCCTTTTACTTCAATTATTCAAGATGTTATTGATTCTTCAGGGACTCCTTATGCTGGACTAGGTTTAGGTTTCGGGGATGACATTACCGACAATGAATTCTGGGGAATGGAACATTTCATTTATTTTAACAACTCTACAGGATCTCAAGGTGATCCAAGCAACGATATCGAATATCATAACTATTTAAGTGGAAAGTGGAAAGATGGTTCGCCAATGGTTTTTGGTGAAACTGGTCACAATTCTTCTGGAGGAACAATTCCTTCAAAATATTTATTTCCTGGGGTTACAGACCCATTAAATTATGGAACTGGAGGCCTTACTCCAAATCCATGGTTATGGACAGAAGTTACTGAATTAAATCCAGCATCAGACAGAAGAGGTGTTGGATCAACAGGCCCTTTTACTTTTGAACCAGGCAGTAGTATTTCTATCACTTTAGCATATGTTTTTGGTAGAGATTATCAAAACGCTATTCCAGCTTCTGCAGTTTTTGTGATGCAAGAAAGAATCGACTCTATTCGCAGTTATTACCTTAATGATTTTAAATCTGTTTGTGGTGGTAATTTGACATCCTTAGAGAAAATAGAACCAAAAGAAAAAGAATTACTAATCTACCCCAATCCTTTTAACACCCAATTTACTATTAATTATGAGTTGGTGAGTAACATTGCTTTGTTAGAAGTTTACAATGGATTGGGAAAGAAAATTCAAACTAAAACCATTACACAAAACACTACAGTAATTGACTTAAGTAATCAAACTAATGGCTTTTATTTTGTTACGATAACTGACGGAACCAACAGAATTAGCAAAAAGATAATTAAACAATAACTTCAGGCATAATGGCTGTTCAAACAATTAAAACATAGCTTCACAAGCTTAAAAAAATCTAATATGAAAAATATATTTACAGCTCTCTTAATATCAAACAATTCTTCAATTATGAAAAAATACAGCCCTTTATTGTTCATTATCTTTTTCTTAACGGCTAAAACTTCCTCTTCTCAATCTGCTATTTTAAACATCAATAATATTAATGCCAATATTGACCCAAACACACTTTTCAATAACACTTCTAATGGTTCTTCCAGCTTTGAAATTCCAGTAGGAAATGGCACACACACCATATATTCAGCTTCATTGTGGATAGCAGGAGTAGATGTAAATAGAGTAATAAAAACTAATGTAAATACATATCATAATGCTTCTCAAAAAATTGCAGGCCCTATAATGAACCCTTCAGATTATGCCCTAGAAGGTCCATTATGGGACAAGGTTTGGAAAATTCAATGTCAAGAAATTCAACAATTTAATGCATGGTATGATTGCTTTCTAGATTCTGAATGTGATGCATCTGTTGATTTCCCTGGATACCAAATCCCAGCATCAATATTAACTTGGCCAGCGCATGGAGATGTTAGTAAAGGGCAGGCATATAATTTGGCTCCGTTTTTTGATAGAAATAATGATGGTTTTTACGATCCAAATTCAGGAGATTATCCTTTGGTAAAAGGGGATGAAGCTATATTTTTTATCTATAACGATGAACGCCCATACTATACTGGAGGTGATACTCATGCCCCTATGTCAACAGAAGTTCATGGAATGGCTTATGCATTTTCAACAAGTAATCTTGAAATAAACAATACCTTATTCTTAAACTATAAAATCTACCCTAGAGGAACCTTCACCTTTAATAATAGTTATGTTGGTTTTTGGGCAGACTTTGACATAGGAAATTATGCAGATGATTACGTTGGAGCTGATGTTGATCGAAGTGCATTTTATGGCTACTATGGAGATAGTGATGATGAAAGTGCTAATGGAGTTCTTGGATATGGCACCAACTTACCAGCCCAGGGTGTTGTTTTTTTAAAAGGAGCAAAACAAGACAATGATGGAACTGATAATGCTATCGGGATTGGGTCTAATGAAACAATAAATGGTTTAAATTTTGGTGATGGTGTTATAGATAATGAG
>JAWUVT010000042.1:0-40440 GCA_034112225.1 Flavobacteriales bacterium | reverse complement strand
TTTACCTCTAATTAGAAATGCAACTTTAGATGCTAATCTTCCTAATGTTTCGTTCTGAGCGTCAACAAGTACCCAGTCTTTATTAACTGTGGCTGCGTTTGCTGAAACCGTCTTATAGCTTAATGTATCCACTATATTTGTTTTTTAAATTTTACAATGTACCCTAAAATGGGGCTGCGAATTTACAACTTTTTTTTTACCCACCAACTTTATTGACAATATATTATTGTTTATTTTATTTAGGGAAAAGAGTTGGAAACTGTTTTAAAATAAAAAAACCTCGAAATCAATTCGAGGTTTTTTTTTAGTGTTCAATAGGTTATTTTAATTGTTTAGGATCTGCTTCGGCTTCCTCATTATATTTCTTTTGAAGTTTCATCCACCATCCTAATAATAGAAAAGCGAAAATGATAAAAAACCAGTTGGGTGCGTTACCAACCATCTCCAATGGAAGAAATAAGTAATCTTGCACAAAATGCCCTAACCAATATAAAAATTCTGTCATAACTTTAAATTTATACAACAAAAGTAAATTTTATCTTCAATAATAAAAAATTTAATTGATTAATATTGTAGCCTCCTTCATAGATACTACTAAAATGCTGATAAAAGTTTTTAAATCAAATCAAAACTTAATTAATGGATTAGTAATTCTGTTGACTATTTTTTTATGGCTGCCTTCTTTTTTTACTCCACCAGAAAATTCTTTAATTGCTATGGTGTCTACGGGTTTTAACTGGTTAGATATTTCTATAGCCATTTTACTCATTGCCGCACAAGCAATTTATCTGAACAGTATCGTCAATGAATATAAATTAGTAGAAAACAATACGCATTTAACCAGTTTGATTTTCGTAATTTTTAACAGTTGTTTTTTCTCTTTATTTGTTTTAAATCAGGTTGTTATCGCTAATTCTTTCGTTCTTTTAGGAGTCCATCAATTGTTAAGATTGTATGACAATAAAAGCAGTTACTCGCTTTCTTTTAATGCGGGGTTTTTACTTTCGATAGCAACGGTAATTTATCTACCCAATGCAATATTTCTATGCTTGTTATGGATTGGCTTAATTTATATGATTTCACCATCTTGGAGAGATTTGGTGATTACTTTATTGGGGTTTAGTGTTCCTGTCGTGTATTTTATTAGTTATCATTTTATTGTTGGAGATTTAGCTGTACTCGAATTAATTACGCACAATTCAACCGTTTTTAGTTTTGAATGGGATCACTTATCAGTACTTCATAAGTTATTGCTTAGTTTGGTTGTTGGAATACTTCTTATGGCTTTCTTTAGACTTTCTGTAACGATTAATAGTGGAGGATTGAGAAGACATAAGATGTTGAAGATGATCGTTTTGATGTCCGTTTTTTCTTTAGGAAGCTTATTGTTTAATGGACTGGATTATTTGGCAACGTTTGTTATTTTAACCATTCCATCTTCAATTGTAGTTGCCAATCTTTTTCAACATATGAAAAAAAAATGGCTAGCCGAGTTGTTATTTACCTTCCTTTTAGGAGTAATGTTGTTGGACTATTTTTCGTAGAAATGCATCTCAGCAACATATTTACACACCGGATCGGTCAATAGATATCGTACTTCCTTTTTTTCTTTAATGGCATTCCGTATAAAGCTTGCTGATATTTTCATCACTGGAGCTTCAGTAATTATTACGTTAGGATGATCTTTGAAGGGCGTTTCCATTTTCACATCCTTAGCTAAGATTTCTTGAGCAGTTAAAACTCTAGGATACACGTATATTTTGTGATTACTCAAGATTACTTCATGATTTTTCCACTTGTGTAACGTCCTTAAATTATCTTCTCCCATAATAATGGAATACTCGTGTTCAGGATGTTTTTCTTGGAGATAAGTAAGGGTGTCTATCGTGTAAGAAGGCTTGGGCAAGTCAAATTCTATGTTAGATGCCTTTAAGTTTGGGTTTTCTTCAATCGCAATTTTTACCAAAGCTAGGCGATGATAATCAGCTAATAATGTTGTTTTATTTTTTAGCGGATTTTGAGGAGAAACCACCAACCAAACTTGGTCTAAATCAGAACTATCTGCCATGTGGTTGGCAATTATTAAATGACCTACGTGAATGGGGTTGTAGGTACCGAAATATAAACCAATTTTCATCGGACTTTATTTTAAAAAAGATTTAACCAATTGTTTTGCTTCCTTCTGAGCGTCTTCTAATTTGTCGTTTACAACAATATGATCAAACCATTTAGAATATTCTAGTTCTTTATCTGCTTTCGCTAAGCGTTTCTGTATTTTTTCTTCGTCTTCAGTACCTCTGCCTCTCAATCGTGCTTCTAAAGCCTCAAATGATGGAGGTTTAATGAACATGGCTAAGGCTTTTTCACCAAAGTGCTTGGTTAAACTTAATCCACCTTCAACATCAACATCAAAAATTACATTTTTTCCGCTGTTCCAAATTCTATCAATTTCTGTTTTTAAAGTACCGTAATAGTTGTCTTTATAAACTTCTTCCCATTCGGCAAATTCGTTATTTTCAATTCTTCTTTTAAAATCTTCAGTAGATAAAAAATGGTAATCCACACCATCAATCTCTCCAACTCTTTTTTCTCTATTACAAGCAGAAGTAGAGAATTCTAGTCCTAATTCTTGTTTTAGTAAGTATTTTGTGATGGATGTTTTTCCAGCTCCCGAGGGTGCACACAATATAATACACTTTCCTTCCATCGTTATAATATATTTAAAATCTGTTCTTTAATTTTTTCGAGTTCATCCTTCATCTGAACCACTATTCTTTGTAATTCAATATGGTTTGCTTTTGAACCCAAGGTGTTAATCTCTCTGCCCATTTCTTGGCAGATAAAACCTAGCTTTTTTCCTTCAGAAATTTTGGTGTCCATCGTTTCTTCAAAGTACTTGCAATGTTGAGCTAACCTAGTTTTCTCTTCCGTTACATCATATTTTTCGATGTAGTAAATCAATTCTTGTTCAAAACGATCTTTGTTGATGCTGCTTTCATCGATCACCTCTTTGAGGTTGTTTAAGATTTTGTTTCTTACCGTAGTTATTCTTTCTTCTTCATACTGCGCAACATTGCCTAGTAGATCAGAAATGTTATTGACTCTCAATGTTAATTCTTCTTTTAAAGAAGCTCCTTCAGTCAATCTAAACGCATTTATTTCTGCGAAAGCATTTTCTATCACCGTAAAAACTGAAGTCCATTCCTCTTTGTCTAATTCTGTTTTTTCAGATTTCATTAAATCTGGCATTTTAGAAATTAATGAAATGATATCAGAAGTATGCTTAGGGTCAAGCTCGTTGGCAACACTATTAAATTCAGTGTAATATTTTTTGAATAAATCTTTGTTTAGACTAAGAGACGTGTTTCCTCCCAACAATTCTGCATAAAGATTGAATTCAATTTTACCACGTTGCAAATTTTTGTTGATCAATGATCTTAACGGCAATTCTTTCTCTTTGTAGAAAGACGGCATCCTTACCGAAATATCTGCTTGTTTACTGTTTAAAGACTTAATCTCAACAGTAATTTTTTTGTTATTTATTTCTCCGGTTGCTTTTCCAAAACCGGTCATTGATTTAACCATACATCTAAATTAGAGTGTAAATGTAATCATCCTTTAGATTTTTTTACTGTTTTAGTTTTGCTTACCAAGTAAACACCTGAAAAAATTAAAATTGCAGCAACAATTTTAATCCAATCTAAGGAATCTTTACCTGCCCAAATTGCCACTAAAGCGGCCAGTAACGGCTGTAAATAAATGTAAGTAGACACTACAGAAGGACTTAGTTTTTTAAGTCCATAAATGTTTAATAAATAGGCAAAAAAGGTGGTTGCAATAACTACAAAACCAAATTTTATCCAAATATAGGTGCTAAAAGTAGACCATTCAATGGCTACAAATTGCTGAAAACCGAAAGGCACGACCAAAATCGCTCCAAAAGTAAATACCCATTTTATTACGGTTAAAGGTTGGTATTTTTTCATGAGAGGAACCGCTAAAACAAGGTATATCCCATAAGATAACGCATTCAGAAAAATAAATAAATCTCCGACCAATGTTTCAGAACCAAAAGAAAAATCTTTTTTCACCAACAACAGAATTAGCGCACCTGAAATACCAAGAGCAATTCCTCCAACTTTAGGAAGTGTAATTCTATTTTTAAGGATTATTGCTGAGGCAATAATGACTAAAATAGGATTAGCCGTCATGATAATTCCTGCATTGATTGGAGTTGTTAAATTAAGCCCATAAAAGAACATCAATTGATTGCCAAACACTCCGAAAAAACCACAAATGGCCATTTGTAGCAGATCTTTTTTGGCTACTCTTTCATACTGAAAAGAATGGATAATCCAAAATAGACTTAACGCACCAATTACTCTACAAAAAATAAATCCGAAGGGTAAAATGAATTCGGGCATCACATCTTTAGCCACAGTATAGTTTAAGCCGTAAATAATGTTGGCAAACAATAATGCGATATGGGCTTTAATATTAGAATTCACGGAGTTGTATAGTTTGTAAAGTTAGAACGTTTGTCAATTTTATAAACAGAAAAAGTAGAAATTAACAAGTGCAAATGCAATGGATATAATCAGGATTTATGTCACGTCATTCTCGAAATTTTCATTTTCTGTAATTTATTGAGAATCTCAATAAGGCACCTTATAAGTTTATAAAGTGAAAAGCAATGAGTTAAAAGTTGTTCGTAAGTAATTGATGTTTTTTTGTCGGGCCGTACTTGGATTTTTTAATTTACACTAAACACTAAACACTAAACACTAAACACTAAACACTAAACACTAAACACTAAACATTTCTTTCGCAGCTTCAATTGTTTTTTTCGAATTTCCAACAAAAATTACATCATCAATTATAATTACTGGTCTTTTTAAAAAAGTGTATTCGTCTAGGATTAATTTTTTGATATCGGCCTCGCTTAATGCTTTATCCTTTAACCCCATGGTTTTATATTTTATTGCTCGCTTACTAAATAGGCTTTCATAAGCGCCACTTATTTTTTCCATTTCTTCAAGTTGATCCTTTGTAATTGGATTAGATTTGATATCTTGAAATTCAAAAGAAGCATCCAGTCCTAAATCTTTGATAATTCGATTGCAAGTAGAACACGTGGAGAGGTAATAAATTTTTTTCATAAGAATAAGTTAATGCACAAAAGTAATAAAGTAAAAGAGTTATTTACAGCTAAAAAAATGGCTATTCCTATCCTAATTGGGATGAGTGTTACCCTCTATTTATTATATTCCAATACCAATTGGGAAGAGTTTAAGAAAGTGGAATGGGGGTTTAGCACCTTTGGATGGATGCTTGTTGCGTTGTTAATGATGGTGATTAGGGATCTGTTTTATATGGCTCGGATACGCGTTTTAACCAACAATCAAGTGACTTGGAGAAATAGTTTTGATATCATTATGTTGTGGGAATTTGCCTCCGCAATAACACCATCTGTAGTAGGAGGCTCCGGAGTTGCGCTTTTTATTTTAAACAAGGAAGGATTAAGTCCAGGGAAAAGTACGACCATAGTAATGATCACTGCATTATTGGATGAGTTGTTTTATGTGGTTACCGTGCCAATTCTTCTTCTTTTTATTGGAACAGAATACTTATTTCCTCTGGAACTTCAAAAAGAAATTTTTGGAATAACGTTTTCAGTAAAAAGCTTATTTGTATTGGGTTATGGATTTATTGTACTGTTGTCCTTAATCATTAGCTATGGAGTTTTTATAAATCCAGCGGGTTTAAAAAAACTACTTCTCCAAATCTTTAAATGGAAACTGTTGGTGAAATGGTTTCCTAAAATGGAAAAAGTTGGAAATGACATTATGCTTACCGCTAAAGAATTAAAAAATGAACCCATTTCTTTTTGGGCGAAGGCTTTTGGAGCAACACTACTGTCTTGGACCGCACGTTTTTGGGTCGTTAACTTTCTGTTGCTGGCGTTTTCTCCAATTGGAAATCATTTGTTGATTTATGGCCGGCAATTAGTGATGTGGGTCATCCTATTGGTGAGTCCAACACCTGGAGGGACGGGGGTAGCAGAGTTCGCTTTCCAAGGGTTCTTGTCCGATTTTACGCCTATTGGATTAGTTGGTCTATTGGCAGTTTTGTGGCGTTTATTCTCTTATTACCCTTACTTAATCATTGGGTTTTTTCTTTTACCTAAATGGTTAAAGAAAGTGTATGCTTAGAACTCAAATCCTAATTTTATGCCTAAATAAAACCTTGGTTTAGTATCTTCTATTTTTTCTAATCTATAGGTATTTATTCCTGTGGTATTCTCTTGGTGATATTCAATTGATGAAATTTTTCTTTTATCAATTCCAACACCAATGTAATAATCGAGAAAGAAGTTGTCCCAATAGTCATGTTCTTGAGCTCCAAAAATCATTTTAAATTCGTTATGAAACTGTTCTTCAACAAAATTGTAAGTTCTTGTATGAGTGGTTCCTGTAAGATAGTTGTAACCATAAGAGTCAATTGACAGATCTTGAGTGTGTTTTCTATTTGCGTATTCCAGTGCAAAATAAAAACCATCTAAAGCAACACCACCTGTGTAATACCTTAAAGCTAATTTGTATGAAAAATGTGAATTTATCTTTTGATTGTCTTTTTCTAGATCTTCATCTAACGATCTCCAAAGATCTCCTATATAATCTTTGAAGGTCATTCCAAGAGCGATTTCTGCAGAAAAACTAGTGTTTAGAGCTCTTTCATAATAAAGGGGAATTTCTCCATTAAGCAGTAGCAAAGGGTTGAACTTTATGGCATTCTTACGATATGTTTTTTACTAGAATCATATTTCCCCATATCCTCTTCATCAAAAATAATTAGTTTAGTAATGATAGTATCCTGAGCATATATGTTTGAAACATAGATTAAAATGGTAAGTAAAAGTATTTTTTTCATTTTCTAAAAGTAGTAAAATATTGCATTTTTGTTTTAAATTCTTGTTTGATAGGAGGATGATTTATATATTTCGAAGAAATATAAAATACCCAGAAATGAAAAAAGCAATATTATTTTCACTGTGTCTATTCATGATCGTAAGTGCATTTAGTCAAAAAAGTGTAACAGCTAAATGGGGTGCGACCTATAAAACGGCAGGTCGTTTGTCTGAAGTTATTGGCGAAGATAAAGATGGTTTTTATACGCTAAGAGTTAAGGGTTCTAGGTTTGGATCGAGTGACATGTGGATTCAAAGGTATGATAACCAGATGAATTTAAAGTTTTCAGAAGAATTGTTGATCCCCAAGAAAGGGAAGAAGAAGTTGTTATACGAAGGCATTTATATTTTACAAGGTCAGTTGATTTTGATGACCTCATTGACAGATAAGGAAATTGGCAAAAGCTTTGCTTTCGCTTATCCAATTAGTGCTAAAGGTATCGTAGGGTCTAAATTCAAAAAGTTAGATGAAATTGCAATGGATGGACGAAAGTCTGGAAGTTTTGGTTTTCAGATTTCACAAGACAGTTCTAAGTTCTTGGTGTATCATAATAAGCCATATGATAAATATAATAATGAAAAATTCTCTTATAAAGTTTATGATAATAGTTTAAATTTAGTTTGGGAAAAAGAGGTGCAATTACCTTATCGTGATAAATATTTTTCAATTGAAGATTACATTATAGATAATACAGGTGATGTTTATATGCGGGCAACAATATTTCCAGATAAAACCAAAGGGGAAAAGAAGATTAAAGGGGAACAAGCAGCAAAATTTGTCATCGTTTCTTACCAACATAAAACAGATCAACTTACTCAATTTGAAGTTCAACTTACAGGAAAGTGGGTAGAGTCAATTTCTTATGAGATCAATGAGGCAACTAAAGAAGTTGTAGTTGGTGGTTTTTATTCTGACGATAAGAAGCTGAAAATTAATGGTATTTTTTACTTGACGATGGATTTGGCTGATGGTACGGTTAAAACGATTTCTAAAAAAGCATTTGATGACTCGTTTATGACGGAGATGATTGGTGAAAAAAAAGCAGCAAAAGGAAAAGGGTTGTCTAGTTTCTTCTTTGATCATTTTTTCGTAAAGAAAGATGGTGGAGCTTATTTGATTGCAGAACAGTATTACGTAACAACAAGTACATACACAGATTCTAATGGGAATACACACACTAGAACTGTATATCACTATAATGATATCATAGTGGTGAGTGTTGATAAGGCAGGAAATATTGATTGGGTGAGAAACGTTCCGAAAAATTCTGCAGCAGGAAGTGGATATTATTTATCTTATGGGTTGAACTTTAATGAAACAACAAATGAGTTGAACTTATTTTTTAATGATAACCCTAAGAATATAGCACTGTTAAAGGAAAATCCTAATAAAGTTCGAAAACTTGGAAACTTAAAGAAATCTGTAGCAATATTAGTTGCGATAAATGAAGAGGGAAATATTAGTCGTTCACCCCTGTTTACAGCCAAAGATTTAGATAAAGTTATTTTAGCACCTACAAAGAGTTCAATGATAAATGATACTGACGTAATAACTTATGCGGTAAAAGGAAAGAGTTATAAATTTGGGAAGTTTACTTTTAAATAGATTTAAATTATATGTACTTTTAAGCCTCGCTAATTGCGGGGCTTTTTTATGAGAAAATTAGATCAAATAAAACAACCAATAGAAAAAGAAATTAAGGAATTTGAACCTATATTTCGAGCTTCAATGAAGAGTAGAGTTGCTTTGTTGGATAAAATAATGCACTACATTATTAAGCGAAAAGGGAAACAAATGCGTCCAATGTTTGTTTTTTTATCCGCCAAAGCTTTTGGTAAAATAACGGATGCTACGTATCGCGCTGCTGCAATGATCGAATTATTGCACACTGCTACCTTGGTTCATGATGATGTGGTGGATGATTCCAATAAACGAAGAGGTTTCTTTTCGATTAATGCCATTTGGAAAAACAAAATTGCTGTTTTAGTAGGGGATTATTTACTTTCTAGAGGGCTGCTATTGGCCGTAGAGAATGATGAGTTTGAATTGCTGCGCATTATGTCCAACTCTGTAAAAGAAATGAGTGAGGGTGAATTGTTGCAAATAGAAAAAGCACGAAAATTAGACATTACCGAGCGTGTCTATTATGACATTATCCGACAAAAAACAGCCACATTAATTGCTTCTTGTTGTGCTTCTGGAGCAAATTCTGTTGGCGTAGAAAAAGAGGTTGTTGAAAGAATGCGATTGTTTGGGGAGTATACAGGAATTGCATTTCAGATTAAAGATGATTTGTTTGATTACGGCAGTGATGGAAAAACCATTGGTAAACCTACGGGGATAGATATTAAAGAGAAGAAGATGACCTTGCCATTGATTTTTGCGTTGAATAATGCTTCATCATCAGATAAAAGAAGAATTATTAAAATTGTAAAGAAGTACAACGAGGATAAGAAAAAAGTAAAAGAAGTAATCCAGTTTGTAATTGAAGCTGGAGGAATAGAATATGCTCAAAGAGCAATGAACAGCTATAAAGATAAAGCGTTAGCCATCTTAAAAGAATTTGAGCAAAATGAAGCCAATAAAGCGTTGGCAGAATTGGTAATTTATACCACTGAAAGAAAAAAATAACCCTTTTTTGTGCCCGAGAAGAGCCAAAGAATCCAAATCAAACAAAATGAAACAACTGATTTATTTAATACTGCCTTTATTGTTGATGGCTTGTCAGCCTCCTGAAATAAAAAAGGTTGAAGAAACATACCCTGACAATACAAAGAAGATCGTTCGCTTTTATCAAGAAAAAGAAGGCAAAGAAATTTTACAGGAAGAGAAACATTTTTATCAAAATGGGAAGTTAAAGATGCAAGGTAAATTCTTAAACGGAAAAAGAGATGGGGAATGGAAGTCTTATTTTGCGAATGCTCAAATCCAAAGTACAGGAACTTTTACGAATGGACTTAGAACTGGAGAAGTAAAAACTTATCAGCCCAATGGCATCCTAATTTATGAAGGATTTTATAAGGAAGGAAAACAATATGGACATTGGAAATTTTATACTAAAACTGGTAAAATAGCAAAAGAAGAAGATTATTAAAATGATTAATGTTTATTGATGAATGAATATTAAAAACTTAAGTTGATCGCTCAAAATAATTAATCAATTATCATTCCTCAATAAACATTCATTCATATAAATTTAAAACGTTGATACCTAAGCAAACCATAGACGAGATATTTGATGCCGCCATTATAGAAGACGTGGTAGGAGAGTTTGTGCCTTTAAAAAAGAGAGGCGCTAACCTGTTAGGAAATTGCCCTTTTCACAATGAAAAATCTCCATCGTTTACTGTATCTCCTGCAAAGGGGATTTATAAATGCTTTGGATGTGGTAAAGCAGGTAATTCTGTCAACTTTATTATGGAGCACGAACATTATTCGTATCCAGAAGCCTTAAGGTATTTAGCCGGTAAGTTTGGAGTTGAAGTAGAAGAAGAAGAGCAAACGGATGAACAAAAAGCAGCAACTAATGAGCGAGAAAGTTTGTACATTGTTTCTAATTATGCAGCAAAATACTTTAACAAACAGTTATTAGAATCTGACGAAGGAAAAGCAATTGGGTTAAGTTATTTTTTGGAAAGAGGGTTTAGAGAAGATATTATTGAAACTTTTCAATTAGGATATAGCCCTGATAGTTGGACTGCTTTTACCGATGAAGCAGAAAAAGCGGGTCACAATTTAAAGTTTCTAGATAAATCTGGTTTAACCATCGTTAAAGGAGAAAAGAAGTTTGACCGTTTTAAGGGGAGGGTAATGTTTCCGATTCATAACCTTTCTGGACGTGTTTTAGGATTTGGCGGACGGATTTTAAAAACCAATGATAAAGCCGCCAAGTATTTAAATTCTCCTGAATCGGAAATTTACCACAAGAGTAATGTTCTTTACGGGATTTATACAGCAAAAAAAGCGATTTCAAAAGAAGACATTTGTTATTTAGTGGAAGGCTATACAGATGTTATTTCCATGTATCAAGCTGGCGTAGAAAATGTGGTGGCCTCTTCGGGAACCTCATTGACCGAGGGTCAAATTAGATTGATTAGCCGATTTACTCCGAACATTACCATTTTGTATGATGGCGATGCCGCAGGATTAAAAGCCTCTTTTAGAGGGATTGACATGATTCTGCAAGAGGGAATGAATGTGCGAGTGGTACTTTTTCCTGAAGGAGAAGATCCTGATTCCTATGCAAAAGCACATACTACCGAAGAATTAAAAGCCTACGTTACCGACAACGCTCAAGATTTTATTCGTTTTAAAACTTCTGTTTTAATGAAAGAGGTGGGGAATGACCCCATTAAAAAAGCGGAGTTAGTTAAAGATATCGTTAGAAGTATTGCCATTATTCCTGACCAGATTAAGCGATCGGTTTACACGCAAGAATGTAGTAATTTATTGGACATTCCTGAGCAGGCGTTAATTAATGAAACCAATACGATTCTAAGAAAGAATATTGCGAAACAGACCAAGTATAAATCTTCCTCTTCTCCAAGCGCTTCACCAAGTCAGGGCAGTGATCAAGAAATGCCTGATGATTTATTCTTTCCCGATGAATTTCAAGGAGCCCCAGAACCAGCACCTGTTTCTGATTTAAAACACTGGGAAAGAGAAATTATTCGCCTATTGGTGAGTTTCGGGGATCAAGTCATTCAATTGTTATTGCCAACTGAAGGAAAGAAAAAAGAATATGAAGATGTTTCTGCTGCAGTTTACATTGTAGACAATATCATGAATGATAACATTTCTTTTGAAAATAAAACCTATCAAAAAGTATTTGATTTTTACGCTCAAAAATTGGATAAGGACGAGCTTCCAACGCATCAAGATTTTATTAATCACTCGGATCAAGAGATTAGTATGTTTGCGATTGACATCTTTTCTGTTCGCCATGATTTAAGCCCTGGATGGGCAGAGAATAAAATAAAGACAACAACAGAAGAGATGCAACTTTCGTTGGCATTTATCAGAGTTTTATATGCTTTTCAACTCAGTAAATTAACTGCTCTTATTTTTAAAAATCAAGATCAATTGAAAACCGAAAAGGATTCAGACAAACAAATGGAGTTGCTTCAGGAGCAAGTAAACCTTCAGCAAATAAAATTACAATTAGCCGCTAAACTTGGAAGAATTATTCTGAATTAGTTGCTTTTAGTGAGTTGAATAAACACAATTTTACGGAGTTTTTTCTGGATTAGATTTGCCTTTTCATTTAACCGTTAAGCTATCCTTACCCGTATATTAATCAACAATTTAACCGAAAAAAATAATCGCTTTTGGCGGTAATAATTTCTTTTTTAATTAAAAAAATAATGCATTGTTATTTTGTTTTAAAAAATAATTTTCTAAGTTTGCATCGAATTTCAATTACAAAATCACATTTCGTGAAGCGTGATTGTTTATACAGAAGAAGCGAGAGATTAGGCTCTATGACCTTCTGGCAACCAACTTAAAGTTCCGATGAAAATCGGAATTGGAAAACCGGTGCCAATTCCTACTCCCAATGTTGGGGAAATATAAAGAATTGCAAAATGTACCCATTAAGACCAATTAAAAAACAAAAAAAAGCAAACCAATCAGGTATTGCTTCAATTTCTATTGCCATCAATTCTGTATCAACTACAGAAATGATAATGCATAGCAACCAATGTTGCTGCTGCTGTTAAGCACAAGAATTTATCTCAATTTTCTTGAAATAAGTTAGTTCAGTTCTTCTGAAGGAAGAAACGTACATCCTAGTCTATCTCACAATTTTTTTTAACAACCATTAATATCAGTTATCATGAGTACCAGAAAGAAAACACAAAAATTTGAAACATTACAACTCCATGCAGGTCAGGAAGTAGATGAAACCACTAATTCTAGGGCGGTTCCTCTCTACCAGACTTCCTCATTTACATTTAACAGTGCAGAACATGCCGCCAATTTATTTGGATTAAAAGAGTTTGGAAACATCTATACAAGAATAGGAAATCCGACCACAGACGTTTTCGAAAAACGGATTGCAGCATTAGAAGGAGGAGTCGCTGCTCTAGCAACCTCTTCAGGGTTATCCGCTCAATTTTTGGCCTTAAATAATATTTTACAAGCCGGAGATAACTTCATTTCCTCTCCCAATTTATACGGAGGAACGTACAATCAATTTAAAGTCGCTTTTAAGCGATTGGGAATAACAACCCAATTTGCAACAACAGATCATGTCAACGATTTTGAAGCACTCATCAACGAAGAAACAAAAGCACTTTATTTAGAAACAATAGGAAATCCAGGGTTTAATATCCCAGATTTTGAAGCGATTATTGCTTTGGCTAAAAAACACGATTTACCAGTAATCGTTGACAATACTTTTGGTGCTGGTGGTTATCTATTTAGACCCATTGAGCATGGAGCGAATGTAGTTGTAGAATCTGCCACAAAATGGATAGGTGGACACGGAACCTCAATAGGAGGAGTTATTGTAGATGGAGGAAATTACGATTGGGGAAATGGTAAATTTTCTCAATTTACAGAACCAAGTGAAGGTTATCATGGGTTAAAATTTGCTGAAGTATTTGGTGTTGGATCTCAGTTTGGAAACATTGCATATATCATTAGGGCTAGAGTAGAAGGCTTAAGAGATTTCGGAAATGTATTGTCCCCATTTAATGCCTTTCAATTAATTCAAGGCTTAGAAACATTGTCGCTAAGAGTTGAAAGACACGTTGAAAACGCATTGAATTTGGCGCTTTGGTTAGCAGAACATCCAAAAGTAAAAAAGGTGAATTATCCAGGGTTGACTTCTTCGCCACACCATGCTTTAGCAAAAAAGTACCTCAAGAAAGGATTTGGCGGCGTATTGAGTTTTGAATTAGAAGGCATTAAAGAAAATGCAATTCACTTGATTGATTCGTTAGAATTAGTGAGTCATGTGGCCAATGTTGGAGATGCAAAAACATTAATTATTCAACCCTCAGCAACCACTCATCAACAATTATCAGCAGAAGAGCAATTGAATGCAGGGGTAACCCCCACCTTATTAAGAGTTTCTGTAGGCATTGAAAACTTAGAGGACATTAAGGATGATTTTGAACAGGCTTTTAAAAAGGTGGAAGCCATTCAGCATGAAATCAGCGCAGCCCAATTCAATTAAAAATGAAAACAAATCAATTTCAATATAAAAATAATTTCTTGTTAGACTCAGGTAAAACCTTACCTGAGTTTAACTTGGAGTATACTACTTTTGGGCAACTCAATGCAGAAAGAAACAATGTGGTATGGATAACGCACCCTTTAACGGCGAATGCAAATCCATCATAATGGTGGGGTGGATTGGTTGGAGAGGGTAAGCTATTCAATCCAAGAGCTCATTTTATGGTGTGTGCCAATGTGTTAGGTTCTTGCTATGGTTCTACGGGACCATTGTCTATTAACCCGACAACAGGAAGCCCTTATTATCATAGCTTTCCAGAATTAACCATTAGAGACATTGTGAACAGTTTGGACCTCCTAAGAATTGATTTAGGAATTGAAAAAATGCACACCCTATTAGGAGGTTCTTTAGGCGGGCAACAAGCTGTTGAATGGGCAATTAAAAAACCAAGTTTATTTGAGCATGTGATTCTAATGGCAACCAATGCACAGCATTCTCCTTGGGGAATTGCCTTTAATGAAAGTCAACGTTTAGCGATAAAAACGGATCCTACTTGGTTGATGGCCAATGATACTGCAGGGTTGAAAGGCTTAAAAACGGCAAGAGCTATTGCCTTATTGAGTTATCGAAATTATGCTACCTATCAACAAACTCAAGCAGATGAATTGGGGACTACTGAAAATTTTAAAGCGGCTTCGTATCAAAATTACCAAGGAGAAAAGTTGATACAACGGTTTAATGCTTTTTCCTATTATCAGTTGTCTAAAGTAATGGACAGTCATCATGTGGGAAGAGGCAGAGAGGGGATTCCAAATGCATTACAAAGAATTAAAGCAAAAACATTAGTAGTGGCCATCTCTTCGGACATTTTGTTTCCGGTTTCAGAAGCTGAAATTTTAGCAAAAGGAATTCAGCATTCTTCCTTCGCTCTTCTTGAATCACTTTATGGCCATGACGGGTTTTTAATTGAGACAGCTGGTTTGAAAACATTAATTAAAAAGTTCTATTCCAACAAAAAAACAAACGCAAAAAATTAAAAAGATGAGTAATAACAAGATTAAACTGTACGGATTTGGAGTTGTGGCCCAGGGGTTTCAGCACTATTTAGAAACAAACGATGAGGCGGAAAGGTTACCTATCGTAATCATTAAAGATGCATCAAAAAAGAGGGCAAATATTCACGCAATTATTGAAACAACGAACGAAAAGACCATTCGTGATCAAGATGTTGAGGTTATTGTAGAATTAATTAGTTCTGCTGAGGAGGCTTACGGAATTGTAGCAGGAAATTTAGAGATAGGCAAGAAAGTCATTTCTGCCAATAAAAAATTAATTGCAGAAAATTTAACAGAATTGATTGCTAAAGAGCAAGAAAATAAAGGCACTTTTTTATATGAAGGCGCTGTTTGTGGGAGTATTCCAATTCTTAGAATATTAAATGACTTTTATGCCAATGAGTCTATACAGGCTATTAAAGGAATATTTAATGGATCCTCAAATTACATTTTAAGTCAACTGTTTACAAATGGAGTTGCTTATGATGAAGCATTAAAAAATGCTCAAGAACTTGGCTTTGCAGAAGCAGACCCTACATCCGATGTCGGAGGGTTTGATGCCTTGTATAAATTGGTAATTTTAGTAGCGCATTCCTTTGGTAAAATTGTTCATCCAGATGAAGTCTTAAATTTTGGGATAGAAAAGATTAGTAAAAGTGACATTGAATTGGCTAAAAAACTCAATTTAAAAATTAAATTGATTGCTAAAGCCGAATTAGCTGGAGCCAAACTGTCGGTATCCGTCTTGCCCACATTGGTAAACAATTCAAGCAATACCTATCAAGTAGAAAATGAAGACAATGGGGTAGAAATTAGTTCGAAAAATGTAGGGGCTCAGTTCTATAAAGGGAAAGGAGCAGGAAGTTTGCCAACAGGGTCGGTTGTTTATGCAGATTTAAAAGCGATGGACCAAGGGTATACCTACGGGTATAAGAAGCTAAATAAAACCAACATTGCGCTCAATAATTTTAGTCCAGTAGAGGTATTGATCAATATTCCCAATAAAGACACGATCGATACCTTGCCTTTTAAGGTTTCTTATTTAACAAAAGTCAAGGGTCAAGAAAATTATTTTTATGCAAAAACGACTTTAAATGAAATCCAAGTCAATAAGGAGTACATCGAACAATATGGAATTTCATTGTTATTTGTCGATAACGATGCGGTTAAAACGTCAATTTTAACGCTTTTAGAAGAAGAAGTGAAAAGGATTGATGCCGTTGAACTAAAAAATTGGATGGCTAAGGATAACAATTTTCAATTGATAGATGTTAGGGAAGCTTCAGAGTATGAGTCTAGTCATATTAACGGGGAGCGAATACCATTAAGCTCGTTAGAAAGCAATGTTTCTAAAATCAATACAGACAAGGAGGTTGTTTTTCAATGTAGAAGTGGCAAAAGGAGTGCTGATGCAGTTAAATTATTGCAAAAAAAGTATGGGTTCAAGAATCTTTATCACTTAGAAGGTGGTATTTTGGCTGGGTCTGATCAAATAGATTCAAACGTAAAAAAAAATTGATATGGAAGTAAATTTAAAAAGAGTGAATACCGCTTTTCATTATGAAGCAGCTACAGCCGATAAGATTAAGGTAGCTATTGATGCAAACGCTGCTATTGGTGGAGAAGGGAAGGGCACTCGACCAATGGAATTGTTGTTAATGGGAGTTGCTGGTTGTGCAAGTATTGATTTAGGGTTAATTCTAAAAAAACAAAAATTAGTGTTACTTGATTATCAGGTTGAGGTGACAGCAGAAAGGAACGATAATGTTGCTAAAAACTTTAAATCAATACACTTGCATTTTATCCTGTTTGGAGAATTAGATGACGCTAAAGTTGCTCGAGCAATAGATTTGACATTAACTAAATATTGTTCAGTAGCATTAAGCTTAGACGCAGCAATTGAGGTAACATCTACTTATACAATTAATTAGGTGGAGCTGTCATTCCGATTGGAGTGAAACACGTAACGCGTAAGCGTTAGCAAGGAATCCTTTGCGATGAACTAAAAAGGAATCTCCGTTTTGATTGGTATGACACACAAGAAACAACCCATTACATCTGGTGCGGATCTGGTCATTCATTCATTCATTCTGCCACGAAGTATTTAGATGGACAAGGTCGTGTTTTAGGGGGAATCATTGCTGGTCGCAAAGAATTGATTGCAGAAGTTAAATTATTTGCGCGTCATTCTGGACCCGCATGATCTCCTTTTAATGCTTGGGTTATTTCAAAGAGTTTAGAAACCTTGGCGTTAAGAATGGATAGGCATGCAGAAAGTGCATTGAAGATCGCACAATGGTTAGCGAATCATGACGAAGTGGAATTGATGAAGTATCCTTTTTTAACTTCTCCTCCTCACTATAAGATTGCCAAAAAGCAAATGAAATCTGGTGGTGGAATCGTAACGTTTGTTATCAAAGGGGGAATCCATAAGGGGAGAGCATTTTTGGATAAACTTCAACTAATTTCGATGACTGCTAATTGGGGATACGCTAGAACGATTGCAACACATCCAGCATCCACAACACACTCAAAGCTTACGGAAGCAGATCGATTACAAACAGGAATATTACCGGGGTTAATTCGTATTTCTGTTGGGTTAGAACATGTGGAGGATATCATCAAAGACATTGAAAAGGCGATCACTTAACTAACGCTAATCGTTCTGTGTTCATCCATGAGCTTCAACTTTAGTTACTCCTGTTGTAGCGCACCCCTTATCAATTGCCTAGTTCTTTGAGGGATTACTGATTTATTTTAAATTTAAGATAGCTACTCTCGTTAGCTAAGCTTAACTTCCTAACTTTGGCACTTAAATAATTATACTGTGGGAACAAAAATAGCAATAGTAGGAGCGGGGAACTTAGGACTTTCTTTGGTGACTGGCTTGGTAGATAGTGGTCAATATCAATCAGCTGATTTTATATTGTCAAGACGAGACCTTTCTAAATTGGAGGCCTATAGCGCCAAAGGGTATCAGATTACCTCAAACAATAATGAAGCAGTTCGTCAAGCTAATGTTGTTATTCTTGCCGTTCTTCCTCAAAAAATGAATGCAGTATTAACAGAGATCGCTGCAGATTTAAATTCAAATCAGTTAGTGATTTCTTTAGTTTCTGGAGTTTGGGTGAAAGATATTCAGCGTATTATTGGTGATGACATACCTCTTGTTAGAGCAATGCCAAATACCGCAATTGCCATTCGAGAATCTATGACTTGTATTGCCACAACAGCACCCTGGAAAGCGAGTATGGATGAAGTGCAAGAAATGTTTGAATTAGTTGGTGAAACGGTGGTGATCAATGAAGAGCAAATGACTTCAGCAACTGCATTATGTGCTTGCGGAATCGCTTTCTTTTTAAGAGCGATTAGAGCCGCATCACAAGGTGGAAATGAAATTGATTTCCATGCAAGTGAAGCGCTTAAAATGGCTGCACAAACTGCTAAAGGCGCAGCAAGTTTGTTAATCGCTAACCACTCCCATCCTGAAGATGAAATAGATAAAGTAACTTCTCCAAAAGGATGTACAATTGCTGGATTAAACGAAATGGAACACAACGGTTTTAGTTCTTCGTTTATTAAAGGCATTACCGCTTCGGCAAAACAGGCTAAAGGACTATATACCGAAGACTAATTGATTATGAAGTATATCGAGAAAATACTAGAGTTTGAGTTGTTTAAGATCGCGAATTTTTCGTTGTCAGTTTACAACCTGTTTTTGGTATTGATCATCTATTTTGCAGTAAAAGGAATTAACCATAGCATTGATTTATTTATTAAAAAAAGATTAGAAAGAGACGGCGTTAACGATTTTGTAGAGGGGAGAAGTAAATCATTAACACAGATTACTAAATATGTTATTTACATTCTGGGGGTTACTATTGCTGTTAATAGCCTTGGTATTGATATCAATTTTATCATCGGGGTTTTTGCAACCCTTGGTTTAGGTATTGGTTTTGCTTTGCAAGATGTTTTTAAAGATTTGATTTCTGGAATTATTATTTTGTTTGAAGGAAATGTTTCTGTAGGAGATATCCTAGAGGTAGATGGTTTGGTAGGAACGGTTAAAGAAATTAAATTAAGAACCTCTTTGGTGAGAACCAGAGATGGTATATACATTGTTGTTCCCAACAATAGAATTGTAAATGAGAAAGTTGTGAATTGGAGTACCAATACCAAAATGACTCGTTTCAAAGTTTCTGTAGGTGTTGCGTATGGATCTGACGTAGAAAAAGTAAAAATATTACTCTTGCAAAGTGTTGCAGAGAATGAAATGATTTCTAAACGACCCTCACCAATGGTGTTCTTTAAAGATTTTGGAGATTCAGCCTTACAATTTGATGTTCATTATTGGGTATTAGATACTTGGCAAACAGAAATTATTAAAAGTGAGTTGCGATTTTCTATTGACAGATTGTTTAGAGAAAATAATATTCAAATACCATTTCCTCAAAGAGATGTTCATCTTATTCAACAATAAATAGTGGATTTTAATCAGCTTATGCACACGTTTTATTTGTGGAGAGTAAAACACATTCAACACAAACATTTTGTACTTTTTTTAAGTGTTATTGTAGGTTTGTTGTCTGGTTTTGCCGCAGTAATCATAAAAAATTCTGTTCATTTTATTCAACAACTCATCTCTACAGGATCTTCTCAATACATTCACAATTATCTCTATTTTATTTTTCCATTAGTGGGTCTATTTTTTACGGCTTTATTCATTAAATACGTATTAAGAGCTCCCGTTAGTCATGGTATTCCTGGAGTTCTTTTTGCTATTTCTAAAAAGAGCAGTATCATTAAAGCTTTTGGAACCTACGCATCCATACTTACGAGTGCTTTTACAGTAGGTTTTGGTGGTTCTGTTGGACTAGAAGGCCCTACAGTATCCACCAGTGCTGCTTTAGGTTCTAATTTAGGCAGGTTTTTTAAGTTAGATTATAAAACAACAACGCTGTTAATAGGTTGTGGTGCTGTTGGTGCAATGTCTGGTATTTTTAATGCACCAATTGCTGCATTGGTTTTTGCCTTAGAGGTGTTTATGTTTGACTTAACATTAACCTCCATGATTCCATTTTTGGTTGCCTCTGTTACTGCTGCACTTACTTCTAGAATGATGTTGGGGGATAATGTATTGTTTAACATTCAAATTAAAGATGCTTTTTTAGTGTCGGATGTTCCTTTCTATATTTTGTTAGGCATATTTACGGGCTTAATTTCCGTCTATTTTAATAAAATGTTTTGGATTATTGATGGACTTTTTGACCGCATCAAAAAAACATTTGTTAAAGTTTTAGTAGGAGGTTCTTTATTGGGTGTACTTATCTTTTTTATACCGCCATTATATGGGGAAGGGTTTGTTACCATTAAAATGTTGTTCTCCGGTGATTATACCAGTATTGTGAATAAGAGTTTTTTATATGCTTATAAAGACAATGTTTTTATTATGTTAGGGCTTTTGTTTGCTTTAATGTTTTTTAAAGTAGTTGCTTCTTCATTAACTTTTGGTGCAGGTGGAGTAGGAGGTGTTTTTGCACCCTCTTTATTTATTGGAGCTTCTGGTGGTTTTGTTTTTGCAAAAACATTGAATCATTTGGGCCTTACCAATTTATCAGAAAGTAATTTCACGTTGGTTGGTATGGCAGGCTTAATTGCTGGGGTTCTACACGCTCCGCTAACTTCTTTATTTTTAATTGCTGAAATTACCAGTGGGTATGAATTAATTATACCGCTGATGATCACTGCCACTATCGCTTATTTAACCTCTAAATACTTTGTGCCTCATTCTATCTACAACATGCAATTGGCTAAGCGAGGCGAGTTAATTACTCGACATAAAGATAAAGCTGTTTTAACCTTAATGAACCTTAAAAAAGAAGTGGAGACTGATTTTAATGTGATCCCACCAACCTCTACCTTAGGCGATTTAGTGAAAGTGGTTTCCTTATCTAAACGGAACTTGTTTCCTGTAGTTGATGATGCAGGCGTTTTGTGTGGCATTATTACCTTAGATCATATTCGTGAAATTATGTTTAAACCCGATTTGTATGCTGAAGTACTGATTGAATCTTTAATGGAGCTTCCTCGAAATTACATCAGTGTAAATGATTCTATGGATCAGGTAATGAAAAAATTTACAACTTCTAATGCTTGGAATCTTCCCGTTTTAGAGGATGATAAATATGTTGGGTTTGTCTCTAAATCAAAATTATTCAATGCGTACCGTAAAATGTTGATTGAATTCTCTGAAGAGTAAGCTTTTCATTCATTTCATTAGGTGTTGTATTTTTCTTTGATGAGCTGTTTAATTGCTTAAACTTCAATCAAGTTTCTTTTCGAACTGGAGTTTTTTTGTTAGAGAACTGTTGTTTTTTTAGTCGTCTATCTTTACCAACCCAAAGAGGTCCCTCTGTTTATTTTCACTTCTATAGCTTTGGTATTTAATTTTTTCAGAAATGGTGCTTCTATTTTAGAATTTATAAGACCTAAAAAAACCGATGAATATTATATTCATCGGTTTTTCGTTATTGGCTAGATTTCTAATAGTGCCATAAATCATGTTCCATCGTAAAGATGTCATTTTTAATTTCTTCGGCTTCTAATAATAAATCAATATTATCTAAATAAGCTTTGTTATTTCGATCATAAACATTTGATCTTTTATAGGCGTAACTACTAAACATCCGCTTCCAAAAGATATCTTCAAAGGATCTTCTCTCCGCATCGTTTTGTCTGTTAAACACATCAAAGTTTGCAAAAACATAACGTGCTTCAGGAAAATAGATCCAAAACATTGGAAGATTCCCTTGAGCATTTCCATTTTCATCAAATCTTAATCGAACTGGACAGATTCCCATAATTCTAACATCCATCATTGAACGTTCATTGTCAAAAAACCAATCTTCTTTTAATCGATAAGCGACAATGTCTTGAGGTTCATAATCAATCCATACAGTATCTGCTGCTCCTTCTAAAATATCACCAAACTCATCAAACTGTTGTTGAACTTCAGCCTTTTTTAATAATTTTTCGGCTTCAGCTGTAGTTAAAGGCATTTCAAATTCATCACTTGTTTCATCATAAGCAGTTATGGTTCCTTCAATAATAGCATCTTTGATTACCACAAAAAGACTTTTTCTATCTTCAATTTTTTGAATTGGGAAATAAAGGGGGTGATTTATTTTTTCACGCAAGTCAATAGTTCGCCAAACTCTTCTATGCCACATTACATCAGCTTCCCTAACATGAGTATAAGGCACCACTCTACGAGTTGGTGTGTTTTCTTTTACCCATGGTTTGTCCAATATTTTGTATTGAGCTTTAACGGAGATTGAACCTAACAGTATCAATCCTATAATTATTAAGCTACGTGCCATCATAATATCCTCCTTCTTTTAATTAGTAATTTATCTTATAGTATTTTAACAGTCATATAACCCATAGTCACAACTCGACCATCAGGCATCCTAACCGCCATTTTCTCTAAAAAGAAACGTTGACCTCTTGTTGAATTTTTAACAAGACTTTTAGCTTTCTTATTCATTCTGTTACCTTTAACTTTTACGCCTCTAAAATCACCATTTACAGTGGTTCCAATTTCAAAAGATTTTACTTTAACTTTTACATCAAAAACAAACCCTTCTAATTTTGCTTGGAGCACTCCGTTTCCTAATTTACTTTTAGAAAGTACCACTGTACCCGTTTTACCACCAATAAAAGGTGTTGGTGTAGGAATTCTTTTTACTCGAAACTCTGCTTTACCAACAGGTATATTATTTCCAGTAGCTTCATCTATTCCAGTTACACTTATGGTTACATTACCAGGCTTTGTTGGTTTCATTACCCATCCTTTACCATCTTTGATTAATCCAGGACCCGTAGCCGTAAATTTCGGCATTGGTGCAGAAATCGATACAGGGTTATCTACACCCATATAGAATACATTCATCTTATCTGCAGAAACGGCAAAAGAAGGAACACCAACTTCAAAAGAACTTGAAAAATCATAAACTTTTGGTCCTTTCTTTGTCTTTAATTTGATAAGACCACCCCATTCATGAGCTCCGAGTGTTGGTTTAATTTTCAATTTTCCTTGACCTTTAATCACTTCTTTTGGATCCATTTGGTACCAATCCCCTTCGCCCCAAGCAGTTCCTTTAGTCCCTTTCATTAATTTTTCAATGTCAGTTTCTCCGTCAGCTAATAAAGCACTGTCAACGCCTCCATTTGGGCCATTAAATACAAATACTTCAGGGTTAACTCTATCGTCATAAGCCGCAGTAAAAATATCCGCAGTAAAACTATCTGATGGCGTTAAAAAAGCTTTAGGTACTAACGCCATCCCTCTAACATTGTTAAAAGATACTCCACCAGCATCAATATTTTCGTACAATTTATTAATCACTTGAGCTTCTGCAGTTCTTACATCAGATTGTAATTTTGATAAAGTAGTAATAACAGCGGCTAAGGGGTTGTGATAAAACATTCCAACTGCCCAAGGTTTTTCACCATCATGAGATTGGATTGGATTCGTAGAAAGCAATTTTAACTTACGAGTCATTGATTCTACATCTTTTTTCTTCTCAAATAATCCAATTAAATCAGCTTGATACTTATTCAATTTATCTTTCAATATTAAACTACTACATTCTGGACATAATGGGTTATCTGCTGGTGAAGCAGGATCTGCTAACCCCATCAACGCTGAAGGCGCATCATAGTTATCTTTAGCAGCGATTCCAGCTAAAGTAATTGTATCTGCAACCTCTTCAGATATACCGTCTATTGCAACATATAATTTCTTTTTTATTACGTCAATAGCTTTGTAAAGCTCATTGGCATCTTTTTTCACTTTATAGGCTTTATCTGCCCAAACTTTAGCAGCAGGACTTTCTGATGCCGCTTTATCAAAAGAGTTGTATAAGATTGCATTACTTGCATCAAACGTTTTAGTAGTTATTTCTAAACCATCGTTAATAACAACGAATGATTCTAGAATGGATTTGGATACGTTCATCGCTAATAAAGCAAGCAATACTAAGTACATTAATCCAATCATTTTCTGCCTTGGTGGCATTTTTCCTCCAGCCATAATTTAATTTTTTTTAAGTTGAATATATAGTAATTAAATTATGATTTCATTGCTGTTAACATGTTACCGTAAACATTGTTTAAGGCAGACAAGTTATTAGAAAGCTCTGCAATATTCTCTTTGTATTTCTTTGTATCTTCAACTGAATCACTTAAGTTGGTCATTAACTCAGTAATTCCAGAATACATAGATTGCATCGTTTCAGCTTGTTGTTCAGATCCATTTAATTGAGCAGCATAAGATTCGTTTAATGCCTCTAAATTAGATGCCATTTTTTGCATTTGCTCTCCTGTATTTGCTCCATTGTTTGCCGCTTCGTTCAATACCGCTAAAGATTCAGATGCTCGAGTATAATCTTCTGATAATGCATCAACTTTCCCTGACGCTACTTTTAAGCTTTCAGCATACTCATTTGATGCAACTGATGCATCAGTGATATCTGACAATTTACTGGCATTCGAACTTAAGCTTCTTAATCCTTCACCTAAACTTTCAATTAATTCAGGACCAATCTTTGCTTCATCTAGCATGCTATCCAATTGCTCTGTAGCAGAACCTTTATTAACTTCTCCATGACCATGACCTTCATCCATTCCAGCTAATTCTGGGTAAGCTAAAGTCCAATCTAAATCCATATGGGCAGGTTCAAATGCGGAAATACCAAAAATTGCCGCTTCAATACCTAATCCTGCAATTAAGAAAGCTGATGATCCTGGCCAGTGCATAATTTTAAAGAGAGCACCAATAATTACAATAGCTCCACCCCATCCGTAAATAAGGCCCATAACCGTCTTTCCTTTCTTCGTTTCAAATAAAAATTCTACAAATCCCATAATTTTTTTTTCAGTTTAAAGTTAATATAATATATAGATAGGTTTTAGTTCTTCTGTTTTACAAGTTGTCTTCTTTTGATCTTCCTAAGTAGGTCATCACACATCTAAATCCGATGTAACATTTTGCAGTATCTTGGTACTCATAAGTTCTTGTACTAGTTTGTAAATAATAACCGATATCTTTCCAAGATCCACCTCTAATTACTTTCCTTTTCAATACTTCAGGATCACTATTTTTTGCATCATATAAGTAATCAGGATTTAAATCGTGAGCAAAGTTGTATGCGGATTCATCAAATGCGTTACTGGTCCATTCGGAAACGTTTCCTGCCATACAATATAAACCAAAGTCATTCGGGTTGTAAGAGTTAATTTTAACTGTATTAAAACCACCATCATCAATGTAATTCCCTCTCATTGGTTTAAAGTTCCCTAAGAAACAACCTCTACTATTTCTAATGTAAGGTCCACCCCATGGATAAGGGCTTAAATCCAGGCCACCTCTTGCTGCCCATTCCCATTCTGATTCTGTTGGTAATCTAAAGTTATTAACTGAAGAACCTCCAACTTCATGTAAGAATGAATTTAATAATTGTGTTCTCCAAATTGTAAATGCAGTAGCTTGTTTCCATGAAATTCCAACTACTGGATAATCATCATAAGAAGGATGCCAAAAATAATTTTGCGTCATTGGCTCATTAAATGAATTGGTAAAATCATGTATCCAAGCTAAAGTATCAGGGTATACATTGACCACGTCTCTCATTATAAATGAGGACCTGTCGTTATTAAAAGCATGTCTTGCTCCCTCTTCACCATTTAATGCATCTCTACTCACTCTTTTAGCAGCTCGTTTAAAATCGATCCAATAGTAAGTATAATTTAATTTTCTAGCATCGATTTGACGATGACGAAGGTAACGCTCTCCTGGAGATAAGAACATAGGCTCTAAAGCTTCTCTTGAATCTGCTTCATTCCATTTTAATTTGGAATACCAGTTAATTAAAGGAGGATCAATTTCTTCCTCATATTCATTTTCTGCAATTAAGTATATTTCTTCATCTACCTCTTCTCCCATTATTCTTCTAGCAATAGAATCTCTTACGTGATAAACGAACTGGCGGTATTCATTATTAGAGATCTCTGTTTGATCCATATAGAATGCTTGAACAGAAACTGTTCTGGATTGAGCTGTTAAAGCATATGGCACATCTTGATCGGATGGTCCCATATTGTAACTTCCCATAGGAATAAATAACATTCCGAAAGGATCTGGTTGGTACCATTCTTCTCTGCCTTGTACTCCTGTCAACTCTCCATTACCTTTACTACAAGAGTAAAGTATAACTACTGCTAATAATACGATTATTCTTTTCATAATTTCCTCCTTCATTTATTTTCATTCAGAAAAAATCTAAATGAAACCGTTCAACCTTCTTAATTTTAAACGGAATTTTTTAATCGTGAACGTAATTATTTCTTTTATAAAAATCTTACAGAGTGATAAACCTCTCTTTTTGTTGGTTTAACAATGTTCATACAATACCTTACCATAAACTCTAAACTTCCACTACTGTGATCTCCTAAAGCAGATGTAGTTAAATCATATGATACCCCTAGTTTTAAGCCTTGTAGTGTTGGTTTTACATTGGTGAAATCGATTCCAGCCAGTATCGCTATCGCATCTTGAATTCTATATGTAACGCCACCCCAAAGCATATTATTGTATAACGCTATAGCGTTAACGTCTATTTGTGTTGACGCTACATCTGTTTTGGCTAAGATGGATGGTTTGATTACCCATTTTTTAGCACCATTCGTTACATCCCAATCATATCCTGCCATAATATAGTAATGACGACTTGATGCATAGTTTAATGCACCTTGTCCACCCTCTTCAGCTACCTCTGTAAGTTCTGATTGAGGTAAGTGTAATGAAGATATTCCAACATATAATTTGTCTTTTATTTCATAATAGACACCTAAACCCGCATCAAAAGTCATGGCTGATGTATTTGCATTCGGGATAGACGGATCCTGAGTATAGTCATCAATTGCAATAAAATCATCTCCAAATGATTTGTTCACCATTCCTATTTCTAATCCAATTCCTAATTCACCAACACCCAATGTTAAGTGATAAGAATAAGCTCCTTTAGCGATGAAAGAACTTTCAATGCCTAATTTATCCTGAAATATAGTTAAACCAACTCCGTGTCTGCTAAATCTCGCATCTCCACTAAATAAATGGGTCTCAGGTTTCCCATCAAAACCCATCCATTGAGACCTTGTTAATAGGGTCGCACAAAAACCTCCGTTATGCCCCGCAGAGCCAGGGTTTACGCCTAGTTTGTTAAACATGTTCTGTGTAAACTGCGCATCTTGTTGTGCGGATACCATAAATCCAGAGAATAAAAATGCGGTAGAAATCAATAATTTCTTCATATATATGACGTTTTTCGGGTCCATAATTTGTGCTTTTCAGCATTCAATTGTCGGCTAAGATAAGTAAATATATTTTTTAAACGAATACTTTTGCCACTTTTTCTTGTTAATAACTTGTTCACAACTCCAGCATCAAGTTAATTTTTGAAAAGTTTGCCACCATCTATTGGGTACTTCATTCTCACATGCTGTCTTATAGTCTTGATATGAGCAAGGTACCAAAACATGTCGTTCAAATTTTATTTTATTATGAGAGGGAAAGGGGACATCCATCCACCATCTTTCGCTTTTATCACTTTTATAAAAAATAAGCTCATTATTGCCTTCTTGCATGTTAACGGTATACTTTAAATACGTCTTTCGACTGCCTACAGGAAAGTCTTTCTTTCTATTGCTATATCCGTCTATAAAATACCAAATCATTTGCGCAACACTATGGGCAGTTTGTCCATTATTGTCTAATTCTGGATTGAGTTCATAAAACCCTATTGAAGTAACTTTATCGCTTAGTCCAGCATACCTACTTATTTGGCAGGCTTGCTCTCCGTAGAATCCATTAGGGGATGTGTTTTTGTTTCCAGGGGCTTCAGATTGACGAATTGCTGAAACATCAAAACTTACGATGTCTGCATTTCTTACGATAGGTTCTACTTCTTCCATGTTTTTTTGAACTTGACCTAGTCGGTAAGCATCAAAGTATAATTTTGACATGAGTTCTACTTCTTCTTTATCGGTAAAGTAACTTTGGTATCCAATGTTACTATAGTTGAATAAAAAGTTAGGTTGATGAAGTATTATTTTTGTTAAAAAGTTATTGGAATCTATTTCTTCATCTGCCTCTCCTAAATTGAATTTCGAATCAATTGCGACTAAATTTACCGTTTGTTCTAGGTTTTGATAGCCTAAAAAGTTAGCATAGGTCAAATCTTGACTTCCTCCAATGATAATCGGCAGAACATTTTTTTTAATTAGCTCTTCTACTATAGAACTCAGTGCAAAATACGTGTCATCAATTGTTGCGCCTGTTTTTAGGTTGCCTAGATCTATAATTTTTGTCGAAGCATTTAATTTGATTAAACGGTAAAGATATTTCCTAACGTGGTTAGGGGCTTCAGCACATCCTTCATTGTTTGAGTTTCTTTCTTCTCCAACACCAATTAAGGCAATGTTGAACTCCGAAACATCTTGTCCGTTAAAAAGAGCTATTGAATTTAAAAACTGATTGTCTTTGTAATCGAAATTGAGATCACCTTTAGTGACGTTTACCGCTTCAAAGTATTCTGAAAAGTCCATTTGTTTCGTAAAAAAAAGTAATGAGTAATGCGTAAAAATTAGAAAGTCAGCTTTTGACAAACTAATGTTCACTGCTTACTGAACACTAAATACTGACGCCTAATAATTATTTTTTCTTTGCTTTGGGTTTTGCCTTTGCTTTCGTCTTTGGCTTCGCTTTGGCTTTCGCTTTTTTCTTTGGAGCTTTCTCTTCAATCATTTTTTGAACAGCTTCAAGTGTTAGGCTTTCGACATCAAAAGTTTTTGGCAACTCAATTTTAAGCTTTCCTTTGATGACATTAAACCTTCCCCAACGTGCTTTCTGTACAGAAATTCCTTCGGTATCCCATTGATGAATGTATTTGTCAATTTCTTTTTGTTTTTTCACTTCAATTAACTCAACAATATCATCGTGTGTTAAATTATCAAAATCATATTTTTTATTCACATTGATAAACATTCCATTCCATTTGATAAATGGACCAAAACGACCTACACCTTTTTGTACAGGTAAGTTTTCGTATTCATCAATAGGAGCATCTGCTTCTTGTTTTTCCTTGATCAACTCAATGGCTCTATCTAAATCAACATTTGCCATTTCTTCATCTCTTGGAATAGAAACGAACATATCTCCAAACTTAACGTAAGGTCCAAATCGTCCTTGAGCGACTACTATTTCTTCACTTTCGTAAGTTCCTATGGTTTTTGGAAATTTGAAAAGTTCTAAAGCATCCTCCAACGTTATCTTGCCTATCGTTTGGCCTGTTAAAAGGCTTGCAAATTTTGCTCCACCTTCATCTTCAGTTTTTCCAATCTGAGCCATCGGTCCAAATTTTCCTATCCGAACAATCAATGGTCTTCCAGATTCAGGATCAATTCCTAGGGCTCTTTCTCCACTTGCTCTTTCCGCATTTTCTAAGGTATCTTCTATTCTTGCATGGAATGGATTGTAAAACTCTGCAATCATTTTTGTCCATTGCTTTTGTCCTTCAGCAACTTCATCAAATTGCTCTTCAATTTTAGCGGTAAAACTATAATCCAACACCTTATCAAAGTGTTCTACTAAAAAATCAGTAACAACAGTACCAATATCGGTTGGAAACATTTTCTTTTTCTCAAATCCGAAATTTTCTTTTGCTGTTACCTCCTCAATGCTTCCGTTTGTTAAGCTTAATGTGGTAAAATCTCTTTGACCTCCATCTCTATCTTCCTTTACCACATAACCTCTGTTTTGAACAGTAGAAATTGTTGGGGCATAGGTTGATGGTCTTCCTATGCCTAGGGCTTCCATTTTCTTTACCAAACTTGCTTCGGTATATCTTGCAGGATGATGTGTGTATCGTTCTGTAGCTGAAATTTCTTGCATGTTAAGACGCTCGCCAACTGCTAATGGAGGTAAAATTCCTTCCTTTTCTGAGCGGTCATCATCATCAGTACCTTCTAAATAAACTTTTAAGAAACCATCAAAAAGTAAAACTTCACCTTTCGCAACAAAGTTTTCTTCTGTTGTTGAGATGTTTATTTTTACTGTTGTCTTTTCCAGTTTAGCATCACTCATTTGTGAAGCTACTGTTCTTTTCCAAATTAATTCGTACAATCTCGTTTGGCCGGGATCACCAATAAAGGTGTGATCGTTCATGTAAGTAGGACGAATGGCCTCGTGAGCTTCTTGTGCGCCTTTAGATTTGGTTTTATAAGTTCTTATTTGAGAATATTCGGCTCCATAAGAAGATGTAATTTCTTTTTTTGCAGCACCGATTGCATCATTCGATAAGTTGACCGAATCGGTTCTCATGTAGGTAATCTTTCCTGCTTCATACAAACGCTGAGCAACTGTCATGGTTTGAGAAACTGAAAACCCCAATTTCCTACTCGCTTCTTGCTGAAGTGTTGAGGTTGTAAAGGGTGCAGCTGGAGATTTTTTTGCGGGTTTAGTTTCTAAGTTGTCAATTGTGAACTTCGCTTCTTTACATTTTTCTAAAAAGAGTTGAGCTTCTGCTTTTGTGGTAAAACGCTGTGGTAATTCTGCTTTTAAAACTGCATTATTACTGACTACAAAGTTGGCCACCACTTTATAGGCGGATGTGTATTTAAAATCTAAGATTTCATTTTCACGTTCAACGATTAATCGAACAGCAACTGATTGAACTCTTCCTGCAGATAAAGAGGGTTTAATTTTCTTCCATAAAACAGGAGAAAGTTCGTAACCTACTAATCGGTCTAAAACTCTTCGTGCTTGTTGAGCATCCACTAAATCTTTATTTATTTTTCGTGGATTCTCTACTGCTTTGGTAATTGCAGACTTGGTAATCTCGTGAAATACAATTCTTTTTGTCTTTTCTTCTTTCAGGTTTAAGGCCTCTAAAAGATGCCATGAAATGGCTTCTCCCTCGCGATCCTCATCACTCGCTAACCAAACCGTTTCTGCAGTTTTAGAGAGTTTCCTTAATTCAGCAACAATTTTCTTTTTATCATCAGGGATAACATAGTCAGGAGCAAAATCATTTTCAATATCTACTGAAATATTTTTACCCGGTAAATCTCTGATGTGTCCAAAGCTGGACTTTACAGTGAAATCTTTTCCAAGAAATTTCTCAATGGTTTTTGCTTTTGCAGGGGACTCGACAATTACTAGATTCTTCGCCATTCATTTAAGGGTTTAAGAATTTTCTCTCATACAAAACTAGAGATTAAATTTTTTGCAAAGAAATGAAATAAATTATGGATAATCCTAATTTACTATTTAATTGGGCATGCTATATTATAAAATAATATAACTTTTTTGAATTGGCAATTTTTTTTGTGAATTATCGAGTTTATTTAGGAAGTGTACACCTTTGGTAAGTTTTACTTTTTTAAGACATCTCCTGCTGCATGTGAATTTTTATTTCGAAAAATAGGAGAATACAAAAGTTTAGACTGATTGAGGCGGACGATAACAAATTATCCTTTTGTTTTTATGTCATTTTGTCATTAAAACTAAAAAATAAGTAATTTCGCACAGCCAATGCTTGTAATGATAATTGCAAAGCTTATCTCGATTCAGATAAAGGGCATTGCTATTTTAACGGATTACGAAAATTGAAAGATGGAAGCAGGAAACAAAATAATAGACGAAGCAGCTCAAGGAACCACAACTATGGTTGAGGGAAATGGCGAAGGAAGTAGAAAGGTTTATATTGAAAGCTACGGTTGTCAAATGAATTTTTCTGACAGTGAAATTGTTGCTTCAATTTTAACGAAGGATGGTTTTGCTACAACAAAAAAATTAGAGGAAGCGGATGTCGTTTTGGTCAATACCTGTTCTATTAGAGAAAAAGCAGAACAAACGGTTAGACAACGATTAAGGTCTTTTCAGCGGGCTAAAAAAGCCAAACCAGAAATGATTATTGGGGTGCTGGGTTGTATGGCTGAAAGATTAAAGTCTAAATTTTTAGAAGAAGAAAAGCTAGTAGATATTGTTGTTGGACCTGATGCTTATCGGGATTTACCCAATTTGGTACAACAAGTTGATGATGGTAAAAAGGCGGTTAATGTTCTTTTATCTAAAGAAGAAACTTACGCTGACATTAGTCCTGTTCGTTTATTGAGCAACGGTGTTTCGGCATTTGTATCGATTACTAGGGGTTGTGATAACATGTGCACCTTCTGTGTTGTCCCTTTTACAAGAGGAAGAGAGAGAAGTAGAAACCCTGAGTCCATTTTAAACGAGGCGAAAGAACTTTTTGCAAATGGATACCGAGAGGTTACTTTATTAGGGCAGAATGTAGATTCGTATTTGTGGTACGGAAAAGAAGGCTTGAAAAAGGATTTTAAAAACTTATCGGAAGAGGAAAAAGAAAAGAGTATGAATTTTGGAGAATTGATGGAGCAAGTTGCTTTGATCAATCCATTATTAAGAGTAAGGTTTTCAACGTCTCACCCTAAAGACATTACGGATGAGTTTTTAGATATCATGGCCAAGTATGAGAATATCTGTAATTATATTCACTTGCCTTTTCAAAGTGGAAACACACGTGTGTTAGAGAAAATGAATAGAGGTTATACTCGAGAATGGTATATGGGTAGGATTGATAAGATTAAAGCTGTAATGCCAGATTGTTCGATCTCAGCAGATATTATTGCTGGATTTTGTTCTGAAACGGATGAGGAACATAAAGATACTTTATCGATGATGGAGTATGTGAAATATGATTTTGCTTACATGTTTAAATATTCTGAAAGACCCAATACAGCTGCTGCTAAAAGGTTTGAGGATGATGTTTCAGAAGTCGAAAAGAGTAGAAGGTTGTCGGAAATTGTTGCCTTACAACGAGAACATTCTTTAGAAGCGAATCAGGGTTATGTTGGAAAAACATTTGAAGTGCTGATTGAGAAAATATCAAAAAAAAATGACCAAGAGTTAGCGGGAAAGACCTCGCAAAATACGGTTGTCGTTTTCCCTAAGGAAGAGTATGAAATTGGACAATATGTAACTGTAAAAGTAAACAGTTGTACTGGTGGAACTTTGATAGGGGTAGCTTTAGAGAATCAAGACAGTAAGAATTAAGTTCCAGGATTAAGTAGTCAGGAGTAAGTAGATAGTGATTAGGATAAACTAACCCCTAAATACGGATCTCTTTTTAATTGAAAAAATGAATACACAACAAATAAAACAACGATTTGGCATTATTGGTTTAGCTCCTGCTTTAGATAGAGCGATTGATATCGCTACTCAAGTTGCAATTACTGATTTATCGGTTTTAATTACTGGAGAGAGTGGCGTTGGTAAGGAAGCTATGCCTCAAATTATCCATCAATTAAGCGCTAGAAAACATAATAAATATATTGCAGTTAACTGTGGAGCGATTCCTGAAGGAACAATAGATTCAGAATTATTTGGGCACGAAAAAGGCGCTTTTACAGGCGCTCATGATTCTCGTAAAGGCTATTTTGAAGTTGCTGATGGGGGCACTATATTTCTGGATGAAGTAGCAGAGCTTCCTGTACAAACACAAGTGAGGTTGTTAAGAGTTTTAGAAACAGGAGAATTCATTAAAGTAGGTTCCTCTAAGGTTTTAAAAACAGATGTCAGAATTGTTACTGCCACCAACGTAAATATTCCACAAGCAATTAAGAAAGGAGATTTTAGAGAAGATTTGTTTTATCGGTTAAACACAGTGCCTATTCATTTGCCTGCATTAAGAGATAGAAAAGAAGACATTCATTTGTTGTTTAGGAAATTTGCTTCAGACTTTGCTAATAAGTACAATATGCCAGCAGTAAAGCTTTCTCCAGAAGCTGTTGAATTAATAGAGAATTACAGGTGGAAAGGAAATATAAGGCAATTAAAAAATGTTGCAGAACAGGTTTCTGTTATTGAAAGTTCAAGAAATATAGACGCAACAATTATTCAGAGATATTTACCAGAAGGAGATTCTAGCTTGCCTACACTTTATAAAGGAGGAGATAAACAGGATTTATCTGAAAGAGATATTCTTTACAAAGTATTATTTGATTTGAAAGGAGATGTAACAGAACTTAAAAATATTGTAGTTGGATTAATGCAGAATGGCGGAGATGGAATTTCAAGTGCTGCAAATGATTCGGTGTTGATGCAAAGCGTTCAGCGATTGTATGACAATAAAAAGCAACCATCTAAAGAAGAGCAAAAAATATATACTCCTCAAATCTTATCTAAAGAAGAAAATACAAACTCTTCCCACAATGACTCCGATCAAGAGGTGGAAGAAGAATCATTGTCTTTAGCAGACAAAGAAAAAGAAATGATTACTAAAGCGTTAAAGAAGTATAGTGGGAAAAGGAAAAAAGCAGCTGATGAATTAGGCATCTCAGAAAGAACACTGTATAGAAAAATTAAAGAATATTCCATAAACAATTGAAAAAGAGCTTAATTATAATCCTCTGTGTTGTAGCTATAGGCTGCAAAATGAATTATTCATTTACAGGAGCATCGATTCCTGAGGAGGTGAAAACGGTATCGGTTAAAACCTTTCAGGTATATGCTCCTTTAGCCAACTCAAACATGAGCCAGACTTTTACGGAGGCTTTAAAGGATAAGTTTTTGTCACAAACCAATTTAGATTTGGTGGCTAAAGATGGTGACTTACAGTTTGAAGGCGCAATTACTGGATATGCAATTAGCTCTGTTGCCATTCAGGGAAATGAAACTGCAGCTTTAAATCGATTGCTAATTACTGTTAAGGTAACGTTTAACAACATTAAGGAGGAAGAATATGATTTTGAAACGAGCTTTTCAAGATACGCAGATTATGAAACTTCACTAGATTTATCGGCTATTGAAGATGGATTAATTACAGAGATTAACGAGCAGTTAACACAAGATATTTTTAATAAAGCAGTAAGTAATTGGTAAATGCAGGTGAATCAGTTCATACATTTTTTAGAGCACTCTAATGAGTTATCATCAGTAGCTGAAAGTGAAATTTCGGCTATACTTAAAGATTTTCCATATTGCCAAACTGGGCAATTGATGTTGGCCATTAATTTAAACTTAAACAATAGTATTTTATTTGAGGGACAATTAAAAAGAGCTGCTGCAATTTGTCCAGACCGAACAAAATTGTTCGAGCACATTCAGCAAAAAAATAATGAAACTGTTGTTGAAGATCAGGTAGATCAGCAAAAAAATAATGAAGCTGTTGTTGAAGATCAGGAAGCAGTAGTAAAAGTGGTTCAGCACCAGGCCCCAGAATTAGACTCCATTCCATTGGCAGAGGAAAAGGCCCTAGAAGGTCTTGAAATTTCACCTGAGACCAAACCAGAAGAAGCAAAAGAAAAACTTACTCCTGTTGTAGAGGCGGATGAACTCGCGGCGTTAGAAAAAGGATATTTAACCGCAGCGATTAGCAGTTCAATTCTATTAGACGCTGATAAAACAGTAGAAATTCCTGAGGAGAAAAAGGAAGTTGAAAAAGACGTAGCGCTGTTTGATGAAGAACTTACGCATTCTTTTTCTTCGTGGTTAAAGCACTATAGAACAGACGGAGTGTCTCTTAAAACAGAGCTGACAACAAAGAAGCAAGTGAATAGTGAAGATATTATTGATCGATTTATTCAGGAAGACCCGAGAATAAAACCCAAAAAAACAGCATTTTATTCCCCTACAAATATGGCGAGAATAAGTGTGACAGACTCAGGAATAGTGAGTGAAACATTGGCGTTGATACATGTAGATCAAGGCAGTTTTCAGGACGCAATTGATGCTTATGAAAAATTAATATTGAAAAATCCAAAAAAAAGGAGTTATTTTGCATCCCAAATTAAAATTTTAAAACAAAAACTAAAATAATGGTATACATTTCAATATTAGTGGTCATCATTTGTGTTTTATTAATGCTTGTTGTATTAATTCAAAACCCAAAAGGTGGATTAGATTCTGCGTTTTCTACAAATAACCAAGTAATGGGCGTAAGAAAAACAACAGATTTTTTAGAAAAAGCAACATGGACTTTAGGAATTGCATTGGTATTTGTTAGTGTTCTTTCTGCGGGTATAACCGGAGGAAGTGACCTTGTAGATGGTGAAGATGGAGCTCAATCAAAAATGACTGAACAAATTGACGGAAAATCGTTGCCAATTGCGGCACCTCCAGCAAGTGCTATCCCTCTTCCATCGAATGGATCTCCAGCAGGAGCTGGTCTGCCAGAAGCGAAGTAGTGAACTATAAAATTTTATGAAAAAGTGTCAGTTAAAATTAATTTAGCTGACACTTTTTTATGGAATAAGAAATTATGTCTTACAACAATTGGCTTTATTTGTTTGGTACGAAATATGACAGCATGTGCAAAAAAAACATTCATAAATAAAAATAGAGATTATGGCAATTAAAATTACACCGCTTGCAGATCGAGTGATTATTGAAGCTTCACCAGCAGAGGAAAGAACAGCTGGAGGAATTATTATTCCTGATACGGCTAAAGAAAAACCACAAAGAGGTAAAGTTGTTGCTGTTGGAAATGGAAAGCCCGAAGAGCCAATGACCGTTAAAGTAGAAGATACTGTTCTTTATGGGAAGTATGCAGGAACTGAAGTTACTGTTGAAGGAAAAGATTATTTAATTATGCGTGAAGCAGATATTTTCGCAATCGTATAATAGTAGTTCGACATCAGTAGCTAGTAATTAGTTATGTTGTCTGTAGTATAATAAGTTTAAAATAATTAACTAGTTACTCAATACTAGTTACTAACAACTGAAATAAAATGGCAAAAGATATAAAATTTGATGTAGACGCAAGAGATTCTCTTAAAAGAGGAGTTGACAAGTTAGCGAATGCTGTAAAAGTTACCTTAGGACCAAAAGGAAGAAATGTAATCTTAGATAAGAAATTTGGAGCACCACACGTAACTAAGGATGGTGTTTCTGTTGCCAAAGAAATTGAGCTAAAAGACCCTGTTGAAAATATGGGGGCACAGATGGTGAAAGAAGTGGCCAGTAAAACTGCCGACGATGCAGGTGATGGAACAACGACTGCTACCATTTTAGCTCAGGTAATGGTAACAACAGGATTAAAGAATGTTGCTGCAGGTGCAAATCCAATGGATTTGAAAAGAGGAATCGATAAAGCGGTAGTTGCTGTAGTTGCGGAATTGAAAAACATTTCTAAAAGTGTTGGTTCTGATAATGAAAAAATTAAACAAGTAGCAACAGTTTCGGCAAACAATGATGATGCAATAGGGACTTTAATTGCTGAGGCAATGGCGAAAGTGAAAACAGAAGGAGTGATTACTGTTGAAGAAGCCAAAGGAACTGAAACAACTGTTGATATTGTTGAAGGAATGCAGTTTGATAGAGGGTATTTATCTCCATACTTTGTTACAGATGCAGAAAAGATGATCGTAGACATGGAAAACCCTTATGTATTAGTTTACGATAAGAAGATTTCTAATATGAAAGATCTTTTACCCATATTGGAGCCCGTAGCACAAACAGGAAAACCCTTATTGATTATTGCGGAAGATGTTGATGGGGAAGCTTTAGCAACATTAGTAGTGAACAAATTAAGAGGTGGATTAAAAATCGCGACCGTTAAGGCTCCAGGTTTTGGAGACAGAAGAAAAGCGATGTTAGAAGACATTGCCATTTTAACTTCTGCTCAAGTTATTTCTGAAGAACAAGGATTTAAATTAGAGAATGCAACTATCGAAATGTTGGGAACAGCAGAAAAAATAACCATCGATAAAGACAACACAACAATTGTAAATGGCGCGGGTAAAAAGGCGGACATTCAAGCAAGAGTGGGTCAAATTAAATCTCAAATAGAATCCACAACTTCTGATTACGATAAAGAAAAACTACAAGAGCGTTTAGCGAAATTAGCTGGTGGTGTTGCTGTTCTTTACATTGGTGCAACAACTGAGGTTGAAATGAAAGAAAAGAAAGATAGAGTGGATGACGCATTAGCTGCTACGAGAGCTGCTGTTGAAGAAGGAATTGTTCCTGGAGGTGGAGTTGCTTTAGTTAGAGCAGAGAAAGCGTTGATCAATCTTAAAGGATTAAATGCGGATGAGGACACTGGGATTGCAATCGTTAGAAGAGCGCTAGAAGAACCCTTAAGACAAATCATTATCAATGCAGGTGGTGAAGGGGCTGTTGTTGTTCAAAAAGTAAGAGAAGGAGAAGATGATTTTGGCTACAATGCCAGAACTGAAGAGTACGCCAACATGTATAAAGCAGGAATTATTGATCCAACGAAAGTAACAAGAATTGCTTTAGAGAATGCAGCTTCTATTGCGGCATTGTTATTAACCACAGAGTGTGTGATAACTGATGAGCTAGAAGAAGATGGTGCTGCTATGCCTCCTATGGGAGGAATGGGTGGTGGAATGCCAGGAATGATGTAACAGCGAATCGCTGTAGCTAATTATTTATAATCGAACCTCATTCGCTGATTAGCGGATGAGGTTTTTTAATTTTACACAATGAAATTACATCTCACACAAAAAATAGGACTAGGAGGAATTGGATTCGTTTCTTTAATTGCTTTTGTATTTTACTTAGGAGGGCATTTTAGTCCTTTTGTTTTAGCTTTATGGATTCCGTTTTGTGTGCTTATTTTAATAGGCTACTCGATAAAAAATAGTCGGCAAAAAAAAAGGCTTTGAATTGATTTCAAAGCCTTTTTTGTTAGGGGTTGTCTCTTTATAAATCGAAATCTGGTTCTGCAGCTTTCGCGTATTTTTTCTTTTTAGGTTTAATGTTTTTTACAAAAAGAACATTAACTAATTCTTCATCTACAGTTAAGATCACGTTACTAATCCCATTCACAAGCGTTACTAACTTTTCTTTATATTTAAATTGTAACTCTAGTTTTTCATAGGTGTCATCTTCAAATTTTAAAAACATGTTTTTGTAATCTACATAACCGTCTTCAACGGTTACTTTTCCGTAGAAGCAATCTGCCATACTTCCTTTCCGAATAGAAATAATAACATTGTCATACGTTCCATCAAGAACCTCAGTCGCACCTCTTTTTTCAAATACTTTAGCATATTTAGAGTAGCAAGTTAATTCCGCTTTAGTTCCTTGAGCAAAGGCCGTTGAAATTAAAAGTGAAAGTATTAACGTAGTGATAATTTTTTTCATAAGTTTTCTTTTAGTGATTGTAAAAATAGATATACTTTATTTATTGTCTAAATTTGGGTACTGTTATTTTGATTTTAATAGAGGGTACGATGAATATAGAGTTAGTTAGAAATAATTTTTTAGAAGCAAAACAACTATTAGACCAATTTATTGGAGAGGATAAAAATTTAGAAAAGATTACTGCTGCTGGAGCTATTATGGTTGCTACTATTCAGCAAGAAGGAAAAGTGATTTCTTGTGGTAATGGTGGTTCTATGTGTGATGCCATGCATTTTGCAGAAGAAATGACGGGAAGGTTTCGAGAGAATAGAAAATCTCTTCCAGCAGTTTCTATTTCTGATGCTTCTCATATCAGTTGTGTAGGGAATGATTATGGTTATGATGAAATATTTTCTAGATATATTGAATCATTAGGTCGGTCAGGAGATGTTTTACTCGCAATAAGCACAAGTGGAAGCTCAAAAAATGTGCTAAAAGCAGTAAGAGTGGCTAAAGAAAAAGGAATTAAAGTGATTGGGTTGACCGGTAAAGACGGAGGAGAATTGGCTGCTTTATGTGATGTTGAGATTAGGGTGCCCCACACAGGGTATGCCGATAGAATTCAAGAAATTCATATTAAAATCATTCATTCTTTAATTCATTACATTGAAGTAAACCTATAAATCTAATGCTGGTAAAAACTTTTGGAAGTGCTGTTGTAGGTGTTGATGCGATCACCATTACTGTTGAAGTGAATGCAGACAGAGGCTTTAAGTTTTTTATGGTTGGACTACCTGATAACGCGGTAAAAGAAAGTCAACATCGAATCGAATCGGCATTGAAAAATGTTGGCTTTAAAATGCCAGGTAAAAAACTGGTGGTCAATATGGCCCCTGCTGATATTCGTAAAGAGGGCTCAGCCTATGATTTAACAATCGCTATAGGCATTTTGGCTGCTTCAGGTCAGGTGAAGGAGGAGAGTGTAGGGGATTATATCATTATGGGAGA